>NZ_JBICTE010000002.1:0-427822 GCF_043197485.1 Micromonospora sp. NPDC049102 | reverse complement strand
CCGGTGCGGTGAAAGTCGCACGCCGGGTTCGGAGAGCGGCCCGGGGAAACGGAGCAGCGGCAACGCCGCCACCGCGCCCCGGGCCGACTCAACCATGTGCGCCACTGGGCCGACGGCGGCGCCACGACCCTGGGCAACGCGGTCCTGCTCTGCGGGCATCATCACCGAGTCCTGCACCAGGGCGATTGGGTCGTCCGCATCGCGTCGGACGGCCAGCCCGAATTCCTCCCACCCGCCTGGCTGGACCAGCTGCGCGCCCCACGCCGCAACCTCTACCACCGACGCTGCTGAGCACAAGCGGTTCTCCCGCCACACGTCACGGCACCCACACCGAGGCGACGCTCCCGCTCGCAGCTCGGCCCGGCAGGCGGCCCGGCAGGCGCGCGAGGGCGGGCGAGGTCGCGCGTTGCTGCCACACCGCCCGACGACGCGCGGACTCGTCCGGGTGGTTGGCTCGGTAATTCGGTGGAAGGGGCGGCCGGGAAGGCGTAGGGTTGCAGCCCGCTTGACGGCCGAGGTGAGCTGCACCGGAACGGACGTCGTCGCGCCGGGAGGTCGGCCATCCGCCCCCCGGAAACGCGAGCGAGCAGCAGATGTGAACGATGGGACGTCAGCATGCCCGCACCTGACCTCGACACGGATCTCGCGTCCGAACGCACTCACCTGGCCAACTCCCGCGCGGCCCTACGCCGGATGCGGGAGCGCGCCGAAGCCCTCTTCTCCACCGGTGACCAGGTCGCCGGCGACTCCTACGCGGCGGAGACCCTCGGCCGCACCCTCGCCCGCCGGGTCGCCGAACTGGCCGACGACCCCACCACGCCGCTGTTCTTCGGCCGCCTCGAATTCGGCGGACAGGCACCAGACGAGGACACCGCAACCGGCCTGACGCAGGCAACCAGCAACAGCCCGACCATCAGCAACCCGGCCAGCGCCAGCGCAAGCAGGAGTGCCGGCAGCCCAAGCGAGAGCAGCAGCGCATGCAGGAGTGCCGGCAGCGCGAGCAGCGGCAGCGGCAGCGGCAGCGGCAGCGGCAGCGGCAGCGAGCATGCTGGTCGGCGGTACCACGTCGGGCGGCGGCACGTCACCGACGAGCTTGGCGAGCCGCTGGTGCTGGACTGGCGGGCACCGGTCTCCCGCTCGTTCTACCGGGCCAGTGCTCGCGACCCGCAGGGGGTCGCGGTGCGGCGGCGGTTCGGGTTCAGCAACGGGGTGTTGACCAGTTTCGAGGATGAGCGGCTGGACCGGGGCGAGGAACTGGGCACGGCCAGTCGGATCCTGACGGCCGAGATCGAGCGACCGCGCGTCGGGCCGATGCGCGACATCGTCGCGACCATTCAGCCGGAGCAGGACGAGCTGGTCCGGGCCGACCTGGCGGACTCGATCTGCGTGCAGGGGGCACCGGGCACGGGTAAGACGGCGGTCGGCCTGCACCGGGCCGCGTACCTGCTCTACCTGCACCGGGAGCGGTTGCGGCGGTCAGGTGTGCTGATCGTGGGGCCGAACAGGGCGTTCCTGTCGTACATCGCGGCGGTGCTGCCGGCCCTGGGTGAGGTCGAGGTCGAGCAGGCCACCGTGGAGGAGCTGATCTCGCGGGTGCCGGTCCGGGCGGTGGAGTCGCCGGCCGCCGCCGCGCTGAAGCACGACGCGCGGATGGCGACGGTGCTCCACCGGGCCGTGCAGTCCCGGATCGGCACGCCGACCGACTCGATCACCGTCTCCGACGGCTCGTTCCGGTGGCGGATCGGGTTGGAGCCGCTGCACCGGATCGTCGAGGAGACCCGACGTGAGGGGCTGCCGTACGGCACCGGCCGGGAGCGGGTCAGGGCACGGGTGGTGAGTCTGCTGCAACGGCAGGCCGAGGCACGGCGGGCCGAGTCGCCCGGCGACGCGTGGCTGCGCCGGATGGGCCGGTGCCGGCCGGTGGTGGACTTCCTGGACGCGGTGTGGCCTGCGCTCACTCCGGAGGGGCTGGTGCACGGACTGCTCTCCGACCCGCCCCGGCTGGCCGCCGCAGCGGACGGGCTGCTCAGCGATGCCGAGCAGGAGCTGCTGGTCTGGGCGAAGCCGGCCCGTACGCCGAAGGCCACCCGTTGGACCGCCGCCGACGCCGTGCTCGTCGACGAGGCGGCCGGGCTGTTGGAGCGGCCCTCCGGGTTCGGGCACGTCGTGGTGGACGAGGCGCAGGACCTGTCCCCGATGCAGTGTCGGGCCATCGCGCGCCGCAGTGAGCACGGCTCGGTCACGCTGCTCGGTGACCTCGCGCAGGGCACCGCGCCGTGGGCGGCGACCGACTGGCGGGAGTCCCTGAGGCACCTGGGCAAGCCGGACGCCGTGGTGGTTCCGCTGACCGTCGGTTTCCGGGTGCCCGCCGCAGTCGTCGCGTTCGCCAACCTGCTGCTGCCGGCGCTCGCGGTGGACGTACCCCCGGCAGAGTCGCTGCGGCACGACGGCGGTCTGGATGTGCGTACCGTGGCCGATCTGACCGCGGCGACGGTGGCCGAGGTGCGCGCCGCGCTCGCACACGACGGCTCGGTCGGTGTGATCGCCGCGGACGACGCGGTCGACGGGCTGCGCGCGGCGCTGGCCGCCGACGGCGTCACCACCGCGACCGCCGACGATGTCACGGCCGCCCAGCGGGTCACGGTGGTGCCCGCGACGCTGGTCAAGGGCCTGGAGTACGACCACGTGGTGGTGGTCGAGCCGGCCGCGATAGTCGCGGCCGAGCCGCGTGGGCTGCACCGGCTGTACGTGGTGCTCACCCGCGCGGTGTCCCGGTTGTCGGTGCTGCACACCGAACCGTTGCCCGCGCCGCTGCCGACCGCGCCACAGGCCACACCGCTGGCGCCGGTACCGCTGTAGGTCGCTGTCGGACGTGCCCGGGAGTCGGACACGCAGCCCGGGCACTGTCGACCGGCGAGTGCCTGGCGTCTCTGTCGGCAACCGGGCAGTCGCACGGGGCACACGGCCTCGACTTTGCGCCTTAAAGTACTTTGCATGGGGCCCGACGACGACCTGCCACCCTCCGACGCCGCCACCGCACTCCGACTGATCGACGACCAGCGCGCAGAGACCGTTCGCCGGCTACAGCCCGACGCCCGGCTGCTCTACTGGCCGTGGGGCGTGGCCTGGTTGGTCGGCTTCGGGCTGTTCTTCCTGCGTTCCTCGCCGGGCGGTCGGGTGCTGGTCGCCCTGCCCGACTGGCTGCCCCTGACCGCGCTCTTCGCCCTGCTGATCGTCGCCGGGGCGATCCAGGCGGTGGCCAGTGCGCGGGCGTACGGGCAGGTGACCGGCGACTCGGCGGTGCGCGGCCGCTGGTACGGGTGCGCCTGGGCGCTGGGCTCGGTGAGCGTGTACGCGGCGCTCGGCCGGGTGTCCGAGCACCTGCCGCACGACCTGGCGGGCCTGCTCTGGTCGGCTGCGGCGGTCGGGTTCACCGGCGCGCTGCACATGGCCGGCGGCGCGATCTGGCTCGACCGGGACCTCTTCCGGCTGGGCGTCTGGATCAGCGTGATCAACGTGGTCGGCGCGATCGCCGGGCCCGGTTGGCACGCACTGGTCATCTCGGTGGCCGGTGGCGTCGGAATCCTGGTCGCCGGGACGATCGCCCGACTGCGCCAGCGAGGACGTTCATGACAGAACTCGACCCGGTCATCCACGCCCAGGCACGGCTGCGGGTGGTCGCCGCGCTCTCCGCGCTCGGCGACGGCGACCGGATCGCCTTTCCACGACTTCAGGAACTGCTCGCGATGACCGCCGGCAACCTCTCGGTCCACCTTCGCAAGCTGGAGGACGCCGGGTACGTCGAGATCAGCAAGACCCATCGCGGACGCACCCCGGTCACCCTCATCCGGCTCAGTCGGCGGGGTCGGCTGGCGTTCGAGGAGTACACCGAAGCGATCCGCACCCTGCTCGATCCCTCTCAGCTCGACTCCACAGTGTCGAAGGAGCAGTCATGACCCTCGCCCGCGCCGACCAGGTCAGCCGCCGGTACGGCGACGTCCTCGCCCTCGACCGCGTCGACCTGGAGGTCCGGGCCGGCGAACTGGTCGGCCTACTCGGCCCGAACGGCGCCGGCAAGAGCACCCTGATGAACCTGCTGGTCGGCCTGCGCAGGCCCACCTCCGGCCGGGTCGAGTTGAACGGCCGCGACCCGCGCGACCCGGAGGCTCGGCGGCAGATCGGCGTCACCCCGCAGGAGACCGGCCTTCCGGGCACGCTCCGGGTCGGCGAGGTCGTCGACTTCGTCTCCGCGCACTATCCCGACCCGGTGCCCCGGGGCGAGCTGCTCGACCGTTTCGGTCTGGGCGCCCTCGCCCGGCGGCAGACCGGCGGGCTCTCCGGCGGCCAGCGTCGCCGGCTTGCCGTGGCGCTGGCCTTCGTCGGCCGACCCCGGCTCGTCCTGCTCGACGAGCCGACGACCGGCCTCGACGTCACGGCCCGGCACACCCTGTGGGACGCGATCCGCGCGTTCCACGACGACGGCGGCACCGTCCTGTTGAGCAGCCACTACCTGGAGGAAGTGGAGGCGCTCGCCCGCCGCGTGGTGGTGATCGGGCAGGGCCGGGTGCTCGCCGACGACACCGTGGACGCCGTACGCGGCATCGTCGGCGTACGACGGGTCGGCCTGGTCACCGACGAGCTGCCCGATCTGCCCGGAGTCGTCCGCAGCGAACGGGTCGACGGACGTCTGCACCTGCTCACCACCGACGCCGACGAGCTGGTCCGCGCGCTGGTCCGCTCCCAGGTCGCCTTCACCGACCTGGAGGTCCGGTCCACCTCGCTGGAGGAGGCGTTCCTCGCCCTCACCAGCGGGACCGACACACCGGCTCAGGCCCCACCCGCTGCCGCCGCCAGCGGCCAACCCACCGCCGTCTGAGGAGGCGCACCGTGCAGCTCGCCCTGGTCCACGCCCGCTACCAGCTCCTGGAGATCATCCGGATTCCGGTGGCCGTCTTCGGCAGCGCCTTCTTCCCCGCCGCCGCCATGATCTTCTTCGTGGTCCCGTTCACGGGCGACGATTCGGTCGGCGCCACCTTCGCCACCGCGTCGATGATCACCTTCTCGGTGATGAGCGCCAACATCTTCCAGTACGGCGTCGGCGTCGCCGAGGACCGCGACCAGCCGTGGAATCCGTACACCCGGACCCTGCCGGCCGGGCCAGCGCCCCGGTTCGCTGGCCGGGTGCTGGCCGGTCTCGCGTTGACGTACCTGTCGCTGATCCCGGTCATGGTGATCGGCGCGACGCTGACCCCGGCCCGGGTCACCCCGACGGCGTTCCTGCTGACCGCCGTCATCGTGGCCGTCATCTCGGTGCCGTTCACGCTGATGGGCCTCGCCATCGGCTACTCGCTACCCAGCAAGGCGGCGATCGTGGTGGCGCAGGTCGTCTTCCTGCCGCTCGCGTTCGGCGGCGGGCTGCTCTCCGCCCCGGGGGACGCGCCCGGGTTCATCGAGACGATCGCGCCGTTCCTGCCCACCCGGGGCGCTGCCGAACTGATGTGGTGGGCGGTCGGCGGCTACCGGGTCGAACCGCTGGCGCTGATCATGCTCGGTGTCTGGGTGGTGCTCCTCGCCTCGCTCGCCGCCTGGGCGTACCGGCGGGACGAAGGTCGCCGGTTCAGCTGACGATTCGTCCGTTTCCGCCCCGTGCCACAGCGGGACGGTGCCAGGATTCCCGCAGGGGGCCCGCCCGTGGCCGCCGGCCGAGAGGGGTCTTGACGTGAGCACCGTCCCGCCGGGCACGCCGTGCTGGGCCGACCTGGCCACCCCGGACCTGACCGACGCGCGGCGCTTCTATCCCGAACTGTTCGGCTGGACCGGACGGGTGACCCCGGAGCCCGAGGCGGGCGGCTACACCGTCTTCCTGCTGGACGGCCGCCCGGTGGCCGGTGTGGGTCCGCCCGCCATCGAGGACCAGGTGCCGATCTGGTCCACGTACATCGCCACCGACGACGCCGCACTGGTCGCCGGCCGGGTCGAACGGGCCGGCGGGCAGGTCGTCGTACCGCCGTTCGAGGTGTTCGACAGGGGCTGGATGGCCGTGTTCGCCGACCCGGCGGGCGCCACGTTCAGCGTTTGGCAGCCGCTGGCGATGCCCGGCGCCGAGGTGTTCGACGTGCCCGGCGCGATGAGCTGGAACGAGCTGGTCACCCCCGACCCGGAGGGCGCGAAGGTCTTCTACGAGCTGGTGTTCGGCTGGCAGCCGGACGAGCAGCCGGTGGGCGGCATGACGTACACCGGGTGGCGGCTCGGCGAGCGGATCGTCGCCGGGATGATGCCGCCGCTGGGCGACGGCTACCCGGCCGACCTGCCGGCGTACTGGACGGTGTACTTCGCGGTGACCGACGCGGACGCCGCCGCAGCCCGCGCCTGCGAACTGGGCGGGACCATCCTGGTGCCGCCCCGGGACATCCCGACCGGCCGGTTCGCCGCCCTCCGCGACCCCCAGGGCGCTCTCTTCTCGGTCATCGACCTGGGCACCTGACCCGCAGTGTCCGGCTACGGGCGGGGGCGGACGGGGACCACCAGGGGGCCGTTGGTGCCGGGGACGACCCGGACGCTGGCCCGGTAGTGGGTGGCGAGGAGGTGTTCGGTCAGCACCTCGTGCGGCGTGCCGGTCGCCACCACCCGCCCGTCGGCGAGCATGACCAACCGGTCGGCGTACTCGCCGGCGAGGGAGAGGTCGTGCATGGTGGCGAGCACCGTCAGGCCGTGTGCGCGGCGCAACTGATCGACCAACTCCAGGACGTCCTGCTGATGGCCGATGTCCAGCGCGCTGGTCGGCTCGTCGAGCAGCAGCAGTGTCGCGCCCTGGGCGAGCGCGCGGGCGAGGAAGACCCGCTGTCGCTCGCCCCCGGAGAGGGTGGCCAGCTCACGGCGGTGGAAACCGGTGAGGTCCAGGCGGTCCAGCACGTCGTGGACGGCGTCCACGTCGGCGGCCGACTCACGACCGAGCGGGGGGATGTACGGGGTGCGGCCGAGCAGCACGTAGTCCAGGACCGACATGCCGGGCGGTACGACCGGGGACTGCGTCACCGTCGCCACCACCCGGGCGCGTTCGCGGCGGCGCAGCGCGGCGCTCGGCGTACCGAACAGGGAGATGGCGTCCGGCGCGGGCAGCAGGCCGCCGACGGCGCGCAACAGGGTCGATTTGCCGGCGCCGTTCGGGCCGATGATGGTGACCCACTCGCCGACGGCGACGGTGAGGTCGACGCCGGTGAGGATCGGCGTGCCGTCGAGGCTGACGTGCAGCTCGCGGACCTCGACGGCCGGCACCTCCGGAGTCACGTGAGCACCCGGCGGGCGGTCCGCAGCACGAGGACGAAGAACGGGCCGCCGAGCAGGGCGGTGACCACACCGATGGGCACCTCGGACGGGGCGACGGCGGTACGGGCGACCACGTCGGTCAGGGCCAGGAACGCGCCGCCGAACAGCAGCGACAGTGGCAGGATCACCCGGTAGCTCGATCCGGCGAGCAGTCGGACGGTGTGCGGCACGATGATGCCGACGAAGCCGATGAGACCGGTCGCCGAGACCGCTGCGGCGGTGCCCAGCGACGCGGCGGCGATCAGCAGGTAGCGGGAGCGCTGCGGGTGCAGCCCGAGGCTCCTCGCCTCGTCGTCGCCGACCGCGAGGACGTCCAGCTCACGGCGGTGCAGCAGGACGACCACGGTGGTCAGGGTGGCGTACGGCAGCACCAGCAGCACGTCGTGCCAGCCGGCCGTGGCGAGCCGGCCGAGCAGCCAGGAGTAGACCGGCTGGATGCTGTCCGAGTGCCGTTGCAGCAGGTACGTCTGCCCGGCGGAGAGGAACGCGGAGACCGCCACCCCCGCCAGGATCAGCATCGCCGGTGACCGGACCCGTCCGCCGGCCGCCCCGAGCAGGTAGGTCATCGTCACGGCGAGCAGCGAGCCGACGAACGCGGCAAGCGGAATGGTCAACGGCAGTCCGGAGATCGCGCCCTGCCGCCCGACGCCGCCGAGGGCGATCACCGCGGTGACCGCGAGGCCCGCGCCGGCGGCGACGCCGAGCAGGTACGGGTCGGCCAGCGGGTTGCGGAAGACGCCCTGGTAGCAGCCACCGGCGAGAGCGAGCAGACCGCCGACGAGCAGGCCCAGCACGACCCGGGGGAGCCGCAGTTCGGTGACGATGGCGATTTCCCGCTGGTTCAGTCCACTGTCGAGGTGCACCCCGGGGATCAGGTTGAGCAGTTCGGCGGCGACGCTGCCCGGTGGCAGACTGACCGGCCCGAGCGACACCCCGGCGACGAGCGCGACGAGCACCGCGATGACACCGGCGACCAGCCAGCGTTTACGCAGCCCGGCTGGCCGGGACGCCGCCGGGGGCAGCTCACCGGGCCGGTGCGCGGCGGGGGCCGGGCCACCCGGCCGGCGCGCGGCCGAGGGCGGCCCGGCCGGCCGGGACGAGGATCGCGTCCCGGCCGGCGGGATGTCGGGTGTCGGGGTGGCCACCGGCGGCGTCCCGGTCACCGACGGAGGTCGGTCACGCGGGCACCTTGGCGAACGCGTCGATGATCACCCGGAGCAGGTCCACGACGCGCGGGCCCCAGCGGGAGGCGATGTCGTCGTCCAGCATGACGACCTGGTTGTTCTTCACGGCGGTGAGCCCGGCCCAGCCGCTGCGGGCCTTGACCGAGTCGGCGTTCTGCTGGCAGCACTTGGAGTCGGCGAGGAAGACGAAGTCCGGGTCGGCCTTGACGATGACCTCCTGCGACAGCTGCGGGTAGCCGCCGTTCTTGCCGTCGGCGTCCGCCGGGTCCGCGATGTTGGTCAGGCCGACGAGGCTGTAGATCGAGCCGATGAAGGTCTTGCTCGTCGCGCTGTACAGCTCCGGGCCCAGCTCGTGGTAGTAGGTGAGCTTCTCGGTGCGCTGCGGCAGGTCCTTGACCAGCTTGGCGATGTCGTCCTTCATCCGCTTGGCGACGTCGGCGGCCTGGTCGGCGTGCCCGGTCAGGGTGCCCAGGTCGGTGATCTGCCGGTACGAGTCGTCGAGGGTGGTCGCCGCCGGCGTCAGGTACACCGGGATCTTCAGCTTGCCGAGCTGGTCGACGATCTTGTTGGTGTCGTTGGAGAGCACCACCAGGTCGGGGTTCTTGCCGGCGATCGCCTCGGCGTTCGGCTGAAAGCCGGACAGGTCGGTCTTGGGCGCGTCGGCCGGGTAGTTGGACTGGTCGTCGACGGCGCTCACCTGCGGGCCCGCGCCGATCGCGAAGAGCATCTCGGTGGCGGTGGGCGACAGCGACACGATCTTCTCGGGACGCTTGGCCAGGGTCAGCGCGCCGACCGTCACCGGGTAGCTGGCGGCCGCGGTGCCGGCGGCCGGCTTGTCGTCGGTCTTCTCGGCGCAGGCGCCGAGGGCGAGCGCGGCGACCGCGAGGGTCGCGGCGAACAGCCGAGGGGTACGTCTGAACATGGGGCCTCCTGTCGGTCGAGGAGTGTGGTGCTTCGCCGACAGGACTCGTACGCCCGCCCACGAGGCGCCCTTCCTCGAGAGCGCGTGTCGCGACCCCGCCGCAGGCGACCTGGCTCGTCCCCACCGTCAGGCGGGGCATCACAGTTGCGGGACAGCGCCGGTTTCACACCGGCTTCGCTGCGGAGTGGTCGATAAGACGGTAGCGCAGGCTCAGGAGCGTGTGGTGGGGCCCCGCAGGGGCGGTACGGGGCCCCACCCGCTCAGGAGGCCGTGATGGTGACGTTGTCCACAGCCGCTTCCACCAGACTCGCGCCGGAGGCGTCCGCCGCCTCGACCAGGATGCGGACGGACTGCCCGGCGTACGGGGTGAGGTTGAGGCTCGCCACCGTCCAGCTCCCGTTGCGGTTGGTGGCCGCACCTGCCTGGGTGAGCAGCGCCGTGGTGCCGCCGTTGTGCACCACGCTCACCCGCAGGTAGTCGGCCGACGAGGCGTTCGAGCCGTGCGCCAGGTACCAGGCCAGCGAGAGGGTCAGCGTGCCGGACGACGGCAGGGTCACCGCCGGCGACCGGGCGCTGGTCACGCCGCCGTCGACGTCGTAGTCACCGGCCGCCGACCCGGCGAGCCGGCCGGTGACCAGGTCGTTGGAGCCGGCGTACGCGGTGAGCTGCTTCGCTCCGGAGGAGGTGGTCGCCTGGGCGGCACCCACCTCGAACGCCCCGAGCGTCGCGGTGTCGGTGCCGAACGGGTTGGTCGTCCAGCCGGTGGCGGTCTCGAAGGTGTCCGACCAGACCGTGGTGCCGCCACCACCGCCGCAGTACTGCGACTGCTTGCCGATGGCCCGGTACGGGCAGTCCGCGTACTCGCTGAGCAGGAGAACGGCTTCGCGGTTGCGGGTGGTCTGTGCGGTGATCACCTCGTCGGGCGGGTAGAAGCCCCCGCCGCCGGACGAGCCGGGGTACATCTCGAAGGTGTAGGCCCAGATGTTGTGGGTGGCCCACATCCAGTCGAGGCTGTCCCCGTCGGTGATGTAGAGGTCGCTGGACTGCTCCGGGGTGTAGTTGTTGGTGGCCGCCATCTGCTGGCCGATGGTGGCGAAGGTGTTGTACTGGTCGGCGCTCATCCCGGTGGCGGTGTTCGCGGTGGTGTAGCCGTACGGCCAGAGCACCAGCTCCGAGTAGGTGTGGAAGTCGATGTTGGCTTTGATCTGCTGGGTGCCGCCGACGACACGGCTGTTGACGAAGTTGCGCAGCGCCTGTGTCTCGGGCGCCGAGAAGGCGGACGGGCCACGGTAGGTCTCCGACGACGTCGACCCGGAGGAGCCGCCGCAGCAGCCCCAGTTGTAGCCCCAGTTGCGGTTCAGGTCGGTGCCGACGTTCGACGAGCCGCTGTTGGGCTGGCGGTTCTTGCGCCAGGACCGGTACGACCCGGTGGCGATGTCGTACTCGCTGCCGTCCGGGTTGACGGTCGGCACGATCCAGATCTCCCGGCTGTTGACGATGCCGGTGATCCGGGAGTCGCTGCCGTAGCTGTCGGTGAAGAGGTCGAGCAGGTAGATCGCCATCTCGACGGTCAGGTGCTCACGGGCGTGCTGCTGGGAGTTGAACAGGATCTCCGGCTCGCTCTCGTCGGTGCCGACGTTGTCCGAGATCTTGACGGCCATCAGGTCGCGTCCCTCGTACGACGAACCGATGCTGATCTTGCGGGCGATCGCCGGGTGGTCGGCGACCACCTGGTTCACGACGGCGGTCAGTTCCGCGTAGTCGTGGTAGTTGGAGTCGGCGGGCGGAAACGCCAGCGTGCCCACCTCGCCGGCACCACGCTCGGCGTTGGGCGGTGGGGCGAGCGGCTCCAGCCGGAAGCCGAGCTTGCCGATGGCGGCAGCCTCGGCGGCGGTGGCCGAGACGTGCAGCACCCCGTGCTCGGAGTAGTCGATGGCGGCCCCGGTGCGGGCCACCGCGTTGCGGTCGGCGAGGGTCCGGGGCCCGAGCACCCGGTAGCCGGCGGCGGCCGACTCGGCGGTCCGGTCCGGCGCCGGCTGGGCGGCGACCGGTCCGGCGGCGACGGTGACGATTCCCAGTCCGGTGACGACGGCGAGCACCAGGACGCGGCGGAGAGAGTGAGGTGGGCGGAGGGCCATGGACTACCTCCTCAGAGGGCGGAGGATCCCGCTCGGTGATGCACACTTCACCACCAGTCACATGGTCATCTCAATATTGATCACCGCGAAATCCATCCCAGGTTGACCATCGCGGCGGCAATGATTTTCTATCGCTGAACATCTGGCGAAACTTCCTTGCAAGCGGAACACTGACCAGCGACGATGCCCCCACTCGACACCGCGGAGCACCCATGGCACCCTCCCGCCTGCACGCGGCCGCCCTCGCCGGCGTCAGCGCGCTCACCCTGCTCGCCACCACGGCCCCCGCCGCGGCGGCCCGGCCGGCCTCCCCCGCCCACGACGAGCAGATCACCTTCCAGGACTGGTCCGGACCCGCCGACTGGCACCACGGCAGCCAGGCCGGCACCCGCGTCGTGCCCGGCCCGCACGCCGGCGTCACCCTGAGCCGACCGGCCGGCACCACCGAGTACGCCGACCCGCACACCGGTGCCACCCGCACCTGGGAGTACGGCACCTGGACCTCACCCGTGACCCGGATCGGGTTCGACGCCACCGAGCTGATCGCCTCCTGGAACGCGCAGACCCCCGCCGGCACCTGGATCCAGGTCGAGATGCAGGGCGGCTACACCAACGGCGACCAGACCCCCTGGTACGTCCTGGGCCGCTGGGCCTCCGGCGACACCGACATCAAGCGGACCAGCGTCGACGGGCAGGGCGACCCCTGGTCGACGATCTGGACCGACACCTTCAGCATCGACGACGCCGACGCCGGGGTGCTGCTGCGGTCGTACCAGCTGCGGCTGACCCTCTACCGGGCACCCGGGCAGACCGCCGCCCCGGTGGTGCGGATGCTCGGCGCGATGAGCTCCACCGTGCCGGACCGGTTCACCGTCCCGCCGAGCGCCGGGCACATCGCCTGGGGTGTCGAGCTGCCGGTGCCCCGCTACTCGCAGAACGTCCACAAGGGGCACTACCCCGAGTACGACGGCGGTGGTGAGGCCTGGTGTTCGCCCACCTCCACCGAGATGGTCGTCGAGTACTGGGGACGCAAGCCGTCGGCCGCGGACACCTCCTGGGTGGACCCGACCTACCCCGACCCGACCGTCAACCACGCCGCCCGGATGACGTTCGACTACGCGTACGACGGCGCGGGCAACTGGCCGTTCAACACCGCGTACGCGGCCAGCTTCCCCGGCCTGGAGGGGCGGGTCACCCGGCTGCACTCACTGGACGAACTGGAACGCTTCATCGCCGCCGGCATCCCCGTGGTGACCAGCCAGTCCTTCCTGGCCAGCGAGCTGGACGGAGCGAACTACGGCACCTCCGGGCACCTCTTCGTGGTGGTCGGCTTCACCGCCGACGGCGACGTGATCGTCAACGACCCGGCCTCGTCCAGCAACGACGTCGTCCGCAACGTCTACAAGCGCACCCAGTTCGAGCAGATCTGGCTGCGCACCAAGCGCACCAACGCCAGCGGCGGAACCTCCGGCGGCTCCGGCGGCGTCGCCTACCTCATCAAGCCCGAGTCGAAGCCCTGGCCCAAGGTCCCCGGCTCCACCAACTGGTGACAAACCCCCCAGTGAACGCCGTCGATCCCCAGTGAACGCCGTTGATCATGAAGTTATTGCCCGACCGCTCGGCGTGTCGAGGCAATAACTTCATGATCAACGCTCGGGTTTCGGGGGGGGCGGGGGGCGGGGGCGGGGGGGTACTGCCCTGCGGCAGTGCGCGTCCGCGGGACCTACGGCTGCCGCCGCTCGCTCTCGTCGGACTGCTGGTCCTCGTCGGACTGCTGGTCCTCGCCGGCCAGGGCCGCGCGGAGGCGTTCCTTCTCCGCCTTACGCCGTTCCGTGGCCTCGGCCATCTCCTGGGCCATCTCGTCACGCCAGCCGCGCAGCAGGAAGAAGGAGAGCGCGGCGGAGAACGCCAGCGCCAGGATCAGCTTCAGGAAGACGTCCACGTCGACCAGCCAGAGGGCCGCCAGTACGGCGACGAACAGCCCGATCCGGCCCAGTGTGTACTTGAGCGCCGCGCTCACGTCTGCTCTCCGTTCTCCGCGCCCGTGGGCGGGTCATTCAGCCGGTCCGGCGGGCCAGCCAACGGACGCCGGGGAACCAGATCGTCGCGTACGCCACGGTGAACGCCGCCGCCGCCAACGCGCCGGACAGCAGCGGTGGCAGCCCGGCGCCCAGACCGGCGACCAACAGCCCCACAAGCACCCCGACAGCCGCCGCGACGAGCGCCGCCACCACCCGAGCCGCACCGAACGCCCAGGCCCGGAAGTCGTCCCAGAACAGCCAGGCCGGCAGGATCACCGCCAACCAACCGTTGGTGTGCCCGAAGTCGCCGGCGCCGAACGAGGAGAACGCCCACTCGAACAACACGAGCGCCAGCACGCCGATGACCAGGCCGGCCAGGCACACCCCGAGCAGGTCGCCCAGCGTACGGACGCGCCCCTCGGCATCCCGCCGGGGGAAGCTGCCCTGCTGCTCGGCACCACGTTGCTCGGTCATCGACTGCGAGGGTACGTGGTGCCTCAGGCCCAGACCTGCTGCGGCTCGGCGCGGCGCTCGGCCAGCGACGGCGCTTTGTCGTACTCCCGGACGACGTTGTAACGGGTGTCCCGCTCGACCGGCTGGAAACCGGCGTCCCAGATGAGGTGCAGCAGGTCGTCCCGGTGCATGGTGTTCGGGGTGCCGTACGAGTCGGCGTCGTGGGTGATCTTGTATTCGACCACCGAGCCGTCCAGGTCGTCCACGCCGAAGTTCAGCGAGAGCTGCGCCACCGAGAGGCCGTGCATCACCCAGAAGTTCTTCAGGTGCGGCACGTTGTCAAAGAGCAGCCGGGACACCGCGAACGTCTTCAGCGACTCGGCCGGCGAGGCCATCGTGGTCCGCGCCTGGATCCGGTTACGGATCTTGCCGTCCGCCGAGTCCACGAAGTCGTGCTGGTAGCGCAGCGGGATGAAGACCGCGAAGCCGCCGGTCTCGTCCTGCAACTCGCGCAGGCGCAGCACGTG
This sequence comes from Micromonospora sp. NPDC049102, assembly GCF_043197485.1. NCBI lineage: Bacteria > Bacillati > Actinomycetota > Actinomycetes > Micromonosporales > Micromonosporaceae > Micromonospora > Micromonospora sp. NPDC049102. The sequence continues at coordinate 413,251 of NZ_JBICTE010000002.1, read as the reverse complement.
GTCGACGCGGTGCCGGGGCTCCTCGATGTGGCCGTACAGCATGGTCGCGGGGGTCTTCATGCCCTTGCTGTGCGCCAGGGCGTGGATGCGCGACCAGTCCTCCCAGTGGCAGTTGTGGTCGACGATGTGCTGCCGGACCTCCCAGTCGAAGATCTCCGCGCCGCCACCCGTCAGTGACTCCAGGCCGGCGTCCATCAACTCGTCGAGGATCTCGTCGGCGCTCAGGCCACTGATCTTCTCGAACCACTGCACCTCGGTCGCGGTGAAGCACTTGAGCTTGACGTTCGGCAGGGCGGCCTTCAGCTCGCGCAGCACCTTGGGGTAATAGCGCCAGGGCAGCGTCGGGTGCAGACCGTTGACGATGTGCAGCTCGGTGAGCTGCTCGTCCTCCATCTCCTTGGCCTTGCGGACCGCCTCGTCGATGCGCATCGTGTACGCGTCCTTCTCGCCCGGCTTGCGCTGGAACGAGCAGTACGCACAGGACGCCGAGCAGACGTTGGTCAGGTTGAGGTGCCGGTTGACGTTGAACATCACCCGCTCACCGTTCAACTCGGTGCGCCGGTGGTGCGCCAGCCGCCCCAACCAGGTCAGGTCGTCGCTGTCGTAGAGGGCGATGCCGTCCTCCCGGGTCAGCCGCTCACCGGCGTACACCTTCGCTTCGAGCTCACGCTTGAGTCCGGCGTCCATGGCACGTCCCTTCCACCTGCGGTCCTCCCGAGGGTACGTCGGCCCTCCGGTGACCCCGGCGGCACGGTCGGCGACAGCGACCCACTTCACCGGACTCTCAGCCTCCCGTAACCCGCCGATGCATCGACATCACTGCCCTCGTGCGGTAAGACAAGGTGGGGCGGAACTCACACACTGGTACCGTCCCGACGGCCGCGCCCACCGAGCGCGGCGACGAGCACCGGACGGGGAGCGGAATGGTCGACAGCGGGCGCGGGCGACGGCAGCGACGACGGAGCCCGGTGATCTCGCCGGTGCTGCGCCCGAAGCTCTGGGCCGCCCTGCTCGGCGCGATCGCCGCCGCGGTACTGGCCACTCCCGCGTACGCCGAGCCGACAGTGCCCGCGACGGTGCCGGACACCGGTGCGCGCCCGCCGGCCATCGGCGCCCCGCAGGTGCCCGGCAACCCGCCCGGCGCCGGCGTCCCGGCACCGCCGGTGGTCAACCTTGGCAGCGGCCCGCTGGCCGCCCAGATCGCCGCCGCCGAAAGCCAGGTCGGCCTGCTCGGCGACCAACTACTGCTGACCCGTCAGAAACGGACCGACGCGCAGGCGCAGCTCGTCGCTGCCGGCAAGGTGCTGGCGGCCACGCAGGACGCCCTCCTCCGTGCCCAGCAGGCAGCCGACGCCGCAGCCTCGGACGCGGTCAAGGCAGCCGCCGCCCTGCCCCCGGGTGACTTCGTCGACGACATCCAGGGGCTGAGCCGCCTCCAGCGGATCAACCGGGGCGAGAAGGTCGAGGGCGCCAGCACCGCCGTGACCGGCGAGCTGGCTCGGGCCCGCGCCACCGAGCAGTCCGCCTACCAGGCACACACGGCGGCCAAGGCCGCCGTCGACGCCGCCGAGGCGGAGTTCACCACCGGTGAGAAGGCGCTGCAGACCGCCGAGGCCAGCCTGCTCAAGCTCCGCAGGGACAACGCCACCCAGCTGATCGCGCTCGAACGCCAGCAGGAGGCCGCCGATCAGCAGTTCGGATCGGGCTACGTCGCCGGCCAGAGCAGCAGCGGAATGTCCGCGCACCCGCGGGCGCTGGCTGCCGTCCGGTACGCGCTCGCCCAACTCGGTGACCCCTACAAGTGGTCCGAGGAGGGCCCGAACGAGTTCGACTGTTCGGGCCTGATGTGGGCCGCGTACCGGTCCCCGGGCGCCGACTACTTCGACCTGCCCCGGGTCTCCCGCGACCAGTACGCCGCCACCCGGGCACGCACCGTGCGGCCGACCGAGGCGCTCCCCGGCGACCTGATGTTCTTCGCCTCCGGCAGCAGCTGGACCACGATCCACCACGTCGCCATGTACATCGGCAACGGCAAGATGGTGCAGGCGCCCACCACCGGTGACGTGGTCAAGATCTCGGTGGTCGGCTGGTCCCGGCTCTACGCCGTGACCCGGGTGATCGGCGCGGTGCCCACTCCGAACGTGCCACTCCCGCCCGTGCCGCCGCCCGCCACCACCAAGCCGACGCCGCCCGCGAAGCCGACGACAACCCCCAAGCCGAGCCCCACCGGCAAGCCGACCACGAAGCCGACGCCCCCGCCGACGGGAACGGGTACGCCGACGCCCACCGGCACACCGAAGCCGACCGCTACGCCGAAGCCGACCGGCGGCACCTCGCCAACTCCGACGGGCAACCCGACCAACACGCCGACGACGCTGCCGACGCCGCCGACCACGGCACCGGCCAGCTCGTCGGCATCCGCGGGGTCCACGCCGTCCACCAGTCGGAGCGGGACGAGCAGCGACAGCCCGAGCGCGGGACGCTGATCCGCCACCCGGGCTCCGGCTGTCCGCCTGGGACGATCTGTGGCACGGTGACAACCAGGCACACCCGGTCCGATGTCACGGACCGGGTGCGAGCGTGGCGCGGAGGGCGGAGATGGCCGAGCAGAAAGATCCGGTGGAGGGTGTCGACCGTGACGTCGACCGGGCCGACGCGCCGAGGCTGACGACCTCGGATCCGACGACCGGTGCCGATACCGGCTCGGCGGCCGATGCCCCCAGCGCCGCACAGCCCAGCGCCGCACAGTCCAGCGCCGCACAGTCCAGCGCCGGCACGGACACCGCACCCACTGACGCTGCCGCGTCGGACACCGCGCCCACCGACGCCGCGACGGACAACGCCGCCGCCACGCTGCACACCGATGCCGTCGCGCCGCAGACGGGAGCGGACGCCGCGCAGCTGGAGGACGCCGTCGCCGACTCGGCGGCCGCTCCGGTCCGGGCGCGGGCCAGCGTCGTGACAGCTCCGGCACGCCCCGATGATCTTCCGGCGAGCGCTCCGGCCACCGCGACCACCTACCGTGCGACCGGCTCGGCCAGCACGCCGCCCGCGCAGCGGGACGGCTCGACCGCCAGCGCCAGCGTTCCGGCCTCGACCAGCGCCGCGGCCTCGGCGCGAGCCAGTGCCACGGTGCCCGGCAGCAGCCGGGTCGCGGCCGGCGACGAGGCCACGCCGGAGTCCCGGGCCAGCACGTCGGCCGTCTACCGGTCGGGACCGGTGAGTCCCGAACCGCCCGAGCCGGCACAGCCCCCGGAGCCCGCGCAGCCACCCGCGCCGCCGACCCCGGAGCCGACGCCGCCCGGGCCGGGCGAGCCGGAGCCCGCGCCGAGCCCGGGGCCGTACCCGCCCGGTCCGGCGCCGACGCCGAGCCCCTTCCCCACGCCGCCACCGGACCCGGTACCACCCGTGCCCGGGCCGCCCCTGCCACCACCCTCGCCGCTGCCGCCCGTCCCCGGACCCCCGACGCCACCGGTCCCCGGGCCGCCGATGCCGCCGCCCGGCCCGCCGGTGCCCGCGCCACCGCCGCCGCCCGGCCCGATGCCGGCACCACCGTTCCCGCCGCCTCCGGCGACGATCGGCACGCCGGGCGTACGGGCCAGCGCGTCGGTCTCCGCGCCGCCGGCCAACTCCGCCGGATGGACCGCCGCGTCGTCGGTGCGGGCCGACTCCGACGGGTACGCCCGCAGCACGTCGGCCGACCCGCAGGGGTGGGCCGCCTCGGTCTCGGCACCGCCGTCCGGTTGGCCGTCCGCGACGGACGCGGCACCGCGAACCTCCGGTGCGTCCTTCTCTGCCCCGACCGCCACCCAGCGGACGTCGGATGTCGCACCGCCAGCGCCGGGCAGCGCCTCGACCGCCCCTCCGGTGGTGCCCGCGCCCGCGCTGCCGACCTGGCCCCCGTCCACCACCACCCCACTGACCGGCGGTACGGACCACCGGACGACCACGCCGCCCGGCGGCCCCGAACGGCGGGACACGGTGGCTGGCAGTCGCGCCGGCAGCCGGGCTGGTGGCACCGGCCTGTCGGGCACGGTCTACGCCGGCGGCGACGGGCCGGGCTACACCACGATCGCCCTGCCGCCCAACGCGGCGGTGGAGAACTCCGGCTCGCTGACCGGGCACATCCTCGCTCAGGGCTGGGCGGAGACGCCGGCCGAGAGGTCCCGGAACACCCGCGTGGTGATCGTCCTGGTCGCCGCGTTGGGGCTCCTGATCGGGATCAGCGTGCTGGTCGTCCTCCTCGCCAACAATGCCCTGGACGGTCTGATGGGCAGCGTGCTCAACGGCTGACCCGCCGGCCGGTTGCGATGGTGAGTCCGCCCACTACGGTCGGTCAACCGACTGGCGGCTCCGCCGAACCGCCGTACACTGGTTGAGATCACTGACCTGGCGCGCCCGGTGCGCGCCCATGGGCGATCTTGCGGGCGATCCGGCGGCACAGCCGCGGCAGGCCATCGCGAAGATGCGCCCCGCTCGAAAGGCATTTGTTGACCACCTCTGCTGACCACAGCACCGTTCCGTCCGTTTTCGATTCCGCCCCGGCGGCGATCGACGCCCCCGAGACGTCCGACGCCGCCCCGACCGAGACCGCCGAGACGATCAGCTTCGCCGATCTGGGCCTGCCCGAGCCGTTGGTTCGCGCGCTGGCCCGACAGGGCATCGCCACTCCCTTCCCGATCCAGCAGGCAACCGTTCCGGACGCCCTCGCCGGCCGGGACGTGCTCGGTCGTGGGCAGACCGGGTCGGGCAAGACCCTCGCCTTCGGCCTTCCCCTGCTGGCCCGGGTCGCTGCCGGACGTCCGGCGCGGCCCCTGCGACCGCGCGCCCTGGTCCTCGTACCGACGCGCGAACTGGCCATGCAGGTCAACGACGCGCTCCTGCCGTTGGGCAAGTCGCTCAACGTGTTCCTGAAGACCACCGTCGGCGGCGTTCCGTACGACCGTCAGATCGACGCGCTCCGGCGCGGCGTGGAGATCATCGTGGCCACCCCGGGCCGGCTCGGCGACCTGATCGAGCGGGGCGTCTGCCAGCTCGACGACGTCGAGGTCACAGTGCTCGACGAGGCCGACCAGATGGCCGACATGGGCTTCCTGCCCGAGGTGACCGAGCTGCTGTCGAAGACGCCGGCCGGCAGTCAGCGGCTGCTCTTCTCGGCCACTCTCGACGGCGACGTCGACGCGCTGGTCAAGCGCTTCATGAACGACCCGGTGACGCACTCCACCGCGCCGTCGACCGCCTCGGTGTCCACCATGGACCACCACATGCTGCTGATCCCGCCGCACGACAAGTTCCCGGTGGCCGCCTCGATCGCGGCCCGGGACGGGCGGACCATGGTCTTCGCGCGTACGCAGATGGGCGTCGACCGGCTGGTCGAGCAGCTGGCCGCGGTCGGTGTACGGGCCGGCGGGCTGCACGGCGGCAAGACCCAGCGGATGCGGACCAAGACCCTGGCCGAGTTCCGCGAGGGTCGGATGAACGTCCTGGTCGCCACGGATGTGGCGGCCCGGGGCATCCACGTCGACGGCGTCACCCTGGTGCTGCACGTCGACCCGCCGAAGGACCCGAAGGACTACCTGCACCGCGCCGGTCGCACGGCCCGGGCGGGCGAGTCCGGCGCGGTCGCCACGCTGGTGCTGCCCAAGCAGCGCCGCACCACCCTCGCGATGCTGGAGAAGGCCGGCGTGGCACCGGCCGAGACCCGCGTCCGGGTCGGCGACCCGGTGCTGGCCGAGCTGATCGGCGCCCGTGAGCCCAGTGGCATCCCGGTGCGCGTCGAGGCGGAGCCCCGCGGGTTCGGTGACCGCGGCGGGCGACGGTTCGACGACCGCTCCGGCGGCCCGCGCCGGTTCGGCGACCGGCCGTCCGGCGAGCGGCGCTACGGCGACCGCCCGCAGGGCGAGCGGCGGTACAGCGACCGACCCACCGGCGAGCGACGCTACGGCGACCGCCCGCAGGGTGACCGGCAGTACGGCGACCGCCCGCAGGGCGACCGGCCGCGTTACGGCGACCGGCCCACCGGGGAACGGCGCTACGGCGACCGGCCGCAGACCGACCGGGGTGACCGACCGGCTGGCGAGCGGCGCTACAGCGACCGCCCGCAGGGCGACCGTCCGCGCTACGGGGACCGACCGACCGGTGAGCGCCGCTACGCCGACCGCCCGCAGGATGACCGGCAGTACGGCGATCGCCCCCAGGGCGAGCGGCGCTACGGCGACCGGCCGCAGGCCGACCGGGGTGACCGGCGCTTCGCGGACCGGGACACCCGGGGCGGCTACCGTTCCGAGGGCCGCGGTGGGGACGACCGGCCGCGTGACGACCGGCGGGGCTTCGGCGGGCGGCCGCCGGCGCGTACCCACTGATTCGGTGATCCACTGATCGACCCGGAACGCCGTCGCGGAGCATGTGCTCCGCGACGGCGTTCGCGCATGCCCTGCCGATGACGCGCGGGTCGCGTAACGTCCGGCTCATGGCGACCATGAGCAAGTCGATCTTCTGGTCCCGGACGGACACCGCTGGCAGCGAGCAGGCTCTGCTCGACGACGGCGACACGTTGACGGCGCGGGGCACACTTCTCGCCGTCGATCCGATTCCGTTCACCACCCGCTATCGGCTGACGACAGCGCCCGACCGGAGCACCGCCCGCGTCGAGGTCGAGGTCGAGGGATCAGGTTGGCTTCGCCGGGTGACCCTGGAACGGGCCACGTCCCGGTGGCGGGTGACCACCGCCGAGCAGGGCGACCTGGACGCGGCGCTGATCGCGGCCGGACACCCCCGGGCCGGTCTTCCCGGCACCGACGACCCGGATCGCCTCGCCGACGCGCTCGACGTCGACCTGAGCGGTTCGCCGCTGTTCAACGCCCTCCCGGTACGCCGGCTCGGGCTGACCGGTGGGCCGGCCGACATGCCGCGCCGGATCACCGTGGCGTGGATGCTGCTGCCCGGCCTGGAGGTGGTGCCGGCCGAGCAGATCTACACGGCGTTGGGGCCCGGCCGGGTCCGGTTCGCCAGCGGCACGTTCACGGCCGACATCGACCTGGACGCCGACGGGTACGTGGTGCGCTATCCCGGCCTGGCCGAAAGGATCGACCCGCGCTGAGGTCACACCCGCTCAGGCGGGCCAGGCCCCGGTGGTCAGGAAGCGCTCGACGGTGGCGGTGTGAGCGGCCAGGTCGAGGCCCTGGGCGGCCACCCAGTCGTCGGAGTAGTACGTGTCGGCGTACCGGTCGCCCGCGTCACAGATCAGGCTGACCACCGAGCCGGTCCGCCCCTCAGCCAGCATGTCGGCGATGAGGCCGAACGCGCCCCACAGGTTGGTGCCGGTGGAGCCGCCCACCCGACGGCCGAGCACCGCCGAGCCGGCGCGCATGGCGGCCAGCGAGGCCGCGTCCGGCACCTGGACCATCCGGTCCACGACCGAGGGCAGGAAGGACGCCTCGACGGTGGGGCGGCCGATTCCCTCGATGCGGGAGCCCTTGCCGGTGCGTACGGACCAGTCCGCGGCCACCCAGGCGGGATAGAAGGCGGAGTTCTCCGGGTCCACGACGCAGAGCTTGGTGGACAGGCGGCGGTAGCGGGCGTACCGGCCGATGGTGGCGCTGGTGCCGCCGGTGCCGGCGCCGACCACGATCCAGGCCGGGATGGGGTGCCGTTCCAGCTCCAACTGGGCGTAGATCGACTCGGCGATGTTGTTGTTGCCCCGCCAGTCGGTGGCCCGCTCGGCGTACGTGAACTGGTCCATGAAGTGGCCGCCGGAGTCCTCGGCCAGCCAGCGGGCCTCGACGACGACACCCGCCGGGTCGTCCACCAGGTGGCACCGGCCGCCCTGGAACTCGATCTGCGCGATCTTCTCGGGCGAGGTGGACGCGGGCATCACGGCGATGAACGGCAGTCCGAGCATGCGCGCGAAGTACGCCTCGGAGACCGCCGTGGAACCCGAGGATGCCTCGACGATCGTGGTGTGCGGCCCGATCCACCCGTTGCAGAGGCCGTAGAGGAACAGTGAGCGGGCCAGCCGGTGCTTCAGCGAGCCGGTGGGGTGCGACGACTCGTCCTTGAGGTAGAGGTCGATTCCCCAGGCCCGGGGCAGCGGAAGGGGCAGGAGGTGGGTGTCGGCCGAGCGGTTCGCGTCCGCTTCGACAGTGGCGATCGCTTCGGTCACCCAGCTACGGCTGGCCTCGTCGCACCGGTCGAGATGAGTCACGCTCGGAAACCTAGCAACTAGGTCAGGCGGGCTGCGGACCGACCGGCTGCGGGCGGTTCTCCCACTTGGTGGAGAGGGCGATGGCGGTACGGGTCGAGGCGACACCGGGTGTCCGGTTCAGCCGCACGATGAGCTGTTCCAGCTCGGCGATCGTGCCGACCCTGGCCTTGAGTAGGAACGACTCGACACCCGCCATGAAGTAGCAGGACTCGATCTCGGGCAGCACCCGCAGCGACTCCAGCATGTCGTCGGAGTCCGCGCCGGAGTCCTCGACGATGCCGATGAGCGCGGTGACGCCCAGCCCGATCGCCTCGGGCGCCACGTCCGCCCGGTAGCCCAGCACGACGCCGCTGCTCTCCAGCTTGCCGACGCGTTCGTGCACGGCCGGGGCGGAGAGGCCTACCTGCCGGGCCAGCTCGGCGTACGACAGACGGGCGTTGCCCCGCAGCAGGTCGACGAGGGTCAGGTCGATGGCATCCACGGAGAGTGACCTTAACGCGTTGGGCGTAACGCGAGTCCTTCGGCATCCGTTGGTCAGGACAGTGAGTAACTGTTCACAAACGGACGGTCTAGGTAGGGGTCGCACCAGTACCATTTACTAACTTCCCACTCAGTGCATTTTTCGCGTTTGGCGGACAGGCCAGGTCCCTGGTGCTGTAATTGCCATACGTCCCTCATGACGGCTCTGGGCTCGCACCAGCCGGGGGCAGTGTGTTCAGCCAGGGGCTTCGTCGACGCGAGGAGGGGGCTGTGGACACTGGAGATCGCCTGCTGACACCGGGTGAGGTCGCCGCGCTGTTTCGGGTGGACCCGAAAACTGTGACGAGATGGGCGGCGGCCGGCCGGATAGGAAGCATCCGGACTCCAGGCGGGCATCGCCGGTTTCGGGAATCCGAGGTGCGAGCCCTGCTTGAGGGGGAGGGCATGCTGGACGAGGTGGACGAGGTCGGAAAGCCACGCAACGTGGGTCCGGCCGCCTCCACCGGGCCGGGTCCGGCCAACGCCGGCATGTACTGAACTGGTGCGGACAACGTCAGGCGGACCGGGCGACAGTCCGGTCCGCGCACCACTGGAACATTCCTGACCGTTCAGCGCCGGGCCGCCTGACCGTTCAGCCTCGGGCCGCGCCGAGCTGGCCGGACCAGCGGCGGAACAGGGTGTGTGGCACGCCGAGCGCGTCCAGCACCTTGCCGGCCACGAAGTCGACCAGTTGCTGCGCGCTGGCCGCCGCGCCCGCGCCGTAGAAGCCGGGGCTGGCCGGGAGCACCACCGCGCCGGCGTCGTGCAACGCGATGAGGTGCTCCAGGTGGCTGCGGGTCACCGGGGTCTCCCGGGGCACCACCACCACCGGTCGGCGTTCCTTGAGGTTGACCTCGGCGGCGCGTTGCAGCAGGTCCTTGGAGAGCCCGATCGCGATGCCCGCACAGGCCGCCGTGCTGGCAGGGACCACGGCCATTCCGCGTACCCGGTAGGACCCGCTGCTGGGTCCGGCTGCCAGGTCGCCCGCCGGCCAGTGACGTACGTCCGCGTCGGTCAGGTCCCGGTCGAGCCACGTCGCCAGGTCCTCGGCCCAGTGCGCGTCGCGGAACGAGCGGCCGGTCTCGTCGAGCAGGGTGAGCCGCGCCGCGCGCGACACGATGAGGTCCACCGGTTCGCCCGCGTCGAGCAGCCCGCCGACGACGGCCGCCGCGTACGGCGTACCGGAGGCTCCGGATACGCCGACCACCCATGGTTCCCGCATGCCTCCAGCCTGCCTGGTCCGCGCCGCGTGCCGCTGGGCACCCCCGCGATCCGCCGCGCCGCGCCCGTCCGAGTTGTCCGGCCGGGTACGCGACTGTCCCGCCGACCTGACATGCTGCCGATGGCGATCTGCACTGGGAGCAGTTCGCACGGGAGGCATCGGTGGCGACCGGCGAGGTCCTCTGGGCGCTGCGCGCCGAGTTCCCGATCCCACCCCGGCTCTCGCCACACGCCGACCGGGTCCAGCAGTGGCTCGTCGACGTCCTGCCCGAGCTGGGTATGCCGCTGGACGACGCCGCGCTGCACCGGTTGGCCCGGGGAGGCTTCGCCCGGTACGCGGGACGCCTCTACCCGGACGCCAACGAGGTTGACCTGCGGGTGCTGACCGCCCTGTTCACCTGGTTCTTCCTCGTCGACGACGCCTGCGACGGCCCGAACCGGCTCCACCCGGAGCAGATCCGGGCGCTGCGCGACGGGACGCTGGCACTGCTGCACGACGGTCCCCGGCTCCGGCACGGCGGTTTGACCGGTCCGCTGCGGCGGCTGCTGGTGCTGGCCTGGCGGGAGCCGCGCAGGCGGATGCCGGCGCGGTGGCGGCTGCGCTTCGCCGACGCGGTGGCCCGGCACCTCGACGGCACCTGGCGGGAGGCGGCCAACAAGGAGGCCGACGCCCGTCCCGGCGTCGACGAGTACGTCGAGTTGCGGCGGTCCACCTCGGCGGCCGAGGTGTCGTATCCGCTGGTGGAGTTCGTCAGCGGCCGGTCCCTGCCCGATCCGGTCTACCACCATCCGCTGCTGCGGCAGATCGCCCGCACCGGCAACGACCTGCTCTCCTGGTACAACGACCTGGCCTCGCTCGAGAAGGACCGGGCCACCTCGGGCGGGCACAACCTGGTCGTGGCGACGCAGGCCGAGTTGGGCATCTCGTCGGAGGACGCGGTGCAGCGGGTGGCCGAGCGCTGGCGCGAGTCGATGCGGCGGTTCGTGGCGCTCCGCGCCGCCGTGCCGTCGTTCGGGCCGGCGTTGGACGAGGCCGTCACCGACCATCTCGACGGAGTCGCGTACGCCGTGCGCGGCACCATCGACTGGACCCTGGAGAGCGCCCGCTACCCGACGGCCGCCCAGCTTTAGGGCCGCAGGCCCAGGCGGATCACCAGGTCGAGCAGGGCGAAGACGAACAGCGCGATGCCGACGAACCCGTTGGCGGTGAAGAACGCCCGGTTGACCTTGCTGAGATCGGTCGGGCTGACCACCAGGTGCTGGTAGGCGAACGCGACGGCCGTCAACGCCAGGCCGACCCACCACAGCCAGCCGAACCCGATCAGCACGCCGAACCAGACGAAGAGCCCGAAGGTCACCACGTGCGTCACGGTGGAGGCGTGCAGGGCGAAGCGACGGCCGTACCGGGCGGGCACGCTGTGCACGCCGATCTGCTGGTCGATCTCGGAGTCCTGGCAGGCGTAGATGAGGTCGAAGCCGCCGATCCACAGCCCGACCGCCGCGCCGAGCACCCAGGCCGGCCCGGAGCCGTCCAGGGTGCCGGTGACCGCGAGCCAGGCGCCGACCGGGCCGACCGCCTGGGCGACAGCGAGGATGGCGTGCGGCCAGTTGGTGAACCGCTTGCCGTACGGGTAGACGACCAGCGGCACCACGGCGAGCGGCGCGAGCACCAGGCAGAGCGGGTTGAGCAGGGCGGCGGCGGCGAGGAACACCACGAGCGCGACGGCCGCGCCGGTCCAGGCCGTCCGCACGCTCACCGCCCCGGTGACCAGTTCCCGGCCGGCGGTACGCGGATTCCGCGCGTCGATCCGCCGGTCGAGAATGCGGTTGGCGGCCATCGCGAACGTCCGCGCCCCGACCATCGCCACGGTGATCAGCAACAGGTCGAGCCAGCGAACCCGCCCACCGCGAACCTGCATGGCGCTGAGCGCCGAGAGGAACGCGAACGGCAGAGCGAAGACGGAGTGCTCGATGGTGACAAGATCCAGGAAGGCACGCACCCTCCCCCGCGATCTTGCACTTTCTGCTGGGACATATGGGGAGGAAGGGCGCGAATCGTCGACAGGAGGTGCAAGATCGCGAGGGGTGTCGGGGGTCGTCATCAGATCCCGTACTCCTTCCAGCGCTTGTCGACCAGGGCGGTGACCTCGGGGGCCATGGTCATCTCCTCCGGCCAGCCGCGGGTGTAGCCCTCGGCCGGGAGCTTGCGGGTCGCGTCGACGCCCACCTTGCCGCCCCAGAACTGCTGGTACGACGAGTGGTCGAGGTGGTCCACCGGCCCCTCGGTGACCAGCAGGTCGCGGGCGTAGTCGACGTTGCCGAAGGCCCGGAACGCGACCTCGTTGTAGTCGTGCACGTCGCAGTCCTCGTCGACGATCACGATCAGCTTGGTGAGCGACATCAGGTGCGCGCCCCAGATCGCGTTCATCACCTTCTGCGCGTGCTTCGGGTAGCGCTTGCGGATCGACACGATCGCGCAGTTGTGGAACACCCCGGCGGCCGGCAGGTCGTAGTCGACGATATCCGGGATCAGCAGCTTGAGCAGCGGCTGGAAGATCCGCTCGGTGGCCTTGCCGAGGCCGTGGTCCTCCTGCGGCGGCTTCGAGGTGACGATCGAGTGGTAGACCGGGTTCCGCTGCATGGTCATCGCCTCGATGTGCAGCACCGGGAAAGGCTCGACCGGCGTGTAGAAGCCGGTGTGGTCGCCGAACGGCCCTTCGGGCAGCCGCTCGCCGGGCTCCAGGTAGCCCTCCAGCACGATCTGCGCGTGCGCCGGCACCTGCAACGGCACCGTGAGGCAGTCGACCATCTCCACCCGCTCGCCGCGCAGGAACCCCGCGAACAGGTATTCATCGATGTCACTGGGCAGCGGCGCGCTGGCCGCGTACGAGACGACCGGGTCGCAGCCGATCGCGACCGCGACCGGCAGGCGCTGGCCGAGCCGCTCGGCGACCGCGTGGTGTGCGGTCGAGTCCTTGTGGATCTGCCAGTGCATGCCCAGCGTGTTGCGGCCGTGCTGCTGAAGCCGGTAGAGGCCCAGGTTGCGCTTGCCGGTCTCCGGGTGCTTGGTGTGGGTCAGCCCGTAGTTGTGGAAGATCCCGCCGTCGTCGGGCCAGACCTGCAACCCCGGCAGCCGGCCCAGGTCGACGTCGTCGCCCCGGTAGACGACCTCCTGGCAGGGCGCAGTCTTGACCTTGCGCGGGGGCACCGACTTGAGCTGCATGATCTTGCCCAGGCCCTCGCGGATGCCGGACCAGCCGACCGGCAGCTCGGGCTTGATCAGCGCGCCGATCCGGGCGCCGACCTCGTCCAGCGACTCGACGCCGAGGGCCATCGCCATCCGCTTCTCGGTGCCGAACAGGTTGATCGCCACCGGCATCTCACCCCGGGTGGGGTGCTCGAACAGCAGGGCCGGACCACCGGCGCGCACCGTGCGGGTGACCACCTCGCTGATCTCCAGGGTCGGGTCGACCGGGACGTCGACCCGACGCAGCTCCCCCGCGCGCTCCAGCGCCGCGACGAAGTCCTTGAGATCGGTGTACGGGAAGCCACGAGCCATGTCGCCCAGTGTCCCGCACCGGGTGCGGCGCGGCCCACGCCGGGTGGTGTGACGCCCGCGATGGCCCGCCGTCACCTCTAGGTCAACTCGGGTTCCGTGAAACCGCGGTGTCCCCGGCCGCCCGACACGGCGACTTCAAGGAAGGCGAGTGGATCAACGCGCCCACGGGCATGGCCGGCCGTTCAGCGGGTAGCCGGACAGGCGGCAGCGGGCGGGGCGGCGGTCGGAGGCGGCGAATGGGTGGGGATCGGGTTCCGGCAGGGTTCACCGAGCAACGGGCACGGGTCGGTCGGATCACCATGAACTATGTCCGTGGTGGCAGCGGTCCACCGCTGGTGTTGCTGCACGGGTACCCGCAGTGTTGGTACATGTGGCGGCACCTGCTGCCCGAGTTGGGGCGATCCTTCGAGGTGGTCGCGCCCGACCTGCGCGGATTCGGGAGCAGCGACGCTCCGGCCGACGGGTACGACAAGAAGACCGTCGCCGCCGACCTGCACGGCCTGCTCGACCAACTCGGCGTGACCGGTGACCTGCGAGTGGTCGGGCACGACCTGGGGACGATGGTGGCGTACGCGTACACGGCTGCCCATCCTGAGCGGGTGAGCCGGTTGGTGCTCAGCGAGGCACCAATCCCGGACGAGAGCATCTACACCTTTCCCGCGCTCACCGCGGCCGGGCCGGCGGTGTGGAACTTCGGCTTCTTCACGCTCGACAACGGGCTGCCGGAGGAACTCGTCAGTGGGCGGGAATCGCTCTGGGTGGACCGGTTCACCGACGCCCTGATGGTGCACAAGGGCAGCATCGCCGCGCCGGACATCGAGGAGTTCGCCAGCCACCTGCGCGACCCGGCGCACCTGCGGGCGAGCTTCGCCCACTTTCGGGCGTTCGACCGGGACATCGCCGACAACGCTACGTACCGGGCCACGAAGCTCACCATGCCGGTGCTGGCCGTCGGCGCGTCGGCCAGCCTCGGCGGCCAGGTCGCCGAGCAGGTACGCCGGTACGCCGACACCGTTCGCGGCGAGGTGATCGACGACTGCGGGCACTGGCTGTACGAGGAGTGCCCGGACGAGATGCTCGCCCTGCTGCGCGACTTTCTCGGGGCGGCCTGAGCGGCAGCCCTCGGGGTCAGGGGGTGCGGGCCAGGTCGACGAAGGAGCGCCACCCGGTCGGGCTGAAGGTCAGCACGCCGCCGTCGCGGTCCTTGGAATCGCGGACGTGCACCCGGCCGGGCAGGTTGTCGGCGACCTCGACGCAGGCGCCGCTGTTGTTGCCACTGCGGGTGGACTTGCGCCAGTGAGCTCCGGTCAGATCCATGGCTTCACGATCTCCTCGAGCAGGTCGATGGACTGCTGCCGGGGCAGCGCGTCGCTGCGCAGACTCTCCCACCTTCCGAGCAGGGTCGCCACCTCGTTGTTCTCGTCGACGGCGGTGCCGCCGGTCTGGTTGTCGAGGAAGCCGAGCCAACTGCCGTCGGCGGTGCGACCGAGGATGAACGGCCCGAACAGGCCGGCGTGCAGCCCGACCTTCTGTGGCAGCACGTGCACCCGGATGTGTGGGCGGCGGGCGCATGCCACCAGGTGTCGGAGCTGGTCGGCCAGCACGCCGGCGCACCCCTCGGCGAAGCGTTGCAGCGCGGCAGCGCGGCCTCGTCGATCACGGCGGTGAGCTGCGGCGGGTGCTCCCGGTCGAGGATGGCCTGTCGCTCCAGGCGGGCGGCCACCAACTCCTCGACCCGCTCGGCGGTGAGCCCCAGGTCGAGCCGGAACACCGCGCGGGCGTAGTCGGCGGTCTGCGACAGGCCGGGAACCATCGTCGCCCCGAAGGACCGCAACTGGGTGGCCACCCGCTCGACCTCCAACCAGGGGCGGAACCACACCGGCTCGCCGTCGCGGCGGCCCAGCTCTGCGGTAACGCGGCTCGCTCAGGCTGCCGGCGTCCAGGCGTGGGCTGCCAGCGGCGGGTCCAGCGGCGCACGGGTGAGCCGGTTGGCGAAGGTCGACATGGTGTACGCCCCGACGCCGAGCACCACGTCCAGCGCCTGCCCGGGCTGGTAGCCGGCCCCCAGGAACGCGTCGAGCTGGTCGTCGGGCACCGCGCCCCGGTGCTTGAGCACGGCCAGCGTGAACTGACGCAGCGCCTCCAGTCGGCGCTCGGGCAGCTCCGTGCCGGCGCGCAGTGCGGTGATCAGCGCGGCGCTCGCGCCGATCTCAGTGATCTTGCCGGTGTGCAGGGCCACGCAGAAGTGGCATTCGTGGGAGGTGGAGGTGGTCAGGATGACCACCTCCCGCTCGACGGGCGCGAGGCTGGTCTGTTCGAAGCCCGCGCTGGCGGCGAGGAAGCCGCTGAGCAGCTGCGGCGACTCGGCCATCAGCGCCACCGGGGTGGGAAGCCAGCCGAACCGGCCCTGTACGCCCTCGACGGCCCGGCGGGCGGTGGTGGGCGCGGTCTCGGCGGTGTGGGGGATGAAGACGGACATGGTCACCTGCTTCCACGGCCTACGCCGTAAGATGGTCAACGTGGTTGACGAAATAGTAAATGTGGTTGTCGAACATGGCAACCTCTGATCCCGCCCGGCCCGGCTTCCAGCTCCCGCTGTTGCTGCTGGCCGGCTTCCGCACCCTGATCGACGACCTGCACGCCGAACTGGCCCGGCAGGGGCACCCCGAGCTGCGTCCCTTGCACGGCTTCGTGTTGCAGGCCGTCGGGGTGCACGGCACCACCGCCACCGAGCTGGGCCAACGGCTGGGCATCTCCAAGCAGGCCGCCGGCAAGACGGTCGACCGGCTGGTCGCCGTCGGCTACCTGGAACGGGTCGACGATCCCTCCGACGCCCGCCGCCGGCTGGTCCGGGTGACGGAACACGGCGCCAACGGGCTACGCCGCTCGGCGGAAGTGTTCGACCGGCTGCGCGAGCAGTGGGCCGGCGCCTTGGGCGAGGAGCGCGTCGCCGCCCTGGAGGACGACCTGCGCACGATGGCCTCGGCCAACTGGTTCCGCCTCGACGTGCCCGGCTGGTTCGGCGGCTGACCAGGATCGACACCAGATCGCCGACCTGGCGCCCTGCAGGGCGAATGATGCCGCCAGATCGTCGACCTGGAGTGGATCAAGACCGCGGGACGACGCCGGCGCGGCGGCGCGGCGTGCGTCAAGCCCTGCGGATACATCTCACCCGTCCTGGTCGAACAGCCGGACCCGGCGCCAGGCTGGTGGGCGTGTCGGATGCATACGTCGTCGGCGACCCGGACGGGTTGCCACCCCTGCTGGTCGCGGTACGCGACGCGATCGCCCGCGAACTGCACGCACAGGTGGCGCTGCGCAGTGAACGCATCGAACTGGTCGACGTACCCGAGGTCGCCTACCAGGTCACCCTGCGGGTCGACGAGACCCTGCGACACCGCTGACCACGAGTCTGAACCGCCGGATGGGAGGTAGGCGTGATCCCGGGTGTCATCCCCCCTGATAGAGGCGCGCCGGATCGACCAAGACGACATCCTGATCGCCGCCAGCTCGCCGCTGGAGGTCGTCCGTGAAGCCCGACCCGCTTACGAGCACGAGCCGGACGTGTCGCGCGTCCAGGCCAGGACGGCTGGTGAGGAGATCCCGTGCCCTCGTGAGCCGCTCCAGGTCGACCATCCCTAATGTCCTACCCCACTTGACCTCGCCAATCGCGAGGAGCGGCCGAGGGCTGTCGCCCATCGGTGGCTCACCGAACGCGACCAGATCGAGTTCCACGCTGGTTCGGCTAGCGGGGTCGGTAAGGACGGCGGCACTGGCCTCCGCGACGATGCCGCCGAGCGTGTCCGGTGCGGCGAAGCGCAGCGCCCACTGGCGGACGATCTCTTCGAAGGCCGGCCCCAGCACCGCTGCCGCGTACCGTCGCTGGGATCGACGCCAGACGTCCGCGCCGCGTCGCTGCTCCAACGCCGTCCATGCGGGTCGCATGATCGCCTGGTAGAAGCTGATGAGGGGTTCGGCGATGAGGTACCGGCTCCGGCCACTGCGCAAGGGGTCTGGTTCCCTCGTGAGGAGACCGGCGTCCTCCAACACGGTGAGTGGATGCTGCAGGTCGGTGGCCTTACGACCGATGTAGCCCGCGATTCCACCTCGGGTGCCGTTGCCGTCGGCGACCGCCGCGAGCACCGAGTGGTAGAGGGCGGTGTCGCGAAGGTCCGGATCCTCGGCCAGCAGGTAACGAGCCTCGCGGAACAGCGGACGCGCCGGGTTCAGCACGGCACGCACGACCCAGTCGTCGAAATCGGTTGGCCCGTCGGGGGCGTCGTCCTGGACGTACTCGCGTCGGTAGGCGGGTGTACCTCCGACGATCGCGAACACCCGGGCTGCGAGCAACGGATCGTCGATCCCCCAGAATCTCGCCGCCGCTCGGTAGTCAAGCGGCGCAACGGGCAACTCCAGCCCGGCCCGTCCGCGGAGTGGGGCCGAACCTGCCAGAAGCCCTCCCATGAACGAGAGCGCCGAACCGCACAGCAACAGGCGAGTTCGAGAGCCGGTGCGCTCGATCCGGCCCGGGGTGAGCGCATGCTGAATGACCGATGGGAGGTCGCGACTGGCGCGCGCCAGGTACGGGAACTCGTCGATCACCACCGTGACCGGGCGGTCCCGGCCCAGCGCGAGCAACGCGTCGACCGCGCTCGGCCAGTCGGCAAGGTGCAGTGGGCTCGGGGCTGCGGTATACCGGCCGAGCGCTTCCCCCAGGCGACGGAGCGACTCCGCCGACGTCGCCTCGGTCGCGCCGAAGTAGAAGCCCTGGGTGCTGCGGGCCAGCTCGTACAGGAGCAGAGTCTTACCCTGCCGGCGGCGGCCGCTGACCACGCCCAGCGTCGCGCCTTGTCGATCATCCGAGGCGAACCGGACCAGCTCCGCCCACTCGACGTCTCGGTCGAAGATCTCCGCTGGCTTGGCGAATTCCACGGTCACATCCCCACAGAATGTAGAACTACACTTCTAAGAAGTGTAGTTCTACATTTGCCAACTGCAGTTCAGTTCAGCCCACCGTATGAGTGCAGGCCGGTGAAGAAGATGTTCACGCCGAACAGGTTCATCAGCATGGTGAGGAAGCCGAGCACCGCGATCCAGGTGGCCACGTTCCGCTTCACGCTGGGAGTGGCCCGCGCGTGCAGGTAGCCGGCGTAGACCACCCAGGAGATGAAGGCCCAGGTCTCCTTCGGGTCCCAGCCCCACGGCCGACCCCAGGCCGCCTCGGCCCAGATCGCGCCGGCGATCACCGCGAACGTGAAGATCGGAAAGGCGAACGCGTGCAGCGCGAAGGTCAGCCGCTCCAGACTGACCGCCCCGGGCAGCCGCTTCGCCAAGGTGTAAGGGAAGCTCCGCTTGCCCTCCTCGTAGCCGTTGCGCATGAGGAAGCCGACGGCCGGCACCGCGCCGAGCAGGAAGATGCCGGACGCGAAGACGATCGTCGAGACGTGGATGACGAACCAGTACGAGTTCAGGGCCGGCACCAGCGGCACGATCGGCACGTAGAGGACCAACTCGGCGGTGGCCACCAGCAGCACCATGACGAGAGTGAGGAACAGCCCGAGCTTGCGCAGCGACGGCCGCTTCCAGAGCACCACCAGCCAGGCCGCGACCCCGATGAACGTCACCGTGAGCACGAACTCGTACATGTTGCCCCACGGCATGCGGTCCGCCGCGAGACCGCGGGTGACCAGCGCCGCGAGGTGCAGCACGGCGGCGAGCGCAGTGGTGCCCACCGCGACCAGCCCGGCGAGACGCGCCCGGCGCGCCGAGCCGCCCACAGACGGCGGGACCGGAGCGGGCGGCTCGTCGGCCACACCGCCGGCACCGCCGACCCCCGCGCCGACCAGCTCGCGGGCGGGCGACGCCACGGCCACCCGGGCACGCGCGTTGCCCAACGCGTACTCGACGGCGTGGCTGATCATCGCGATCAGGTACGTCAGGATCGCGAAGGTCACCAGATTGTCGGAGAGCGCGGACATCACTCGGTCCCTTCTCGCACACCGGCCCGCTCAGCCGCCCGTTCGTCACCGTTCACAGCGGCGATCAACTGGGCGAACTCGTCGGCGAACCCTGGATAGTCGGTGCGCGGCAACCCACCGGCCTCCACCAAGCTACTACCGTCCGTCGGAGATCCATTCGCGGGGTCGGCCGGCAGCAACCGGAACCAGACCCGGCGACGCCGCCCGAACAGCGAGCCCATCAGCCCGACCAGCAGGACACCGCAGCTCACCAGCAACGGCGTCGAGCCGGGATCGTGCCGGATGGAGAGCGTCACGTACCGCTCGGTGCCCAGGAACTCGACGGTCGTGCCGTCGTCAAGCGTCCACTTCTCGCCCTTGCGGAGCAGCTTGCTGCCGATCTCCTTGACCTTGCCGGCGCGCACCTGCCGCTGGTCGAGCTGGTAGACCGAGCCGGGGATGCCGGCGTCCATGCCGAGGTTGCCCCGGTAGGCGACCAGGTTCAGGGCCGGGTTGCGCTCGGTGGGGTACTCGGAGCGGACGAACGGGGCCTGCTGCGGCGCGGTGGGCAGGTAGATGCCGGTGAACGCCACCTGCTCGCCCGGTACCCGCCTGCCGGTGGCCGGGTCGACGTTCGCGTCCGGGAAGGCCGCCAGCCCCTCGCTGGTCAGGCCCATGTCTCCGGTGGTCAGGAAGGGCTCGTCACTGACCTGGCTGTTGCCGTACCGGTCGGTGTAGCGGATGACCGGTGCGTACCCGTGGCCGAGCAGGTAGACGCTCGCGTCGGCGAGGCGCAGCGGCGCGTTCACCGAGAAGTCCGCGCTGCGGGTCGGCTCGTCGGGGCCGTCGACGGTGACCCGGGCGTTGAAGAACTCCGGCTGGCCGGACGGCAGGAACCGGGCCTGGAAGTCGTCCAACCGCAGGCAGAAGCGGGGCAGGTCGTTGCTGTCCACGCGGGGGCCGAGCTTCGCCTCGGCGTACTGCTGGCGGGTGTTGCAGAACGCGTTGTCCGCGCCCGCCACCAGCAGGCGGTTGCCGCTCCACCCGTACCACGAGCCGAGCGCGACGCCGATCAGCACCGCGATCAGCGAGGTGTGGAACAGCAGGTTGCCGGTCTCCTTGAGGTAGCCCTTCTCGGCGGAGACCTCGTCGCCGCGTACCTCGACCCGCCAGCGGCGCTTGCGCAGCACCGCGGCGACGGCGTCCACGCCACCGGCCGACGCCGGCAGCACGGTGTGCTGCGGCAGCCGCTCCATCCGCTTCGGCGCGACGGGTGGGCGGGACCGCAGCGCCCGGAAGTGGTCGCGCAGCCGGGGCGTGATGCAGCCGATCAGTGACGTGAACAGCAGCAGGTAGATGGCTGAGAACCAGACCGAGCCGAAGACCTCGAACGCGCCGATCCGGTCCAGCCGGGGGGCCCAGTCCGGGTGGTCGACGAAGTACTGGTTGACCTTCTCCGGGCTGATCCCCCGCTGCGGCAGCACCGAGCCGGGGATCGCGGCGATCGCCAACAGGAAGAGCAGGATCAGCGCCGTACGCATGCTGGTGAGCTGCCGCCACGAGTTGCGCAGCAGGGCCAGCAGCCGGTTGGGCCGGCGGCGGGGCGCCGGGGCCTCGGCCTCCGGCCGCTCGTCGACGACCGTCATATGCTCACCTCGCCCACCCCGACGGTGGTCTGCAGCCAGATCACGAAGCTCTGCCATCCGCCGGTGACCAGCGCAAGGCCGATCAGGATGAGCAGCGCGCCGCCGATCCGGGTGACCCAACGGCTGTTGCGCCGGATGGCGCGGAACACCCCGAGCAGGCGCTGGAAGCCCAGCCCGAAGACGACGAACGGTATCCCCAACCCGAGGCAGTACGC
This sequence comes from Micromonospora sp. NPDC049102, assembly GCF_043197485.1. NCBI lineage: Bacteria > Bacillati > Actinomycetota > Actinomycetes > Micromonosporales > Micromonosporaceae > Micromonospora > Micromonospora sp. NPDC049102. The sequence continues at coordinate 391,931 of NZ_JBICTE010000002.1, read as the reverse complement.
CACGGCGAGCACCACGGCGCGGTCGCTCTGCCCGCTGGCGGTGGCCATGCCCATCACCGCACCGAGCGTCGGGCCGGTGCACGGCACCCAACTGAGCGCGAAGACCGCGCCGAAGACCGGCGCGCCGAGCAGACCGGCGGCCGGCAGCCGGGAGATCCGGAACTCGCGTTGCAGCGCGGGGATCATCCCGAGGTAGCCCAGGCCGAGCACGATGATCAACGCGCCGACGACGATCTCCAGTTGCCGCTCGTAGTCGAAGAAGACCCGCCCGATGCCGGCGAACAGGATCGCGGTGGCGACGAAGACCACTGTGAACCCGGCGACGAAGAGCAGCGTCCCGGCGAGCACCCGGCCCTTGACCGCCGCCGCCGGTGCCGTCCGCTCACGCAGCGCGACCCCGCCGCCCGCCTCAGCGCCGTCGGGTGCCGGCGTCGCCGCAGGCCGCCGGCCCTCGAGGTCCGCCCCGGCCAGACCGGTGACGTACGACAGGTAGCCGGGGACGAGTGGGAGCACGCACGGGGAGAGGAAGCTGACCAGGCCGGCGAGCGCCGCCGCGCCGATGGCGAGCACCAGCGGCCCGCTCCGGGCCAGCTCCTCGAACGTCTCGCCCATCAGTTCGACGCCGGCTTCTCGGCCGCGATCCGCTCGACGATCGGTCGCAGGCCCTCCTGCGTGACCGCCGCCCGGATCACCACGGCGACCCGGCCCTCCCGGTCGAGCACGACTGTCGCCGGGACGGTGTTCGGCGGGATGTCCAGGGCCAGCGCCAGCTTGCTCGGCGGGTCGAACAGGCTCGGATAGGTGACCCGTCCCTGCTCGAACGCCTTGGCCTTGTCCCGCGAATCCTGCACGTTGACGCCGAGGAAGCTCACGCCGGAACCCTTGGTGGCCTGGTAAACCGATTCCAGGTCGTCGGCCTCGGCCCGGCAGGGCGGGCACCAGGAGCCCCAGAAGTTGACGACGACAACCTGGCCGCGGGCCTCGCCGACGTCGTAGGTGCCGCCGGTGAGCAGCTCACCGGCGAGCTTCGGAGGCGCGGAGCGCTGGTCCGGCGCGCATTCGATGATGCCGTCGGAGGTGGTCGAGCAGGTCTTCTCCTGGCTCTTCGACGCCGTACAGCCGACCAGCGCCACCGTGGCGACGGCGGCGAGCAGACCGGCGGTCCACCTCCGGGCGGTCATCAGGCCCCCTTGGCCGTCCGGGCGGTAGCGGAGAGAGCGACGAGGTGCGCGGCCGGCTCGCTGTAGCCGATGCCCACCACCTTCGCGCCGTCGAAGTGGAACGAGGTGAGGCTCGCCAGCCCGCACTGGCGCTTGCGCGGGTCGTGCCAGAGCCGCTTGCGCTCGACGTGGCGGCGCAGCGTCCAGATCGGGAGCTGGTGCGACACGAGCACTGCCTCGCGGCCCTCGGCGGCGACCCGGGCGGCGTGCACGGCGGCGAACATCCGCTCGGCGATCACCCGGTACGCCTCGCCCCAGGACGGCGTCACCGGGTCGCGCAGCACCCACCAGTTGCGCGGGTCGCGGAAGGACCCGTCGCCCGGGGAGACCTTCTTGCCCTCGAACCAGTTCGCGCTCTCGATCAGCCGCTCGTCCACCCCGACCGGCAGCCCGAACTGGGCGGCGATCGGCTCGGCGGTCTGCTGGGCGCGCTCCAACGGGCTCGCCACGACGTGCACGATCTCCCGGTCGGCGAGGCCCGCCGCGGCGGCCTTGGCCATCTGCACGCCCAGCTCGGAGAGGCGGAAACCGGGCAGCCGCCCGTACAGGATCTGGTCGGGGTTGTGCACCTCGCCGTGCCGGAGCACGTGGACCACCGTCTTCGCCACTGTTTGTTACCCCCCGTGACCAGCCGCCGCAGCCGCGTTCGCCGCCGTCGGCAGCGCGGCGGCGATGTGCTCCAGAGCGGCGTCGTCGATCGCCGCCGACACGAACCACGACTCGAACGCGCTCGGCGGCAGGTAGACGCCGGCGGCGAGCATCGCGTGGAAGAACGCCTTGAACGCCGGCACCTGCTGGGTGCGCGCGCTGTCGTAGTCGACCACGTCGGCGTCGGTGAAGAAGATGGAGAACATGCTGCCCGCGTACGACAAATGGTGCGGGACCCCGGCGGCGGCCAGCGCGTCGGACGCGAGCTTGCCCACGACGGCGGCCGTGTCGTCGAGCTTGCGGTAGAGCGCGTCGTCGGCGAGCCGCAGGGTCGCCAGACCGGCGGCGCAGGCCAGCGGGTTACCGGACAGCGTGCCGGCCTGGTAGACCGGGCCGGCCGGCGCGAGACGCGCCATGATGTCCGCGCGCCCGCCGAACGCCGCGGCGGGCAGGCCACCACCCATGACCTTGCCGTACGTCCACAGGTCCGCGTCGGAGGCGTCGAGGCCGTGCCACCCGGCGCGGGAGACCCGGAACCCGGTCATCACCTCGTCCACGACGAGCAGTGCGCCGTGCGCGTGCGCGATCCGGGCGAGCTGCTGGTTGAAGCCGTCGCGGGGCGCGACCACGCCCATGTTGCCGGCGGCAGCCTCGGTGATCACGGCGGCGATGTGCGGCCCCTCGGCGGCGAACGCCTCCTCGACGGCCCGGATGTCGTTGTACGGCAGGACGATCGTCTCGCTGGCCGCCGCGCCGGTGACACCTGGCGAGTCGGGCAGGCCGAGGGTCGCCACGCCGGAGCCGGCGGAGGCGAGCAGCGCGTCGACGTGCCCGTGGTAGCAACCCGCGAACTTGACGATCTTGGAGCGGCCGGTGAAGCCCCGCGCCAGCCGGATCGCCGACATGGTGGCTTCGGTGCCGGAGTTGACCAGGCGGACCTGCTCCATCGGGGTCCGGTCGACAAGCTCCGCGGCCAACTCCACCTCACCCGGGGTGGGCGTGCCGAAGCTGGTGCCCCGGGCGGCAGCCGTCTGCACGGCGTCCACCACCTCCGGGTGGGCGTGCCCGAGGATCAGCGGTCCCCAGGAGCACACCAGGTCGACGTAGCGGCGACCGTCGGCGTCGTACAGCCACGGGCCCTCGCCACGGACCATGAAACGTGGGGTGCCGCCGACCGCCTGGAAGGCGCGCACGGGAGAGTTGACCCCGCCCGGCACGATGGCGCGGGCGCGGTCGAACAGGGCCTCGGAGGCCGGCGCGTCGGCCGGGTAGCGGCCAGATCCGGCGGAAACGATGTCGGTCACGATGTCGCCATTGTGTCAGCGCCGGACGCCCAACCGGCAGCCGCCCCGGGTTGGGGTTACCGGGCTCACCTGGCTTCGGTGCCCGATCGGGCCGGCTGAGAGGCGGCTCACCGCCTCGACAGGCCGGGTCGGCGGGATCGCGCTAGGCTGACCGGGTGGATCGTGCCGAACTGTCCATCACGCTACACCGGACGGGCGACGAAGCAGTGCTGCGCCTGGCCGGTGAGATCGACATGCTCACGGCGGCCCAGCTCTCCACCGTCGTCAACGAGGTGCTGGCCGACCCACCCCCGAAGATCATCCTCGACCTCGGCGGCGTCACCTTCTGCGACTCGCAGGGCCTGGGCACCCTCGTCGTACTCAGCCGCAAGGCCAGCCACGCGCAGAGCCTGCTGATGCTGACCCACGTGGGCGACTTCCTCATCCGGGTCCTGGACATCACCGGCCTGCGCAGCGCTCTGATGATCCGCAACGACCAACCCACCGGCTGACAGTTCCCCTGCCAGCGCGCCCGCCCCCAGGCGTTGATCATGAAGTTATTGCCAAAATTCGTCCCATTTGTCGGCAATAACTTCATGATCAACGCGTTTCGGCAGGTGATCACCGGTCTTCAGGGGGTGGGGACGTCTCGGGAGTTGAAGGCGCGCAGGGCCAGGGTCAGGAGGGCGGCCGACACCGCCGTCAGGGCGGCCAGGGGGGTTGCTGTCCAGTTGTCGCTCAGCACCTGCGGGGTGTGGGCGAACGGGGAGACGTCCAGCACCCACTGGCTCAGCTCCAGCACCGCGCCGAGCTGACCCAGCAGCAGACAGCCGGCGAGCACCGCCCAGGCAGCCCACGAGAACCGGGGCAGCCAGCCCACCAGCAGCGCCGCCACTCCGGCGAGCACCCACGCCGCCGGCACCTGGGCCAGACCCACGCCGAGCAGCCGGGGCACCTCACCGCCGACGTCACCGACGCTGAGGCCGTACGACAGTCCTGTCGCCACCCCTGTCACGGCCAGCACCACCACCGGGCCGAGCAGCGCGAAGAGCAGATGCGCCGCCAGCCAGCGGGATCTGCTCACCGCCGTGGCGAGCAACGGTTCGGCCCGGCCGGCGGTCTCCTCCGCCCGCGCCCGCAGCGCGGCCTGGATGCCGTAACCGGCGGCGGCCAGCGCGGTCAGGCTCAACGTGCTGCCGAGGTACGCCTCCGCCAGTGTCGACGAGCCACCCAGCCGTTCCAGGAGCTCGGCCATCTGCTCGTTGCCCTGCACGGCGTCGCCGGCCGCGTCCGCCGCGCCACCCAACACCAGACCGAGCAGCCCGAAGCCGACGGTCCAGCCGAGCAACTGGCCACGGTGCAGCCGCCAGGCCAGGCCGAGCGGGCCGGTCAGCCCGCCGCCCGCGGTGGCCGGGCCGAGCCGGGGTGGCAGCAGGCCGGCGCCCACGTCGCGACGCACCGAGACGGGGTACGCGACGAGCGCCACCACCACGCTGAACAGCACCGGCAGCAGCAGCACCCACCAGCGTTCACCGGCGAAGGAACGCGCCCGGGGCGCCCAGCCGAGCGGAGAGATCCAGCTCAACCACTCGGCGCTGCCGCCACTGCCACCGGACCCTCCGGCGTCGCCGCCAAGCCGCAGCGCGAACGCCAACCCGAGCACGCCCAGACCGATGCCGCGCGCCCCGCTGGCGCTCTGGGTGAGCTGCGCCGCCAGGCCGCCGACCGTGGCGAACGCGATGCCGGTCAGGGCGACGCCGGCGCCGAAGAGCAACGAACCCGCCCCCGGCAGACCCGCGGCGACCAGGCCACCGGCGATGAGCAGGCCGAGCAGCACATTCGCGGCGTACGTGACGAGCAGCGCCGCGGTCAGCCCGGCGTACCGGCCGAGGACCGTCGCGCCGAGCAGCTCCCGCCGGCCGGCCTCCTCCTCGGTACGGGTGTGCCGTACCACCGTCAGCACGCTCGCCAGGGCGGCGACCAACGCGAACAGGCCGGCCCGCTGGACGGTGAGCGCGCCGATGCTGTCGCCGTAGACCGGGCCGAGCAGCGCCACGATCGACGGGTTGCTCGCCGTACCGGCCAGGTAGGCGGCCCGCTCGGCTTCGGTCGGGTAGAGGCCGGTGTACACGCTGGCATAGCTGGCTGGGAGCACGGCCAGCAGCAGGATCCAGATCGGCAGCACGATCCGGTCCCGGCGCAGGATCAGCCGCACCAGGTGCCGGGTGCCGGTGATCGCGGTCATGAGCGCACCTGCTCGGCCTGGTAGTGCCGCAGGAACAGCTCCTCCAGCGTCGGCGGTTGGCTGACCAGGCTGCGTACGCCGATCTCGGTGAGCCGACGCAGCGCGACGTCCAGCGCGGCGTCCTCCACGTCGAAGCGCACCCGCTGCCCGTCCACCCGCAGGTCGTGCACGCCGGTGAGCTGCGCCAGCCCGTCGACCGGGCCGGTCAGCTCGGCCTCGATGGAGGTACGCCGCAGGTGCCGCAGCTCGCTGAGGGTGCCGGTCTCCACGTCCCGCCCGTTGCGGATGATCGTCACCCGGTCGCAGAGCGCCTCCACCTCGGCCAGGATGTGGCTGGAGAGCAGCACGGTGCGGCCGTCGGCCTTCGCCCGGCGTACCCAGTGTTGGAAGACCTCTTCCATGAGGGGGTCCAGGCCGGAGGTCGGCTCGTCCAGGATGAGGAGTTCGGCGTCCGACGCGAGGGCGGCCACCAGGCCGACCTTCTGCCGGTTGCCCTTGGAGTACGTCCGGCCCTTCTTGCGGGGGTCCAGCTCGAAGGAGTCGAGCAGTTCGGCCCGGCGGGCCGGGTCGAGGCCGCCGCGCATCCGGCCGAGCAGGTCGATGACCTCTCCGCCGGAGAGGTTGGGCCAGAGCGTCACGTCGCCCGGCACGTACGCCAGCCGTCGGTGCAGGGCCACCGCGTCGCGCCACGGATCGCCGCCGAGCAGGCGGACGGCCCCCGCGTCCGTCCGCAGCAGGCCGAGCAGCGCCCGGATGGCCGTCGACTTGCCGGCGCCGTTCGGGCCGAGGAAGCCGTGCACCTCGCCGGCGCGGACGGTCAGGTCCAGACCGTCCAGCGCCCGGACCTGACCGAAGGTCTTGACCAGGCCGGACACCTCAATCGGAGTCTCCATGTATCGGAAGCTACACTCGTTTCACAAAGTTGTGAAGACTGTGATATTCGAGGCACCATCGGTGCCCACGAGACGCGCAGGAGGGACCAGAGATGGCAGCCGCCGACGGCCACGACCCGGTGCACCTCTTCGTCGAACGGATGGCCCTCACGTTCGCCGAAGTCGGCTTCCCGCGGATGGCCGCCCGGGTGCTGTTCACCGTGATGAGCGCGGACGACCCGCTGACGGCTGCCGAGATCGGCGAACGACTCGGGGTCAGCGCGGCGGCGGTCAGCGGCGCGGTCCGCTATCTCACCCAGTTCGGCATGCTGGTCCGCGAGCCGGTCCCCCGCTCCCGCCGCGATCGTTACGGGATGCCGGAGAATCCCTGGTACGAGGGAACCATCACGAAGACCGCGATCTACAAGACGTTCATCGACGTGGCCGAGGGCGGCGTGGCGGCCCTCGACGGCCCGCACACGCCGGCCGGCGAACGGGTGGCCGAGATGCGCGACTTCTTCACCTTCGTGCAGGAAGAGATCGACTCACTGGGCGAGCGGTGGCGCGTCCGCCGGGCCCAGACCGGCCACCTGCGCCCCGGTGAGAGCGCAGCCGCCCCGTCAGGCTGAGCTGCCCCAGCGGACCTGCTCCAGCAGCTCCACCGCACGGTCCCGCGCCGCAAGGTCGTCGGAACGCAGCAGGGTGGTGGCCTCGTCCACCGCGTCGGTGAGTCGCCGCCACTGCGCGTCGCGCTCCCGCACCAGGTCCGACTGGGCGGCCAACTGCCGGGTCTTGACCCACAGCTCGACGAAGACCGACACCTTGGCCCGCAGCACCCACGGGTCGAACGGCTTGGTCAGGTAGTCGACGGCACCCACCTGGTAGCCCCGAAGGGCGAGCTGGGCGTCCCGGTCGGCGGCGGTGAGGAAGATGATCGGCACGTGCCGGGTGCGCTCCCGGCGCTTGATGTGGCTGGCCGTCTCGAAGCCGTCCATGTCCGGCATCTGCGCGTCCAGCAGGATCACCGCGAAGTCGTCCACCAGCAGCTGCTTGAGAGCCGCCTCGCCGCTCTCCACGGCCACCGACTGGACCGGCAGACCCTGGAGGATCGCCTCCAGGGCCATCAGGTTCTCCCGGCGGTCGTCCACGAGCAGCGCCTTGGCCATCTGGGTCACGAAGTCTCCTCGGTGCGGCTGCCACTGATCCAGGACGACATCAGCTCGATCAGGTCGTCCAGGTCGACCGGCTTGGTGATGTAGTCGCTCCCACCGGCGGCGAGCGCCGACTCGCGGTCACCCGGCATCGCCTTCGCGGTCAGGAAGACCACGGGAAGGTCGGCGAACCGATGGTTACGCCGGATCTGGCGGGTCGTCTCGTATCCGTCCTGGTCCGGCATCATGGCGTCCATCAGCACGATGTCCACCTCCGGGTGCTCGGCCAGCAGGCGGACGCCGTCCGCCCCGTTGTCCGAGTACAGCACGGTCATGCCGTGCAGCTCCAACGCGCTGGTCAGAGCGAAGACGTTGCGGACGTCGTCGTCCACGATCAGCACGGTGGCACCGTCCAACTGGCGCATGGCCGGTGCCTCCGGCCGCTCCGGCAACAGCTCCAGCGGCGGCATGAGCAGTGACGACGGCAGCCCGGCGCGCTGTGGCGACGGCGGCTGCGGTGCGACCACCGCGTCCGGGGCGAGGACCTGCGGCACGAACAACGTGAACGTCGAACCCTGACCGGGCGCCGACGAGACCGTGATGGTGCCACCGATCAGGCGCGCCAGGTCGCGGCTGATCGACAGGCCCAGTCCGGTGCCGCCGTAGCGACGGCTGGTCGTGCCGTCCGCCTGCTGGAACGCCTCGAAGATGATCGACAACTTGTCGTCGGAGATGCCGATCCCGGTGTCGATGACCGTGAACGCGATCACCTGCTGGGCGTTCGTCAGCGCGGGCACGTCGAACACCGCGTTCTCCGCCGCCGGGGCGATCCGCAGGGTCACCGCGCCGTTGTCGGTGAACTTCACCGCGTTGGAGAGCAGGTTGCGCAGGATCTGCTGCAACCGCTGCGCGTCGGTCACCAGCGCCGGCGGCAGGTCCTTGCTCACGCGTACCTGGAAGTCGAGGTTCTTCTCCTCGGCCTGCGGCGCGAACGCCTGCTCGACGAACCCGCGCAGCTCGGTGAAGCGGATCTCGGTGGGCTCGACGTCCATCCGACCCGCCTCGATCTTGGACAGGTCGAGGATGTCGTCGATCAGGCGCAACAGATCCGAGCCCGAGCCGTGGATGGTCCGGGCGAACTCGATCTGCTTCGGGCTGAGGTTCTGCTCCGAGTTCTCCGCGAGCAGGCGGGCCAGCAGGAGCAACGAGTTCAACGGCGTACGCAGCTCGTGGCTCATGTTGGCCAGGAACTCCGACTTGTACGCCGACGCCCGGGTGAGCTGCTGCGCCTTCTCCTCCAGCCCGAGACGGGCCAGCTCGATCTCCCGGTTCTTGGTCTCGATGTTGCCCTTCTGCTCGGAGAGCAGGGTGGCCTTCTCCTCCAGTTCGGCGTTGGTGCGCTGCAACTCCGCCGACTGCTCCTGCATCTCGTGGGCCAGCCGCTGCGACTGGGCCAGCAGCTCCTCCGTACGCCGGTTGGCCTGGATGGTGTTGACGGCGATGCCGATGGTGAGCACCAGCCGCTCCAGGAACGACAGGTGCAGCTCGGAGAAGGCGGACACGCTGGCGAACTCGATCACCCCGAGCAGCTCCCCCTCGAACAGCACGGGGAGCACCACCAGGTCGGTCGGCGGGGTCTCGGCCAGGCCGGAGCGCAGCGTGAGGCGGCTGTTCGGCGGGGCGCTGACCCGGATCGTCCGGCGCGAGAGGGCGGTCTGCCCGACCAGCCCCTCGCCCGGCCCGAAGGTCACGTCGTGCCCCCGCGCCACATAGCCGTACGACGAGGTCAACCGCAGCCGCATGCTGCCGTCGGTGTCGTCGGCGAGGAAGAACGCGCCGAGCTGGGCGTCGACCAGCGGAGTCACCTCCGTCATGATCATGCGGCAGACCTCGCCGAGGTCACGCTGACCCTGCAACAGGCCACCGATGCGGGCCAGGTTGGAGTCCAACCAGCCCTGCTCGGCGTTCTTCTTGGTCGTCTCCCGGAGGGTGACGATCATCTGGTTGATGTTGTCCTTCAGCTCGGCGACCTCGCCCTGCGCCTTGACCGCGATCCGCTGGGTCAGGTCGCCCCGGGTCACCGAGGTGGACACCTGGGCGATGGCCCGCAGCTGGGTGGTCAACGTCGAGGCGAGCTGGTTGACGTTCTCGGTCAGGTCCCGCCAGGTGCCGGAGACGCCCTTGACCTGCGCCTGACCACCCAGCTTGCCCTCGATACCGACCTCGCGGGCCACCCGGGTCACCTCGTCGGCGAACGACGAGAGCTGGTCCACCATCGTGTTGACAGTCGACTTCAGCTCCAGGATCTCGCCCTGGGCGTCCACGGTGATCTTCTGGCTCAGGTCGCCCTTCGCCACCGCCGTCGTCACCGAGGCGATGTTGCGGACCTGGCTGGTCAGGTTGGACGCCATCGAGTTCACGTTGTCGGTCAGGTCCCGCCACGTACCGGACACGCCCTTCACCTGCGCCTGACCACCGAGCTTGCCCTCGGTACCCACCTCGCGGGCCACCCGCGTCACCTCGTCGGCGAACGACGACAACTGGTCCACCATCGTGTTGACAGTCGACTTCAGCTCCAGGATCTCGCCCCGCGCGTCCACAGTGATCTTCTGCGACAGGTCACCCTTCGCCACCGCCGTCGAGACCTGGGCGATGTTGCGGACCTGGGCGGTCAGGTTCGACGCCATCGAGTTCACGTTGTCGGTCAGGTCGCGCCAGGTGCCGGCGACGCCACGTACCTGCGCCTGACCACCGAGCTTGCCCTCGGTACCCACCTCGCGGGCCACCCGCGTCACCTCGTCGGCGAACGACGACAACTGGTCGACCATCGTGTTGACAGTCGACTTCAACTCCAGGATCTCGCCCCGCGCGTCCACAGTGATCTTCTGCGACAGGTCACCCTTCGCCACCGCCGTGGTCACCGAGGCGATGTTGCGGACCTGACTGGTCAGGTTCGACGCCATCGAGTTGACGTTGTCGGTCAGGTCCCGCCACGTACCGGACACGCCCTTGACCTGCGCCTGCCCGCCCAGGTTGCCCTCGGTGCCCACCTCGCGCGCGACCCGCGTCACCTCGTCGGCGAACGACGAGAGCTGGTCCACCATCGTGTTGACGGTGTTCTTCAGCTCCAGGATCTCGCCCTGGGCGTCCACGGTGATCTTCTGCGACAGGTCACCGCGGGCCACCGCCGTCGAGACCTGGGAGATGTTCCGGACCTGGCTGGTCAGGTTGCCGGCCAACTGGTTGACGTTCTCGGTGAGGTCACGCCAGGTGCCCGAGACGCCGCGTACCTGTGCCTGACCGCCCAGCTTGCCCTCGATGCCCACCTCGCGGGCCACCCGCGTCACCTCGTCGGCGAACGACGAGAGCTGGTCCACCATCGTGTTGACGGTGTCCTTCAGCTCCAGGATCTCGCCCTGCGCCGCCACGGTGATCTTCTGCGACAGGTCACCGCGGGCCACCGCCGTCGAGACCTGCGCGATGTTGCGGACCTGGGCGGTCAGGTTCGACGCCATCGAGTTGACGCTGTCGGTCAGGTCCTTCCAGGTGCCCGCCACGTTCGGCACCTCGGCCTGGCCACCCAACTTGCCCTCGGTGCCCACCTCACGGGCCACCCGCGTCACCTGCTCGGCGAAGAGCCGCAGCGTGTCCGTGAGGTAGTTCATCGTGGCGGCCAACTCGGCCACCTCACCGCGCGCGCTGACCGTGATCTTCTGCGACAGGTCGCCCTTGGCCACCGCCGTCGCGACCTGCGAGATCGACCGCACCTGGCCGGTCAGGTTGGACGCCATCGTGTTGACCGAGTCGGTGAGGTCCTTCCACGTGCCGGCGACACCCCGCACGTCGGCCTGGCCACCCAACTTGCCCTCGGTGCCCACCTCACGGGCCACCCGGGTCACCTCGTTGGAGAACGACGACAACTGGTCGACCATCGTGTTCACGGTGCGGCCGATGCGCAGGTACTCACCGCGCAGCGGCCGACCGTCGATCTCCAGCGCCATGTGCTGGGACAGGTCGCCGTCGGCGACCGCCACGATGACCCGGGCGATCTCGGTCGTCGGCCGACCCAGGTCGTCGATCAGCGAGTTGATCGCCCGCTGCCCCTCCGCCCAGGAGCCGTCCAGCCCCTCGTCGTCCAGTCGTTCGGTGAGTCGGCCGTCCCGACCGACGATCCGGCTGATCCGCCGCAGGTCCAGGTACTGCCGCTCCTGGAGCGAGACCACCTCGTTGAAGGCGTCCGCCACCTCACCGGCCTTACCGGCGCGGCGGGGCAACCGGACTTTCAGATCACCGCGACGAACCCGTCGCAGCGCCTCGGTCAGCTCACCGAGAAGCGCGTCCTGGTCGGGCGCGGACGGATCCGCGTACGACTGCTTCGCCGTGGTCATGATGCCTCGCTCACCTGGGGGGGTCCGTGCCCGTACAGACACACCGGCACCCCATATTGTGCCCGCGCCGGCCGTAGTGCCAGGGTGCGCGACCCGCCGATCGGGCCCGGTCGGCCCGGCGATCCTCGCGCCGGGTGCCAACCCGACACAGACCTCGTCGAGTGGCGCTCGTCACGCGTCACGACGCTGTGCCGCACGCACTGGTCACCACACGGTAGCGCCGAGCGGCTCCGCGCCCCGTCGATCACGGATCGGCTTGGCACCCGGCGGGGCGACGGTGGAGGATACGGGGGTGTCAGCCGAGGCGGGGCCCGCGACGGCCGGGGCCCGGGACGGGGCCGTCCGGCGCGTCCGCCTGCCCGCCGATCGGCGTACGCCCGCCGCCGCCCGGGCGGTCGTCCGCTCGGTCCTCGCCGAGGCCCACCTCGACGACCTGGTCAACGAGGCTCTGCTGCTCACCACCGAGCTGACCACCAACGCCGTCGAGCACGCCGGCACCGAACTGGACATCGAGGTCGTGGCGGACGGTGTCGGACTCTCCGTGACCGTCTCCGACTTCGCGCCCAGCTCCGGCAACGACGAGCTGACCGTCGGCACCCGCAACGACACGAGCGAGATCGACGAGGTCTCCGAGCGCGGTCGCGGGCTGCTGCTCGTCGACCACTTCGCCAGCCGCTGGGGCACCACGTACCTGCCGACCGGCAAAGGCGTCTGGTTCCGCCTGGACCGGGCCGGGACCGAGCCGGGGGCCGGCGCCAGCGCGGGCGGCACGTCGATGGCGGGCAACCCCGGGGCCGTCGACGGCTCGGCGCCGAGCGCCGGCGCGATGAGCGAGCTCATGCAGACCGCCCCCGACATGTACGCGGACGACCCGCTGCCCGACTTCGCCACCAGCCTGCTCAACCGGGTCGCCGAGATGGTCGGCGCGGCCGGTGGAGCGGTACGCCTGGACCGGGGCGACGGGCAGGGCCGACAGTTGTTGGCCCGGTTCGGTCGGCAGCCCCGCCCCGACAGCGAGCTGCTGCGGGTGCCGCTGACGGTGCACCGCCCGTACACCGGGGAGTTGGAGCTGGACGCCGCGCCGTCGGCGTACGCCCGGCCGCTCGCGGTGCTCACCGCCGAGCGGCTGTCGCTGCACCTGGAGAACGACCGGCTGCGTCGGGCGGACGTCCGCCGGCAGGCGTGGCTGACGTTCCTCGCCGAGGCGAGCGAGCTGCTGGCCCAGTCGCTGGACGTCGAGCTGACGATGGCGCTGATCCCGCAGTTGGTGGTGCCCCGGCTGGGCCAGTGGTGCGCCGTGCACACCACCGACGAGTGGGGTCGGCTGCGGCTCGCGGCGGCCAGCCACGCCGACGAGTCGGTGCTGCCCCACCTGCACCGGGTGCTGGCGGAGACCGGCCCCGATTCCATCCAGGCCCGGCTGCGCGAGGCGTCCCGCAGCGCGGCGCAGATCCCGCTCGGCGGGCCGATGGAAGGCTTCGCGGTCCCACTGATCGCGCGCGGGCAGCGGCTCGGCACCCTCGCGGTGGGCCGGCACCAGCGGCACCGGCACGACCCGGACGAGGTGGCCGTCCTGGAGGACGTCGCGCGGCGGGCCGCGCTGGCGATCGAGAACGCCCGGATCCACGCCGAGCGCCGACGGGTCGCGCAGACGCTCCAACAGTCCCTGCTGCCGCCCGTCCTGCCGGTGGTGGAGGGCATCGGGTTCGCCGCCGAGTACGTGCCCACCGGCGACGACGCCGAGGTGGGTGGCGACTTCTACGACGTGGTGCCGCTGCCCGACGGGCGCTGGCTCGTGGTGATCGGCGACGTCTCGGGTAAGGGCGTCCAGGCGGCGGCGGTCACCGGGCTGGTACGCGACGTGATCCGGGTGCTGGTCGGCGACGGCAAGCCGCTGCCGGAGGCGCTGGCCCGCCTCAACGAGACGCTTGTCGAGCGGGGCGGCGGCCGATACTGCACGTTGGCCCTGGCGGCGGTCGGGCCGGGCGACGGCAACCACCTCGACGTCTCGCTGCACCTGGCCGGGCACGACCGGCCGGTGCTGCTGGCCAATGGAGGCGGTGCCCGGTTCGTCGGCGCCGGGGGCACTGCGCTGGGGCTGCTCGACACGATCACCTCACCGACGACGGAGATCACGCTCACTCCGGGCGACTCGCTGATCTTCTATACCGACGGGGTCACCGAGCGGCGGCGCGGCCGGGAGCTGTTCGGCACCGACCGGCTGCGGGACGCGGCAGCACCGCTGGCCGGCTACTCCGCCGACGTGGTCGCCGCGCGCCTGCGCGCCGCCACGATCAACTTCTCGGTCGAGCCACCCCGGGACGACATCGCCGTGCTGGTGCTCCGCAACGACGTGGTCTGAGCACACGTGGAATCAGCTTAGCGCCCTGTTCACAACTGACGGATTTTCCCCATCGTGATTGCGATCTGACGTAGGCACGGGAGATAAGATGCCGGAGATTGCCGAAGCAGATTGTGTCGAATGGCTCACCACCTATCTGCCGTCCGGTCAGTGGCTAGGCTTGGGTGACACTGCCATACCGGACCAGGTGTGGCACGCTCCGCAACTCTCGGACATACACCAGTTCCATATCGACACTGCCGTCCTCGATGCTGGGGTTGTCGATCAAGTCCTGCGTGGCACACCGTCGAGCGTGATCGACCGAACGGTGTACGTGCCGCCGGAGCCCACACTCGACTGGGCTACAGCGGTCGATCGCGCGGACAAGCTCGGTCTGCCGGTCCTCGTTCGCAACCCGACGTTCAACCTTCTGGATCAGCGGGTCGAGCAGTTCGCCGGTTACGGCGCCGACGCGGTAGTGGTGAAGCCCGCCACGGCGAGGGCTGCCGCGATCGAGCGCATTCCCCGATCCACCAGTTGGCTGAGCGCCCCTCCCCGCGCGGCGATGAACGTGTCTGAGCTGCAGGATCTAGTTCAAGACATCACTGATTCGCTCGACCCGAAGAACGACCCGAATGCGTGCACCGTGTTCCTGCACCGTCTCCGGGACAGCCTCTTCCCTTCCGGCGTGCGGGCCAGGGAGACGATGGACGACGCACGCGTCGGCACCTGGCGTGGCGAGATCGAATTCTCCGCTCCCACCAGGTGGCAGAGGGTGGACTCCGTCGAATCGATCACCGCGGCGCTGGCTCCGCTGAAACCGGGAAGCACAGCCTTCCTCCTCGTCGATCGGGCCCGCGGGAATGGCCACGCGGTTGCGATGTACAAGCTGGCCAACGGCGAGCTGCGGTGGGCGGACCTACCCACGCGCGATAGCCCGAGGGTCATTCCGGTGGCTGGCCCCGGAGAGCGAACAGCGGGTGCCGACCCGACCGAGGGCGGGGTGGCGCTGCGCGTACTGATCGCGGACGCCGCGGGGGGCCGCGTTCCCCTCGCCGACGCGGTCCAATCGTCCCCAGAGGTGCGGACACTCCTTGATCCGCCCACCAACCTTAAGTACGCGGGATCCGCCGTAACCGCCACGTTCCCCAACGGAATCCTGTTCAACACCTCAGGGCGAGCAAAAGACGTCGAGGATGGTGCACTCCTGGTACGACACCCCACGTCCGGATTTGAGATCGTCGTTCAATTTTCGAATTCTGGAAAATTTCGCCTCCCAAAAATCAAATTCGTTAGCTCAAATCTGCGGACCCTCCGGGACGGCTCGTATCATTACACCGATTCGACCATTGCAGCCAACGCCCTGGAGTCGATAGAAAAAACCATAGCAGAGCTGACGATCCGTCCTGGACACACCCTTCGGCCCACACCCCTGACGAGACTATTCCCGCCCCAAGCTGGACACGAAGTCACCCCCCTGGGCGAGGACGCGCTCATCGGTCAATATTTCGGACCAGCCGCGAACGGCACGCGGTCCACCTTGGAAATGGAGGTGAGCACGCAGGGGCTTTATCCCTTCCTCCAAAAGGTCCAGAGCGGAGCGCGGCGAAAGGCGGCAGCTCGACATCTAGAAGATGGCCTGTTACTCGGAAACGAACTGAAAGCCAGATTATTCGTGTGGCGCGAGTTCGGTCCCGACGCATTGCGCATGACTCCGTGGGACGACGAGGAATTCATGAAACACCTTGTCGAGGATCGGGCAGGGTCGGAGTTGGCCGGCTATGCCGCGCTTCTCTACTCCCATGCGGCCGCCTACGCGCATAGTGCTGCCCGGGCGGGTCAGAGTCCACCTGATGACTACCTGGCTGCTTCTTCCCGAACCGCCATGCCCGAAATTCGATCCTGGCTACCCGTCGAAGTACAGGAATATCTCGAATTCGATCAGACATTCATCGAGTACGCGTTTCGGAGTAGGTCCAGCCGGGCGATCGAGGAGATCGAGAAAGTAGGCATCAGGGGCATCGGAGGACAGGAAGAACAAATACCTGATGCCGCTGTGATGGATTTTCTCACTGAAGGAATCGTTGGCGAACGACTCACCCGCGCAGAAGCTGATAAACTTCCTCCGGACATTTTCGCCATCCGCACTGGAACGCTGCCGCTCGCCAACCTGGAGGTGCGGTCCGACAGCGACGAAGGTCACCATAAAAGCCTCGTCGACATGCTTCGCGAACGGGCGGAGCTCACCGAGATAGCCGGCGCAGAATTCGCAACTCAGCTCTACGATACGCCGGCTTTCATAGACGGACCCTCCGACTTTCTGGAATTCGCGGCGCAGCCTCGCGATGCGCGGAGTTCCACTGTCGAATTCAAGGGCAGGGCCGCTGCGAGGGACGCCGTAACGCGGATTCGCCACGAGGCGAATCCGAGGACCGCGTTTATGCGTGCAGACCTCACACGTGTGTTCCCGCCGGCACGCCTCAACTTCACCCGCCGGCACCACGGTCTTAGGCAGATCGAACTGCGTGGGATCAGCGGCCTGGCCCAACGTATCGTCGATGTCTTCGACGCAGCCGGACCGCTAGAGCTACAGATCGAGGGTGGCGGCAACGGCGGGGCGGCGGGGCAGGCATGGAATACCGGCTGGGATCGAGCAAATGCCATCGCCCAGGCACTCATGCCCAAGGTCTGGCGGCTATTGGCTGAGCGCCGCGCCGATTCGAATGCCATCACCGTCAAGCTGCACAGCCGCGCCGCCGGGGCGTCAGCTGCGCCCGGCACCCGCCTGGCAACGTCCGAGGACCATCGAGCGGGCTTCGTCTGGCTGCAACCGCAGACCGACCGCACTATGTCTAACGCCAGCCCGAACGCCGGCCAGGTGACGGATGCCGGCCAGGTGACGAATGCCGGCCAGGTGACGGAACTGGTCCGGACAGCTCTACGAAATCTCGCTCCGGTTACCAGCGGACACACCGAGTTGGCAGCGAGATTCTTCCATCTGCTCGCCGGCAGCCAGTGGGCAGCCACGCGTTGGAGCGAAGAGCCGATGTCCCATCGTCAGCTAACCCTTCTCCATCCAGGTGCCGTTACAGAGGTGCTACTGGCAGACCAGCGGGTGTTCATCGCCCTTCGTCCCGTTTCCGACGAGCCACCGATCTTCCTGACGCCGGCAGGAATCAAAACCGAACTTCCGCAGGTTGAGCGCCTCCGGCTGCGACTCGCTCGTAATGGCGGCCTCGCTCAGGTGGACTTGAGCCGGCCAGGGATGGCGCGAGCGTTTTTCGCTGGCCTACCCTTCGCTGCGGCGGGCCCGGCAGCACAAATAGATTTTCCTAAATCAGCCGGTGGCCGGCAGGATCATGCAACGCAGAGTCAGACCGTCGCGGATTCACTGGAAAGTTGGTTGAAACAGAACCACCTAGCGGTCTCGCCCGACGAGCTGAACGCGTTTCTGGCCGTAAACCCTCCGCTCATCGATCGACTCGACCCGCTGATCCCTGAGGCGGCGGTCCGTGGTCTGGCCCTCAAATTCGTGGCGAGGGATCAGCCCACTTCCGGACATCATGAACTCTTCGACCAGGTGAACGGCGAGCTGACCAGGCGCGGACGTCCAACCCAGACCTATGACGCCATGTTGGTAGCTCTGGAGGAGAGACGGCAGCCGGGCCGACCGCAGGACCCCGTCGCGCAGCTCCTCAACCATTTCGATCCACCTGAGCCAGCACATTTAGTCGCAACACCGGCGCAACCGAGCGGTGTGCATCACCCTACCGGGCAGGACAGACCTGCCATCGGCACAGCCGAGCACGACCGCACGGCGGTGCGTGAGGCGCAGGTGAGCATCGGCGGGCTGTATGACCTCCTGAAGCACGTGTCGTTCCTTACAACGCGACCAGCCGCGAGACGTCATCTAGGCGATGCTCTGGAGTTCGGCGACGAGTTGGCCGCCCGATTCGTCGTCTGGCGCGAGCTCGGCGAGCAAATGGTCAAGCTGACACCATCGGGCGGCGAGGGAATCATCGAGCACATCGCCCAAGATCGGGACGCGCGGCGGTTGGCTGGCTACGCCGCCTTGCTCTACGCCCACGCAGCGGCGTTCGCTCAAAGCGCTGTCTATGAAGGCGAGCCCCCGCCGGAGCACATTCTGGGGGTCAGGTCCCGCAGCGCCATGGGCGACATCCGGGACAGGTTGCCCCTTCAATTGCACGACTACCTCGAGTTCGATCACCGATTCATCGAGGATGCATTTGTCAAGAGGTCCCAGGAGGCAATCGATGGGATCGAGGGCCTGCGTGCTGCGAGATTCGACCTGCGATATCGTGAGCTCCACGGACCGGGCGAGGAAACGTTCGTCAAGTTCGCAACCGTGCCAATCCACGGTGACTACCGTGCCGGCCCAGAGTACGAGCACCAAACGTCACGGCAGCCTGGCTTCTCAGCCCTGGATTATCTGAACCGGGGGCTACAACCGGTTTCAGAAGCAGCACCCAGCTACTGGCCGGGTGTGAACGCCGAGCCGGGTGGCGCCCTGAGCTTCGCCCCTGAAGGCGAACTCACACGGATCACCGTGGACGTGCCCGCCTACACAGACTGGACGCCCGACACCACAAGTCGTCTTCAACAGGAGGAGCTCGACGACCTCACCAAGGAAGCTGCCGACATTGATTTAATCGATCAACGTCTTTTTGTTAAACACTTCGACCCGACGTCCGTGACGCAATTCATGGACCAGTTGATCCGTGAGCATTACGACAACGGACATACCCGACTCACGTCCAGCGGGAGCGGGATCGACCAGGGATTACTCAAAGCCGGATTACACCTGTTCGGCCCCGCCCGGCGCACGGACGAGTGGTATCGCATCGAAGAATTCGCCAAAGCCTCCGGTCGTCCGCTGATCGGCCTTGTGTCGGACGACGAAAATGGCAACACCTTCACCGGACTTAATCACACACTGAATCTCATTCTTGATGATGTGACTCCCGCGAACGCGGTGATTGTCGTCCTGGGGCGAAGTTCAGAAATCGACGAAGCGCTCTTCGGGAGAAAGCTAGCGGTCATCCGCAGGTCCGCGCCAGCGGCAGAATCAGGGCCGCTCGAGTTTCACCCGGGTCACGGATGGTATAGCGCGAACGGCTGGCAGCTCACCAGCCCGGCCGGCCCGACGACCTCCGTCGGACCTCTACTGAACAGTGAGACGATCGAAGCGGCACTTGGGCAACTGCCCACGCATCCACTCAGCTATCGCGGTGAAGCGGCTACTGCGGAACGTCGGGTGGCCGATCGACCGGTCAGGTTCACCCCTAGGCAGCGGCAACTATTCGACGAGGTGAACCACGCGCTGAGCTCAGCTGGTCTTCCAGACCACACGTACGATGCAATCTTTGCTGTTTGGCGGGATTTTCAATCGAAGGACAAGTCGAGGAACCCTCTCCAGACGCTCGTAGACCACTTCAGGGAAGGGTCGGACTCTTCCCTTGTCAGGCCCTGGCAGGCCAGCACCGACGGCGACGGACGCCCCGCCGTAATCAGCGGCCAGGTGACGGCGTCCAAGGCACCGGCACACCACGGCGTCGACGACCGCCCACTGACTACCGACATGGGGTTGCCGCCGGGCAGTCGCGCGGGGAGTGAAAACAACCGCCTCTACTGGGTCGGCCCTGAACCGTCACTTTCACTGGCGACGGTACTTCGCAGGCTCACCGACGAGTCGGACGCCCCGGTCATCTTCCTGGGTGGCCGTTTAGGTGAGCGCGCGCCGGCCGACAACATAGCCAAACTTCGACGTCTGGCCCAACTGTTCGCCCTCAACAAGCAGCGATTTGTCGTGGTTACCGAGGCGCTAGTTGACGGTTCACTCGCGGGCCTGTCCGAGGAGTTCGGCTTCAGCATCATGCGTCGCATTCCAGAAGGCCTGAACAATCCCTGGGTAATACGTCTTAGCGACGGCGGCACCGCGAGCGAAAAAGAGATACATCACCCAACCGGGCAGCTACTCGCGGCGGCAACCGGGTTCGCAAAGCCGAGCAAGGACACGACCAGTCCCGCCGTCGCCATGCTACTACTCGCGCCGAACCGAGCCGCGCAGATCACAGCCCTAAATAAACTCAGGGCTCAGCTCAACACTTCGCAGGCGCGTAAGGAAGTGTCAGCGATCGCCGAAAAAGACACGGGCGACCGCTATTTCCGTGGTTACCTCCCGCTGTTTGGCGAGCTCGGCGCGCCGAGCACGGCTGAATACGTGCTCGACTACAAGGATGAGCTGGATGATGCTACGGCCCGAAAGAAACTGTTGTTCGACGGCCAGAGTCGTGGCGTCTCCATCGATCAGCGGGTGCAGCTCATCAGCGAGTCCGGCGACGCGGTCGTCGGCGCGAAAGTTGTTATGGAAGCGGTCCGCCTCCTGGAAACCGAGGGCCTGGATAAAGCGGTCGAGCATCTAAAGGGCCGCCCGACGGTCGCCGAGAAGCAGGAATGGGCCGAAGCCCTGCGCGAACTCGCGGGAAACAGCGTCGATAAACAGGAGCAATACTACCCACTTGCCACCGCCATCTTTAATTGCTCACCAGTCACGGCCGGGCCAGCCGGCGGTGAGTGACGCCCTCACAGGCCGCCAGGCAGGCGACCGGGGGCCAGCCGACGCCCCGGGTCGAGGCGCTCCTTCGCGGCGCGGAGCTGGACCAGGCCGGCCAGTTCGCCCCACAGGTCGACGGCCTGGCGGACCGCCGCCGGCGCGGAGACGACCACGCAGCGGCCCTGCCGGGCCAGCAGCACCCCGCGGACGGCGGCCAGGATGGACGCCACCCGATCGGGTGGCACGGCACCGGGCAGAGCCGCGTGCACCACGCCCAGACCGGCCGATCCCCGCACCGGCACGGGAGCGCCGGCCGCGTCGCGCAGCGCGTACACGGCGGCGTGCAGATCGCTGATCGGCACCTCGAGCCGTAGCGCGGTGTCGCCGGGCGCGAAGGGGTAACGGCGCCACCACGGTGGTGCCGAGTGGGCGACGGTCGCCTCGCCGTGCAGCAGGCCGACCAGCCGCTCGGCGCGTTCGTTGACCTCGGCCGGGCCGCCTTCGAGCAGCACGACGAGACTGCCCGCCCGGGACGGCGCGCCGGACCGGCCGGACATCGACGGGTGGCGCTCGCGGGCCGTTGCGGACGGGTGGCCCGGCGGGTAGACGGTGCGCGGCCGGGGCCGCCCACCTGGCAGGTCCAGCTCGATGGCCGCCGGGTCGAGGCGGGCAGCGAGGATCCCCCGGATCAGCTCGTGGACCTCCAGTGGAGTCCACACCGGCCGGGACACCCAGAGCCGACTGGCTGGGACGGGCTGCACCCGCAGGCTCGCCGAGACCAGCACGCCGAGCGCCCCCTGCGATCCACAGAGCAGCCGGGCCAGGTCGAGCCCCGGCGCGCCGCCGCCGGCACTGACCAGCTCGCCGTCGGAGGCCAGATAGCGGACGCCGACGAGCTGGTCGCACGGGCTGCCGTGGCGGTGTCGCAGTGGCCCCGCCTCCCCGGCGGCGAGCACCCCGCCGAGTGTCGCGCCCGGCGAGGGGGCGTCCATCGCGAGCCGCTGCCCGGTGCGCTCCAGAGTGGCCTGTACGGCACGCAGCGGAGTGCCCGCGCCCACCTCGGCCAGCGGGTCACCCACCGGCTCGTGGCCGATGCCGGCGAGTCGGCCGGTGTCGAGCATGATGTCGACCTGCGTCGGGGTCGCACCCCAGTCGATCTTCGTGCCGGCGCCGCGGGGCACCACCGCCAGGTCGTGTACGGCGGCCAGCCGCAGCACCTCGGCCGCGGCATGCGGACCTCCCGGTACCGCAACCCAACGGGCGGGCCGCCCGGCCACCTCGTCGGCCGGGCCGGCGAGTCGGGCGAACGGCGGACCGCAGATCGCGGTCAATCGTCGGGTGATCTCGAGGGCTCCGGACCGGCCGAGGGAACTCGCTGCTGCCGCCATGGCGGCTATCGTACATGTGTTCGAAAGGCGAGGTGACGCTATTCGGGATGCCACTGGTCCGGCACGTAGGGTGAGCCGGCCGGTAACGTGGCCGCCGTGACCACCGAGACTGCCCCGCCCGCGGCGAAGCGGGTGCCCAGCGAGCGCACCCACCACGGCGACACCGTCGTCGACGAGTACGCCTGGCTCGCCGCCAAGGACGACCCGGAGACGATCGCCTACCTGACCGCCGAGAACGCGTACACCGAGGAGCGCACCGCGCACCTGGCCGCCCTCCGCACGGAACTGTTCGAGGAGACCCGCCAGCGCACCCGGGAGACGGACCTCTCGGTGCCCACCCGCAAGGGCGGGTACTGGTACTACACCCGGACGATCGAGGGCCAGCAGTACGGCGTGCACTGCCGACGCGCGGTCCGCGACGGCGAGTCCGACCCGCCGGTCAGCGCGGACGGCGCCCCCCTCGACGGCGAGGAGGTGCTGCTCGACGGCAACCTGCTGGCCGAGGGGCACGACTTCTTCTCGCTGGGCGCGTTCGACGTCAGCCCCGACGGACGCTGGCTGGCGTACTCGACGGACTTCTCCGGCGACGAGCGCTTCACGCTGCGCGTCAAGGACCTGACCACCGGCGAACTGCTGCCCGACGAGGTGCCCGACACGTTCTACGGCACCGCCTGGTCGGCCGACGCGTCGGTGCTGTTCTACGTGACGGTCGACGACGCCTGGCGGCCGAACCGGGTCTGGCGGCACACGATCGGCGCCGCGGCGGCCGACGACGTGGTGGTGCACCAGGAGGACGACGAGCGGTTCTGGGTGGGCGTCGAGCTGACCCGGTCGGAGAAGTTCATCCTCGTCGACATCCACAGCAAGGTCACCAGCGAGGTGCTGGTGATCCCGGCGGGCAACCCCACCGGCGCCCCGGCCGTGATCGCGCCACGCCGGCAGGGCGTCGAGTACGCGGTGGAGCACCACGGCCACCGATTCCTGATCCTGCACAACGACGGCGCGGAGGACTTCGCGCTGGCGTTCACCTCGGCGGACACCCCTGGTGACTGGGTGCCGCTGATCGACCACACTCCGGGCACCCGCCTGGAGGCGGTGGACGCGTTCGCGAACCACCTGGTGGTGTCCCTGCGCACCGACGGGCTCACCGGCCTGCGGGTACTGCCGATCGGCAGCGACGACGGGTACGACATCGACTTCCCCGAGCCGCTCTACAGCGTCGGTCTGGACGCGAACCCGGAGTACCGCACCGGGCAGGTCCGCCTGCGCTACTCCTCGCTGGTCACCCCCGACTCGGTGTACGACTACGACCTGGTGACCCGGCAGATGGTGCTGCGCAAGCAGAAGCCGGTGCTGCCCGGCCCGGACGGCCGACCGTACGACCCGGCCGAGTACGAGCAGCACCGCGACTGGGCGCTCGCCGACGACGGCACCCGCGTACCGATCTCGCTGGTCTGCCGCGTCGGTACGCCCCGGGACGGCTCGGCCCCCTGCGAGCTGTACGGCTACGGCTCGTACGAGGCCAGCATGGACCCGTGGTTCTCGGTGGCCCGACTGTCCCTGCTGGACCGGGGCGTGGTCTTCGCCGTGGCGCACACCCGCGGTGGTGGCGAGATGGGCCGGCGCTGGTACGACCAGGGCAAGATGCTGGCGAAGAAGAACACGTTCACCGACTTCGTCGCCTGCGCCCGGCACCTGGTCAAGGCTGGTTGGACGGCAAGCGACCGGCTGGTGGCCCGGGGCGCGTCGGCCGGCGGTCTGCTGATGGGAGCTGTCGCCAACCTCGCCCCGGACGCGTTCACCGGGATCGTCGCGCAGGTGCCGTTCGTGGACGCGCTCACCTCGATCCTCGACCCGTCGCTGCCGCTGACCGTCACCGAGTGGGAGGAGTGGGGCAACCCCCTCGAGGACCCCGAGGTGTACGCGTACATGAAGTCGTACACGCCGTACGAGAACATCGCGGCGGTCGACTACCCGGCGATCCTCGCGGTGACCAGCCTCAACGACACGCGGGTCCTCTACTCCGAGCCGGCGAAGTGGATCGCGCGGCTGCGGGCGACCGCACCGCAGGGCGACTACCTGCTCAAGACCGAGATGGGCGCCGGGCACGGTGGCCCGAGCGGTCGCTACGACGCCTGGCGTGAGGAGGCGTTCATCAACGCCTGGATCCTGGACCGGCTGGGCCGCGCCTGACTGACGCCGCGTCCCCCTGATCACGCTCGATCCTGGATGTAGTCCCCTCGACGGCTCGGGAGGCCACTGTTTCCAGGATCGAGCGCGATCATGACTGGTCAGGCGTCGTCCGGGCCGAGCCGAAGTCGCCACGGCCTAGACTTCCGGCGTGACCGGGGCAACAGAGAATGACGGCGGGTCGGCCGACGAGATCCACCGGCCGAGCATCGCGGTCCTCGCCCGGGACCGTCGCGTCTGGCTGATCCTCGCCGTGGTCGCCGGCCTTCTGGTGTGCTGCTGCTCGGCCGTCGTCGGCACGCTCGTCGCGCTCTCCGCCGGCCTGCTCAGCGCCTGACGCCGCCCGACGACGGCCACGGCGGGCCATCCCGGCTTCAGGCCGTGCGCAGCTCGTCCACCGCCGTGCTCACCCGCAGGAAGAGCAGGCCGACGCCGACCGTCACCAGCACCGCTGCCAGGGCGCCGGCGCCGAGCCAGGCCAGCTGTTCCAGGGGTACGGCGATCGCCCGCTCCGCCCCGGCGGTCTGCACGATCCGGGTGTACTGGTCGCGGGTGGCCGGATCGTCGCAGAGCGCCGCGCTGGCGTCGCAGACCTCGATCGACGACCCGCTCGTGGAGATGCTGCGAAAGAGCCCGCGGCCGAGCAGCAAGCCCACGGTGAGCGCCAGCAGGATCGCCGGCACGGCCGGGGTGAGCGCCTGCAAGGCCACCGATGCGCTGAGCGTGCTGCGGGGCACGCCGGTGGCGACCAGCGCGGCGTACGCGCGTCGACGTGCGACGATTCCCTCGACCAGCGCGACGATCAGGCCGCCCGCCGCGATCAGCACCGCCACCGCGACAGCGGCGTCGACCAGGTCCATGGTCGACAGGTAGAACGGGTTGGCGCCGCCGTCGTCCACCCCGGCGAGGCGGTTCTGCTCCCGTTTTAGCGCGTCCTGGGCGACGAAGTAGGCACGCTGGGCCGCCGCGCCGGCACCGAAGATCACGGCGGCCAGTAAGGCGGCGAAGGTCCGGCTGCCCGCCCACGGGTCGGCCATCAGCCGGCCCGCCGCGAGCAGCGCCGACGCGCCGCGGGCGTGCCGGCGCAGCAACCGTCCGCAGGTGTGCGAGATCCAGCCGGTGCCGATGACCACCCCGATCATCGCGGTGAGCCCACCGACCAGGAACAGCAGCGGCACCAGCCAGCCCAACACCACGCCGTTGCCCTCGAACCGGTACACCACCGGTCGTACGGCGACGAAGGAGGCCAGGCCCAGGCCGATCAGCAGCCCGGCCCAGGGGCGCGGACCCCGTTCGCGGGTGGCCTTGCGACTGACCCCGAGTGGGCTGGTCGTGACCGTCCGCAGCATCAGGACGGTGGCCAGCGCCGCGATGACCGGCAGACCCAGCACCACCGCGACCAGCGCGCCGACCGGCGGCAGCACGTCGGTGGGTAGGGCCAGCCGACCCTGGCCGTCGGGCCGGTGCAGCAGCTCGCGGCCGACCAGGTAGACACCCAGCCCCGCGAGGGTGCCGAGCAGGCTGGCCAGGCCGGTCTCCAGCACCGCCAGGCGGGTGACCTGACCGGGGGTGGCGCCGGCAAGCCGGAGCGCGGCGAGCCGCCGGTCCCGGGCGGGCGCGCCGAGCCGGGCACACTGGCCGGCCAGCGCCAGCACCGGGACGGCCAGCATCAGCAGCGCGAACGCCGTCCCGCCACGCAGTCCCGGCTCCCGCAGCAGCGCGTTGCGGTACTGCTCGGACTCCGCCCAGGCGTCACCGGCCGGTTTCTGAATGGCCAGCACGGTGAGCGCCGCCAGCCCGGCCAGCGTCGCCAGCAGGGCACTGAGCGCGGTCAGCACCACCCGCGCCGTGTCGGTCCGGTTACCGGCCAGCGCGAGCCGCACCAGCGTCGCCGGCCTCACCGGGCGCCGCCCGCCAACGGCACGTCGAGCCCCAGGCCGGTGTGGTCCACCAGGCCGTCGCGCAGCACGATCTCCCGATCGGCGTACGCGGCGATCCGCGGCTCGTGCGTGACCAGTACGACGGAGGTCCGTTGCTCACGTGCGAGCCGGACGAGTTGAGTGAGGACCTGCTCGCCGGTGAGCGTGTCCAGCGCGCCGGTCGGCTCGTCCGCGAAGAGCACCCGTGGCTCGGTGACCAGGGCCCGTGCCGTTGCGCACCGCTGCTGCTGACCGCCGGACATTCCACCGGGCCGGAGGTCGGCCATGTCGGCCACCCCGAACCGTTCCAGCCAGGTGAGCGCCGCCGTCCGTGCCTCTCGCCGCCCCGTGCCGGCGAGGAGCAGGGGCAGGGCCACGTTCTCGGCGGCGGTCAGCTCGGCGACCAACTGCCCGAACTGGAACAGCACGCCGAACTCGGTGCGTCGTAGCCGGGACCGGGCCGCCTCCGACCAGGTGTCGATCCGGTTGCCGCGCCAGGTGACCTCGCCCGCGTCGGGACGGAGGATCCCGGCCAGGCAGTGCAGCAGGGTCGACTTGCCGCAGCCACTCGGGCCGGTGACCGCGACGATCTCGCCCTCGGCCACGTCGAACGTCACACCGCGCAGGGCGGGCGTCTGGCCGTACGCCCGGACCACGCCGCGAGCCTGGAGTTGCGTCACGCGTGCACCTCCCGGTGCCAGTCGGCGACCCGGCCCAGGGTGGTGTGCAACCACCGCAGGTCCGCGTCGAGGTGGGAGATCGCGAAGTCGGCCGCGACCACGTCGTTGAGGGTGGCGGCCGGGGCGGTCTTGACCGCCGTCAGCTCCCGCAGCCGCGCGGTGTGTGCGGCGCGTTGGGCGACCAGGTACGACCGGGCCCGGTCGACGTCGGCGACCAGCAGCGCCACCACGACCTTGGCGAACAGGGTGCTGGCCACGTACGGCATCGGTGCTTCCACAGCCGACAGCCAGCGATCCAACGTGGACCGGCCCTCGTCGGTCAGCGCGTACGCCGTGCGGTCCGGACCGGAGGCGCGGTCCTGACCCGCAGTGGCCACCAGGCCGTCCCGCTCAAGGCGACCGAGGGTCGCGTAGACCTGCCCGAAGGCCAACGGTCGAGCCCGTGGCAGCCGCTGGTCATGCGCACGCTTGAGCTCGTACCCGTGCCGACTCCCCCCAGCCAGCAACCCGAGCAGAACATGCGGCGTAGACACCCGCCCCACTATTCACCCAGCGAATACCCAAGTCAACAACCCACCCACCTCGCACCGTTGATCATGAAGTTATTGCCCTGACACGCCGGCCCAGGGAACAACAACTTCATGATCAACGGCCCAGAAGGTGGGGTGTTAGTGGCGGCGGAGGACTACTACGGCTACGTCGTCCTGGATCTTGTCGGGGGCCAGTTCGACAAGCAGGCGGGCGCAGAAGTCGTCCAGGTTGTCGTCCACCGTGGCCGACACCGCGGCCAGCGCGGCCAACCCCTCGTCGATGGTGGCGTCCCGGCGCTCGATCAGCCCGTCGGTGTAGAACACCAGCGTGGCACCGGCCGGCACGACGAACTCCAGGTCGGCCGGTCGGGGCGCGCGGACGCCGAGCAGGGGTGCCGAGTGCTGCACGAACTCGATGGTGCCGTCGCGGTGCAGCAGCGGCGGCAGATGACCGGCGCTGGCCAGCCGGACCCGCCCGCTCGGCGGGTGCAGCAGCAGGACGCAGAGCGTGGCCAGTTCGTCCGGCAGCAGGGTACGCATCAGCTCGTTGACACGGTGCAGGATCTCGCCGGGTTGGTGCCCCTCGACGGCGTACGCCCGCACCGCGTGCCGCAGCTCGGCCATCACGGTGGCCGCGTGCAGCGAGTGGCCTGCGACGTCGCCGATCGCCAGCAGGAGGTGGCCGTCGAGCATCACCAGCTCATAGAAGTCGCCGCCCACCTCGGTCTGGGCGCTGGCAGGCTCGTAGCGCACCGCGAGGTCCAGTCCGGCGACCGTGGGCAGGCTGCGCGGGAGCAGGCTGCGCTGGAGTGTGACGGCGATCCGGTGCTCCTCGTCGAAGGAGCGCTGTGCCTCGACCGCAGCCGCCACCGCCTGGGCGAGCTGCACGAGCACGGGAGTTCGGGCGGTCTGGGTGGCGGTGGGGACCACCACGTACAGCGGTGCCCGGTCCTCGCGCAGCCGGGCCGCGGCCACGGTCACGGTGTCGTCCGCGGGCCAGGTGAGCAGTCCCCAGTTCTCCGGGGGTTCCACCCGGACGGTGGCACCGGTGGGCACTCCGGTGTCGTCGACGACCCACGGCACGATGGCGGCGTCGGCGCCGGGGCCTGCGCAGACACCCGCGATGCAGTCACCGTCGAACGTCTCGGCGATCACGGCGGCGGGGCTCTTGAAGATCTGCGCGGCCCCCTCCGCGGCGACTTCGAGCAGCCGCGCGAAGGTCGATGCGGCGTGCACCGCGACGGTGGTGTCGGCGAGGCCCAGCAGCCGCTCGGCGAGCAGTTCGGCACGCTGCCGGGCCTGGTAGTAGCGCAGGACGGCCCGGGAGGTGGCGATCAGCTCCTCCGGCTCGATCGGCTCGGCCAGGTAGGCGTCCGCACCTCGGGTCAGCCCCTGTGCCCGGTCGGCGACGTCCACGGCGTGCGCGGAGACGTGGATCACCGGCATCGCCGGGTGTGCCGCCTTGATCCGCTCGCACACCTCGTAGCCACTCAGGTCGGGTAGCCGGACATCGAGCACCACCAGGTCGACCCGGTCGGTCTCGACCCGGGCCAGCGCCTCGGTGCCGCTCTCCGCTTCGAGCACGGTGTACCCGGCCCGACTGAGCCAACTGACCAGCAGGTAACGCTTGGTACGACTGTCATCGACCACCAGGACGGTCGTCGGCCCGCCGTCCACCGTCACGCTCCGCCTGTGGGCAGGGAGACGGTGAACGTACTGCCCCGGCCGGGCTCGCTGGCGAGCTCCAACGTGCCACCGAGCAGGGTCACCAGTCGCCGCGCGTACGGCAGGCCGAGACCGGTGCCGCCGACCCGGGTCGCGCCCGGCACCTGGTAGAACTCCTCGAAGATCCGATCTTGCAGCTCGGGCGCGATGCCCGGACCCGTGTCGCTGACCTCGAAGTTCCAGCGGTCGTCGCGGCGTCGGGCGCTCAGCCGTACCTCGCCACGTTCGGTGAACTTCAACGCGTTGTGCAGCAGGTTGCGCAGCACCTGTCCGAGCAGCACCTCGTCCGTGCGGAGCACGGCCGGCGCGGTCGGCTCCTCGACCGTCAACTCCACCTCGGGCCGGGTGGCCAGCGCCCGCATGGTGCCGCGCAGCTGGCCGAAGACCGAGCGCAGGTCCACGTCCGCCCAGTCCGGCTCGATCCGGCCGGACTCGGCCTTGGCGAGGTCCAGCAGTTCGTTCACCAGCCCGAGCAGATCCTCCGCCGAGGAGCGGATGAGACCGACCTGGCGGACCTGTTCGGTGGTGAGAGGGTCGGAGGAGGAGTCGGCGAGCAGGCGCCCCAGCCCGATGATCGCGGTGACCGGGGCACGCAGCTCGTGGCTCACATTGGCCAGGAACCGGCTCTTCGACTCGCTCGCGGCGCGCAGTTGAGCCGACTTCTCGTCCAGCTCGGCGTAGAGGGCGACCACCCCGCGGTTGGTCTCCTCCAGCTCCTCGGTGAGCTGGTTGTAGAGCGCCAGCACACCACGGTTGGTCTCGGCCAGTTCCTCGTTCAGTACGGCCAGCTCGTCGCGCTGGCTGCGTACCTCGTCGAGTGCCGCGATGAGCTGCCCGTTCTGCACGGTCAGTTCGTCAAGCGCGCTGCCCGGCGCGATGCGACCGAGTTCGGCACGGAACTCGGTCAGCCGCTCCGGGGTCGGGATCGGCGCGTTCGCCGGGACTCTGCGGGACATCCTTACGACCGTAACCCCCTCGACCGTCGTGACGCTCAGAGTGTCGACCAGGCGGGACACCGCACCGGACTGCGGCTCGTAGCGGCCGTCGGGTAGCTGGGCCACGGGCGCCAGGTCGGCGCGGAGGTGGAAGCGGCCGTCGGACCCCGCGTCGATGTGGAAGGTGACGTCCGCGCCGCCGGTCAGCCGCAGCAGGTCCCGGGCGACCTCACTGAGAGCCGTGGCGATCCGCACCTGATCCTGGTGTTCGAGGCCCACCACGCCGGCCACCTCGCGGCCGCGCTGGCGGATGACGAAGATGTCCTGTTCGACGCGCAGCGCCATCTGTAACAGCGGCACCGAGGCCGGATCAACGCTCATGCCCGGACCTCGCCACCAGGACGCAGGCGTCGTCGCGCCGCGTTCCGGCGTCGCGCAGCAGGGTTGCCGCCAGCACCAGCGGGGACCGTTCGACGAGGCCCGGATAGTCGGCCAACCGCCAACGGTCGACGACGCCGTCGCTGTGCATGACGAGCCGGGAGCCGGGCCCGA
Organism: Micromonospora sp. NPDC049102; assembly: GCF_043197485.1. Lineage (NCBI taxonomy): Bacteria > Bacillati > Actinomycetota > Actinomycetes > Micromonosporales > Micromonosporaceae > Micromonospora > Micromonospora sp. NPDC049102. The sequence continues at coordinate 361,290 of NZ_JBICTE010000002.1, read as the reverse complement.
ACGGGTAGTCGTAGCCGCGCACCGTCGGCCGCTGGTGGCCGGCGATGCCGGGTAGCGACACGAGCCCCCGGCGCTGGCCGTCACCGTCGACGATCACGCCGGAGATGTTGCCGAGCCCCGCGTAGTGCAGCACGCCGTCCGCCAGTTCGGCGACCGCGAGCGCCGCACCACGGGTGTGCGACATGCTGCGGTGCAGGTGGTTGACCACGGCCGCCGGGGCGCCAGCCGGAGCGTTGCGGAAGGCGGCGAGCGCGGCCTCGGTGGCGGCGGCGGCCAGCGGGCCGTGCCCCAGACCGTCACTGACGAGCACCTGGCGCCGGCCGTCGGCGAGCCGGACGGCGTACCCGTCGCCGCTGACCGTCTCGCCGGGGATCGGCCGGGTGAGACCACCGGCCCAGGACGGTGACGCCGATTCGGCCGGCCAGACCTGGACGGCGAAGACGGTCCCCTTGCCGGGCAGGGAGTACCCGTCGAACCAGCTCGTCTGCCGGACGATGGCGCCGAGGCCGATGCCGAGCGTGCCGGTGGTGGAGTGGCCGTCCCGGGAGGAGACGGTGAGGTCGGCCATACCGGGCCCGGAGTCGATGGCGATCAGCTCCACGCCGGCCTGCCCGGCACGGCGGACCGGCCGCAGCAGCAGGACGCCGTTGTCGGCGTGCTTGACGAGGTTGCTCGTCAGTTCGGCGGCGACGATGGCCAGGTCCGCGATGCGGGCCGCACCCATCTCGATCTGCTCGCCGAGGCGTTCCGCGGCGCGTCGTACGGCGCTGGCCGCGCTGCTGGCCTCCACGCGGAACCAGATGCCACTGTCGGTGACAGCGTCGCCGTTCACCGGGACCACTTGGTGACGGTGATCCGCGTCCCGTTCTCCGCCGACGTCTCGATCTCGAACTCGTCGACCAGTCGGCGGGACCCGCTGAGGCCGAGGCCGAGGCCGCCGCCGGTGGTGTAACCGTCGGTCAGGGCGAGATCGAGGTCCGCGATGCCCGGGCCGGAGTCGGCGAAGACGATCCGCAGGCCCTTGCGTCGGCCGTTGTCGACGGTCGTGACCTCCACCGTGCCACCGCCGCCGTAGACCAGTGTGTTGCGGGCCAGCTCGCTCGCCGCGGTGACCACCTTGGTCTGGTCGACGAGCGACAGCTTGACGGCGACCGCCACCGCACGGACGAGTTGCCGCACGCGGACCACGTCCTCGTCGCTGCGGACCGACTGCGCCTGCGGGTGGCCCAGGTCGATGCCCGTGGTCACGGCGTGGCCGTCTCGGCGTCCGGATCGTCGTCGAGCTGGTAGGCGAGCTCGTCGGCGTTGGCCGCCGCGATCAGCTCCATGCCGCGCTCGACGTTCAGCGCGGTACGGATGCCGTTCAGCGACAGCCCCAGTTCGACAAGTGTGATGGCGACGGCGGGCCGCATGCCGACCACGACCGTCTCCGCGTCGAGGACCTTGGAGATCGATGCGATGGTGGAGAGCATCCGACCGACGAACGAGTCGACGATGTCCAGCGCGGTGATGTCGATGATGACGCCGTGGCAGCCGGTGGCCACGATCCGCTCGGCGAGATCGTCCTGGAGCTGGAGCGCCGTCTGGTCGGACATGTCGAGCTGGATGGAGACGAGCAGGATGTCACCGATCTTGAGGATCGGTACGCGTTCCATCAGGCGTCCCTGCGTGACTGACGGCGGGCGGTCTCGACGCCGGTGAGCCGCAGCACGTGGCGCAGCGCGTCGGCGAGGCTGGCCTTGGTGGCGATGTCACCGAACTCGATGCCGAGCGCCACGATCGTCTGGGCGATCTGCGGCCGGATGCCGGAGATGATGCAGTCGGCGCCCATCAGCCGGGCGGCCACCACGGTCTTCAGGATGTGCTGGGCGACCTGGGTGTCCACCGCCGGTACGCCGGTGATGTCGATGATCGCGTACGGCGAGCCGGTGTCGACAAGGGTCTGGAGCAACCGCTCCATGACCACCTGGGCGCGGGCCGAGTCCAGGGTGCCGACCAGCGGGACGGCGACCACGCCCTCCCAGAGCTTGACCACCGGGGTGGAGAGTTCGAGCAGCTGCTCGGCCTGGTCGGCGATCAGGCTCTCGCGGGTGCGGACGAAGCTCTCGAAGGTGAACAGGCCCAGCTCGTCGACCAGCTTGGAGAAGGCGACGTAGTCGTGCAGCGCGTCGGCGGTGCCGGACTCCTGCACCAGGTCGGCCAGCACGTCCTTGAGCGCGAAGACGCTGATCGTCGTCTCGGTGGCGGAGAAGCCCTGTCGGGCCCGCCCCCGCGACAGCTCGGACAGCGCGGCGCGCAGCTCGCCGGCGCTCTCGGCGGACAGGTCGAAGCCGCCCTGCTCGGCGGCACCGATGATCACCCGGTGCAGGTCCTCGACCTGTCGGCGCAGCTCGGCGTGGCTCAGCCGACCCCGTAGCGAGCTGGCAACGATGTCGGTCCACCGCTGCGTGACCTGCTCGGCGTGGCCGCCCAGCAGTGCGGCGAGCCGACCACTTTCCTCGGCGTTCAACGCCATCGCGAAAACCCCCCTCGACCTGGACCGGCCGGACTCTATCACCGGGGTCTGCACAACTACTTGCTCCGTAGCAATGGAATGACCATGACCACCGGTTGCCGGCTCCCGTTCGGCGCGCGACCCCGGTCGTGGGATACCGTTCCCCCGATAACAGGAGGTCTGGCGAATGTCCCTGACGGTGCACACGGAACAACGCGGCGACGTGGTCGTCGTGTCGGTCGCGGGCGAGCTGGACATGGCAACCGCACCGCAGTTGCAGGACCAGATCACCGACCTGCTCGACAAGGGCCGTAACCGGCTGGTGTTCGACCTGGCGGACGTCTCGTTCTGCGACTCGACCGGTCTGTCGGTGTTCGTTCGCGCCAAGAACAGCTGCGACGAGGCCGGCGGTGTGGTGCGGCTGGCCGCCCCCCAGCGTGGCGTGCTGCGCATCCTCGAGGTGAGCGGGCTCGTCGAGGTGCTGCACACCTATCCGACGGTGGACGAGGCCGTCGCCGGCGAACCGACACCTGCGTCCTCCTGACCACCGTTTCGACCTACTCGTCCTCGACCTCGTCCTCGACGTAGCGGGGACGGGCGATCGCCATGCCCGCCGCCGTCTGCACGGCGAGCGCGGCCAGCAGGAACCCGATCGGCGCCGTCCACCCGCCGGTGATCTCGTAGAGGATGCCGACCGTCAGCGGGCCGAGGGCGGCGATCACGTACCCGGTGCTCTGCGCGAACGCGGAGAGCGCGACGGTCCCCTCGGCGGTGCGCGCGCGCAGGCCGAGGGCAGCCAAGATCATCGGGAACGAGCCCTGGCCGATCGCCAACAGGAACACCCAGAGCAGGGCACCGCCGTGCGGGGCGACTGCCAGGCCCAGGTAGGCCAGAGCCGACGCGACGGACAGCCCGATCACCAGTGGGCGCAAGGTGTCCAGCCGACCGGCCATGGTGGGCATCAGCAGCGCGATCGGCACGCCGAGCGCGGTCACACCGGCCAGCAGCAGTCCGGCCGACTCCGGCCGGTAACCGGCGTCCCGGAACAGTTGGGCCAACCAACCCATGACCGCGTACCCGCTGAGCGACTGCGCCCCGAAGTACACGGCCATCGCCCAGCCCAGGCGCGTCCGCGCCGGCCGCACCCGTGTCGGCACGGCGGAGCCCGTCGGGGCCGCGCGTCGTGCGTCGGCTCGGGTCCGCAGCGCCAGCGGCACCCACGGGAGTACGGCCAGCGCGGCCAGCCCGGCCCAGATGCCCAGCCCAGCGCGCCAGGAGCCAAAGGCATGCGCGATCGGCACGGCGGCCGCCGCGGCGACCGAGGTCCCGAGGGTCAACGCCATCGTGTACGCCCCGGTGACCAGACCGGTGCGGTGCGGGAAGTGCTGCTTGACCAGCATCGGCATCAGGACGTTGGCGACCGCGATGCCGGCCAGTGCCAGCGTGCTGGTGAGCACGAAGATCCAGGCGGATTCGGTGACGGCCCGGAGGACCTGGCCGGCGGTGAGGGCCAGCATGGCGACCACAAGCACCCGGGCGGGAGCCACCCGACGCACCAGCCACGGGGTGAGAGCGCCGAGGCCGGCGAACGCGATGGTCGGCAGGGTGGTGACCAGGCCGGCCATGGCTCCGGAGAATCCCAGCCCATCGCGGACCTCGTCGAGCAGGGCGCCGAGGCTCGTCACCAGGGTGCGCAGGTTGAGTGCGACCAGCAGCATCGCGACCAGTACAAGCGCGCCACCGGTCGCCGGGCGGGTGCGACTGCCTGCGGACTCAGGTCCCGGACTGGTGTCGACGACGCCGGGAGGGGGTGGGGCCGGAGCGGCGACGGGTGGCGTGTTCATGACCATTAACCTATAGTCATGGGATGAATTTGAGACCGGGGGTGTAACCAGTGCCACTCTCGGTCGATTCCCCCTCCACGCCGCCACCGGTGGCACCCCGCGGCCACCGCGTCCGGCAGACCATCGAGCAGCTCCGGGCCCGGATCCTGGGCGGGGAATGGCCGGTCGGTGGGCGCATTCCCACTGAACCCCAACTCGTGGCCGCCCTGGGCGTGGGGCGCAACACGGTCCGCGAGGCGGTCCGTGCCCTGGTGCACGCCGGGGTGCTGGAATGTCGGCAGGGTTCCGGCACGTACGTGGTGTCCACCGACGAACTGGCGCCGGTCGTGGCGCGACGGCTCGGCGACGACCGGATGGTCGAGGCCGTCGAAGTGCGACGCGCGTTCGAGGTGGAGGCTGCCCGGCTTGCCGCGCTGAGGCGTACACCGGAGGACCTGGTGGAGCTCGACGGCGCGCTCGCCGACCGCGAGGCGGCCTGGCGCGGCGGCCGGGTCGACGTGTTCATCGAGGCCGACGCGGCGCTGCACGTCGCGGTGGTCGCCGCCGCGCACAACTCGATGCTCGCCGACCTGTACGCCTCGGTCGGCACCGCCCTACACGGCACTCTCGCTCATGTGATGGGCGACGCACTGACCCCCGAGCGCTATGTCGATCACACTCGGCTGGTCGAGGCGATCCGGGCCGGCGACCCCGGCCGCGCGGCGATCGAGGCCGGCGCTTTTCTGGAGCTTCCCACTGGGGCATAGGTTGTCCGCGACGGAAAATCGGACACCTCGGGAGTACGGATGCTCAAGGGCTTCAAAGACTTCATCATGCGCGGCAACGTCGTCGACCTGGCGGTCGGCATCGTGATCGGCGCCGCGTTCACGGGCGTGGTCACCCAACTCACCAAGTCGTTCCTCGAACCCCTGATCAAGGCGATCGGCGGGGGCACCGCCCTCAGCGCCGGGAGGTGGAAGCTCAGCGAGGGCAACTACGTGGACTGGGCGGCATTCATCAACGCCGTGATCACGTTCCTGCTCACCGCCGCGGTGCTCTACTTCTTCGTGGTGTTCCCGATGAACAAGCTGGCCGAGCGGCGGCAGCGGGGCGAGGAGCCGCCGCCGGCCGCGCCGAGCGAGGAGGTCAAGCTGCTCACCGAGATCCGGGACGCGCTGGTCTCCGCCGGTCACACCACCCCGGGCCAGCAGCGCGGGGCGCTGGACGACGTGCTGGGCCGCCGGACGGAACCGCCGACGCAGCGCTGACCCGAACGGATGCACATCGGCCCCTGCGGGAATCCCGCAGGGGCCGCACCTTCTCGTACGTGTGTTCGATAGAGTCCCGCCATGGAGCAGCGGAAGCACTGGTGGAACGGGAAATGGGGGCGGCTGGCCCGGCGGGACGTCTTCCTCCGGGTGGACGCCGATCGGTGGCATGTCGAGCAGCGGGCCGGCGGCGCCGAGGGCATTTCCCGGTTCTACGAGTACGGCAGCGCGGACGAGGCCGAGGAGACCGTCCGGGCGCTGCTCGACGGCACGGACACCTGGCGGGAGCTGTCCCCGCGCCCACCGGGCGGCTGGACTCTCCCCACCAGTTGAGTGCGCGGCTCCGGAGGCGGCGTTTAGTGGCGCGCCGCCCCGGGAACCGCTGAGAGATGGACCAGCAGGACGAGCAGCAGGTGACCATCTCTCGGATCACCACCGGGATGCCGGTGATCGACGTCGCCGGCACCGAGATCGGGACCGTGGACCTGGTCCAGCGGGGCGACCCGAACGCGGTGACGGTGCAGACCCCGACTGCCGACCCGGGCAGCAGCCTGGACGAGCTGATCGAGGCGACGGCGGTCGAGGAGCCGGACGTGCCGGCCGACCTGGCGGCGCGTCTGTTGCACACCGGCTACCTGAAGGTCTCCACCGAGTCGGCCGACGGTGCCGTGTACGTCCCGGCCGACCGGATCGCCGCCGTAGCGGAGGGTCGGGTACGACTCGCTGTCGGCGTGGCCGACCTGCCAGCCGAGGGGTGAGCCCGTCGCCCTGATCGACACCGGGTTCACGCAAACCGGGGCGTCACCGCAGCCCGGACACCCCGCCTTTCACGAACCCGAGTGGATCAGGCCGGAAGGCTCGGTCGGGGTAGGCGACACGGGCCGGGTCGGGCGGCGGCGGAAGAGCAGCAGCATGAGGCAGCCGGCGACCAGCCCCCAGAACGCGCCTCCCACGCCGATCAGCGTCACCCCGGACGCCGTCACCACGAAGGTGACCACGGCGGCCTCCCGGGCCTGGGGGTCGGTCACCGCCGCGGCGAGCGCGGTGGCGAGCGCGCCCAGCAGGGCCAGTCCGGCGACGGCCTCGATGAGGATCGGCGGCGCGACCGCGACCAGGGCTGTAGCGACGCCAGCGCCCAGCCCGAGCAGGGCGAGCCCGACGCCGGCGGTGACCGAGGCGACCCACCGGCGCTCCGGGTCCGGATGGGCGTCGGGGCCGGCGGCCAGCGCGGCGGTGATCGCCGCGAGGTTCACGGCGTGTCCGCCGGCGGGAGCGGCCAGCAGGCTGGCCAGCCCGGTGGCTCGCAGCGCGGCGCCGAACGGCGGCCGGTAACCGTAGCCGACCAGCACCGCCATGCCGGGTACGTTCTGCGCCGCCATCGTGACCAGGAACAGCGGAAGGGCCAGTCCGACGAGCGCCGACGCGTTCCAGGCGGGCACGGTCAGGGTGACCGACGGGATCAGCGCGGCACCGCTCAGGCCGGCCGGCGGCGCGGTCAGCGCGATCGCCACCACTGCCACCAGCAGCGCGCCGGGCACCGCCCAGCGGCGGGCGAACCGGTGCAGCAGCAGCCAGCCGGCCACCACCGGGCCGGCCACGGTGGGCAGCTCGACGAGCGCCCGGACCGGGGCGGTGCACAGTGGCAGCAGCACTCCGGCGAGCATCGCGCCGGCGACCGGCTTGGGGATGGCGGCCGCCGCCCGGCTCAGCGGCGGGAAGAGACCGGCCGCGACGATCAGCAGGCCGGAGACGAGGAAGGCACCCACCGCGACCGGCCACCCTCCGGGCGGCGGCCCGGTCGCCACCAGTAGGGCCGCGCCCGGCGTCGACCAGGCGACGCTCATCGGGATACGGTGCCGCCAGCCCAGCCAGGCGGCGGCGAGCCCGCACGTCACGCAGAGGGCCAGCAGGCCGGAGGCCGCCTGCGCGTCCGACGCGCCGACCGCGCGGAGCCCGGCCAGCACGACGGTGAACGAACTGGCGAAGCCGACCAGCGCGGTCACCACGCCGGCCAGCACCGGTTGCGCGCGCCCGCCCATGCCACCACCCTTCGAGCGTTCCGTTTACGGAACGACAGCGTGTAGCACGATAGCCGGATGCCGCAGCAACCACCAGCGGGCCGACCGGGCCTCGACGTGGACCCCGCCGTCGTCGGTCGGCGCGTACGCGCCCTGCGCGAGGAGCGCGAGATCTCGCTGTCCACACTGGCCCGGCGCGCCGGCATCGGAAAGGCGACCCTGTCCGGCCTGGAGAACGGCACCCGCAACCCGACCCTGGAGACGCTCTGGGCCGTCACGGCGCAGCTCGGCGTACCGTTCACCGCCCTGCTCGCCGATCCGGCACCCGGGCCCGTCGCGCACGGCACCGCCGTCACCGCCACCCTGCTGGAGGTGTTCACCGACACCGACGCGACCTACGAGCTGTACCGGATGCGCGTCGCGCCGGGCGTCGTGCAGACCTCCCCCGCCCACCAGCCGGGCGTCACCGAACACATCACCGTCTTCGCCGGGGTGCTGCGGGCCGGCCCGGCCGACGCGCCACTGACCGCCCCGGCCGGCGATCACCTCCGCTGGGTCTCCGACGTGCCGCACACGTACGCGGCGGTGGGCGACGAGGAGGTCGCCGCGAGCCTGCTGCTGCGCTACCCCCGCCGCTGAGCCCGGCTCAGTCCACCGGGGCGGGGACCGGCAACCGCCGACGTACCGCCCAGAGCGCCACCTCGGTCCGCGACGCCGAACCGGTCTTGCGCAGCAGGTTCGACACGTGCACGGTCACCGTGCGGACCGAGATGCCCAGCGCCTTCGCGACCTGCTTGTTCGACATCCCGTTGACCAGGCAGCCCAGCACCTCGACCTCCCGGGCGGTCAACTCGACATCGACCGCCGCCGCCGGGCCGAGGTGCGTACGCGGTCCGGGTAACCGCCGCAGCAACGCGTCCGGCCCCTCCCCGGCGTACGCGGCCAGCAACTCGGTCAACGCGTACGGGTTGCCGCCGGTGTGTCGCCAGACCGAGGTGACCAGCCGTTCCGACGGGCTGCCGTCCGCGTACACCTGGGTCAGCACTTCGGCGACCTCGGCCGGGCGCAGCGGGCCGAGGTGTTGACGGATGACGCCGCGTACCCCGCACAGGCGCGCCAACGCGCGGCGGGTGAGATCCGGGGCCACCGCGTCGGCGGCGGGCCGGCTGGCGACGACCAGCAGCGCCGGCAGCTCGGCCACGGTGGCCAGCTCACCGACCAGGTTGACGCTGGCCGGGTCGAGCGCGTGCAGGTCGTCCACGACCAGCACGGCCGGGCCGGTGCCCACCAGCAACTGGACGGTACGGACGGCGAGACGCAGCAGGGTGCCCGGGGCGTACCGCTCGCGGGGCGCGGTGGGCTGCTGGGCGAGCCACGCCAGCGCGTCGGCCGGCAGGGCGAGCGATCCGGTGTCGCGGCCGGTGAGCACCGCCGCCAACCAGTCGTACGGGGCTGGGCCGTGCACCCGGGCGGCTCCCGAGAGCACCACTGCCGGACGCGGAATGAAGGCGTCCACCGCGGCGGCTACCAGCAGACTCTTACCCACGCCGGCCGCGCCGGTGAGCACCGCGACGGTCGGCGCGCGGCGCTCGGCGGCCGCCACGGCGGACCATGCCCGGTCGAGCTCGGCGAGCTCGCCGGCGCGTCCGACCATGGACACCGGCATCATTTCTCAACCCTACGCAGTAGTGCGTAGAGACGAAGGCGGGGTGTTCTTGGCAAGCTTGCACCATGACGCTGATCCTCCGCTCGGCCATCCTCAACGACATCGGCCTGGTCCGCACCAACAACGAGGACTCGGCCCTCGCCGGTGACCGCCTGATCGCCGTCGCCGACGGCATGGGTGGCCTGCCCGCGGGCGAGGTGGCGAGCGAGATCGTGATCCGCATCCTCGACGAGCTGACGCCGCCCACCGACCCGGACGAGGCCGCAGACGCGCTCCGTGCCGTGGTGAGCACCGCCAACCAGCGCATCCACGCCGCCATCACCGTCGACCCGGCCCGCGAGGGGATGGGCACCACGCTCACCGCCGCGCTGCTGGCCACCGAGACGCTGGTGCTGGCCCAGGTCGGCGACTCCCGCTGCTACCTGCTGCGCGACGGGGAGCTGACCCAGCTCACCCGTGACGACACGTTCGTGCAGGCGCTCGTCGACCAGGGCACCCTCTCCCCCGACCAGGCCCGGCACCACCCGCAGCGTTCCCTGGTGACCCGGGCCGTGCAGGGCGCGGACACCCCACCGGCGGTCGGCGTCCTCACCGTGGTCCCCGGCGACCGGCTGCTGCTGTGCAGCGACGGGCTCTCCGACTACGTCGAGGAGAACGACATCGCGGCGGCGCTGGGCATGTACTCCGACCGGCAGCAGTGCGGCGAGCAGTTGGTGAAGCTGGCTCACCACGCCGGCGCTCCCGACAACGTCACGGTCGTCGTCTCGGACGTCACCACCCGCTGACCCGATCCGGCCAATCCGGTTGCTCCGCTCATTTCGACGGGTTGAGATGAGCGGATGACCATCCGCCGGGTGTCCGCCGAGGACCGCCTCACCACCAGCTTCCCGCTGGCCGCTTACGCGTTCGAGTCGTCACCGCTGGGTGCCGCCCGGGTCGAGCAGTTCCGCGACTACCTGCCCTACAGCGAGGGCAACACGACGCTCATCGTCGAGGAGGGCGGCGACACGCTCGCCGCCGCCTCGGCCATTGCGATGCGGCAGAACCTGCGGGGCGTGGTGCTGCCGATGGCCGGCGTCGCCGGGGTGGCCACCCATCCGCTGGCCCGCCGGCAGGGGCACGTACGGACGCTGCTGCACCAGCTACTCGACGAGATGCGCGACGAGGGGCACACGGTCAGCGCGCTCTACCCGTTCCGGCCCAGCTTCTACGCCCGGTTCGGCTACGTGGGGCTGCCCAAGCCGCGCACGGTCACCTTCACCCCTGCCGATCTGGGGCCACTCCTGCGCGCCGAACTCCCCGGAGAGGTGGGCTGGGAGCGGATCGGGGCGGGCTACCCGACGTGGCGCGCGTTCACCGAGCGCTGCCTGCGGGACCGGCACGGTTTCTCGCTGTTCCCGGACTACCGGGCGGTCGGGTTGCGCGACCGCGACGAGCACTGGCTGCTCACCGCCCGGGTGGACGGCGAGGTGACCGGCGCGCTCACCTACCGGATCGACGAGCACGGCGGCACGTTGCACGGCAGCGAACTGCTCGCCACCGACCCGCTCGCCCGGATGCTGCTGCTGCAGTTCCTCGCCCGGCACGTCGACCAGGTCGAACGGGTGAGCGTCCAGGTCCCGCCGGACGAGCTGCCCGAGCTGTGGCTCACCGACCTGGACGTACACGTCGAGGCGCGGGCGGGCCGTCCGGGCTCGTCGGCGCCGATGGCCCGGCTCCTGTCGCTGGACGCGCTGCACGGGCTGCCCGTCGGGGCGGGCCGGGTCCGGGTCGAGCTGACCGGGGACCGCTGGCTCGCCGGCACGCACCTGCTGGACGGCACGGCCGGCATCCTGGAGGTCGTTGCCGGCGACAGCGGCCCGGCGCCCACCACCACGCTCACCGCGGCGGGACTCTCCGCCCTGGCGTACGGAGTGCTGGACCCGTCGGAGCTGCCGTTGCGAGGGCTGGGCGAGGTCCCGGTCGACGCCGCCGCCGAGCTGCGCGGCATCTTCCCGCGCGCGGTGCCGTACCTCTTCGCCGACTTCTGAGCACGTTTTGCCGTCCCCACCCGAGCGGGTACGGTCCCCGGAATGCCAGAGTGGTTACAGGCGGGTGGATGGGGACTGCTGGCCGGGTCGGCGCTGCTGATCGGTGCGGCGGTCGGTTGGTTCGCGCGGGTGCCCCAACGACTCATCGCGTCGGTCATGGCGTTCGGTGCGGGGGTCCTGCTCTCCGCCGTCGCGTACGAGCTGATCGAGGTCGCGCACGACCAGGGCGGCTTGCTGCCCACGGTGCTCGGCGCGGCCGGCGGCGCGGGCGCGTACACCCTCGCCAACGTGGCCCTGGCCCGGCGCGGCGCGCGGAACCGAAAGCGCTCGGGCGGTCAGCAGCCGTCCGAGGGTGAACACCCCGGGTCCGGGTCGGCCATCGCCGTGGGGGCGCTCCTGGACGGCGTACCCGAATCGGTCGTGATCGGCGCGAGCCTGCTGGCCGGCGGCGCGGTCAGCCTGGTCACGGTCGTGGCGGTGTTCCTCAGCAACATCCCGGAGGGGCTGTCCAGCGCGGCCGGCATGCGCCAGGCCGGCCGGACCCGACGGTACGTGTTCCTGCTGTGGACCGGGATCGCGCTGATCAGCGGGCTCGCCGCGCTGGTCGGCAACACGCTGCTCGGCGGCGCGCCACCGGAGGTGCTGGCCGCCATCACCGCGCTGGCCGCCGGAGCGATCCTCGCCATGATCACCGACACGATGGTTCCGGAGGCGTTCGAGGACGCCCACCTGCTCGTCGGTCTCATCACGGTCGCCGGCTTCCTGACCGCGTTCGCCCTCTCCCACGCCTGACCGGGCCCGCGCGGGCCGTTGTCCGTCGGTTCGTTACTCAGCGACGCATTAAACCGGCACGGCTGATTCGTCGACCCGCCGTCACGACGCCCTAGAGTCACGGGGTGCGCATGACGTCGCTTGCCGCCCTGCTCGTCCTCGGTGTCGCCACCGCGACCCTGCCCGCGTGCGCGTCCGACAAGCCGACGCCGACCGCCACGCCGCAGAGCGTGGCGACCGGCGACCAGGACGTCGTGCCGGCGGGACGCGACGCCCTCGGCGGTCCGGGGGCCGGCGCCAGCCCGAAGCCCGCCGCGAAGGTCGCCGCGGCCGGCAATCCGAACGGCCACGCGAGCGTGCCCACCGAGGCCCGTGCCGTGGACACCTCGAAGCCGACCCGGACCATCGGCACCGGCACCCCGGCGAGCTGCACCTCGGCAGCCGTGGTGAAGGCCGTCGCCGCCGGTGGTGTCATCGCGTTCAACTGCGGACCGGCCCCGGTGACGATCAAGATGGCCGCCACCGCGAAGGTCCGCAACGCCAACGGACCCAGGGTCGTGCTGGACGGCGGTGGCAAGGTCACCCTCAGCGGCCAGGGGCAGCGCCGCATCCTCTACATGAACACCTGCGACGAGGCCCAGGGCTGGACCACTTCGCACTGCCAGAACCAGGACCACCCGCAACTCACCGTGCAGAACCTGACCTTCGCCGACGGCAACTCCACCGGCGACAAGGCCGAGGGCGGTGGCGGCGGCGCGATCTTCGTACGTGGTGGCCGGCTCAAGGTCGTCAACTCACGCTTCGTCCACAACCGCTGCGACCGCACCGGCCCGGACCTGGGCGGCGCGGCCGTGCGGGTGCTCAGCCAGTACGAGAACAAGCCGGTGTACGTCGTGAGCAGCACCTTCGACGGCGGCTCCTGCTCGAACGGCGGGGCGCTGAGCAGCATCGGCGTGTCGTGGACGGTGCTGAACAGCTTGTTCAGGAACAACGAGGCGATCGGCAACGGCGCCAACCCGGCCAAGTCGGGCAGCCCCGGCGGTGGCAGCGGCGGCGCGATCTACTGCGACGGCAACGAGTTCGCGGTCCGCATCGCTGGCACGATCATCGAGAACAACAAGGCCAACGAGGGCGGCGGAGCGATCTTCTTCGTCAGCAACAACCGCACCGGCACGATGAAGATCGAAAGCTCGACCCTGGGCCGCAACCCGAGCGGCAAGTTCGAGACCCCCGGCCACCCCGGCATCTTCTTCCTGGGCGCAAACCTGAGCTGACCGCCCTTCAGCGCCGCCCTTTTGGCGCGGTGATCAAGAGGTTTGCGTCAGATCTCGCCTGCCTGGTGACGCGAACCTCTTGATCACCGTCAGTAGGGGTTGCCCTGGCCTGGGGGTTTGCCCGCTAGGAGGCCGGTGGGGCGGCCGGGCTGCTGGGACGCGGCGGACAGGGGCGGGCTGGCGGTGTGTTCACCACCGGCCATGCCGGCAAACAGCTCCTTGAGCGCGGTCAGCGCGTCGATCTTGGGTGTCCAACCCAACTCGGTCTCCGCCCGCTCGCTGGACATCAACGGCGCGTTCAGACCCAGCTCGACCCAGCCCGCGTCGACCGGTTGCAGCCGCGCCCGCCACGTCAGGGCCGCCGCCACCCGCAGCACCGGCGCCGCGACCGGCACCGTCCAACCGTGGAAGTGCCGAGCCACCAGCTCCGGAGTCAGCACGGGGTCCGCGGCGACATTGAAAGCGCCGCGCGCATCACCCATGACCGCCCTGGCGTACGCGTCAGCCACATCGTCGGCATGCACCGCCTGCATCCGCAGCCGCCGGTTCGTGGGTACGAGGGGAATCCGCCCGAAGCGCAGGAGTCGTACCGGCGCGAACGGGCCGAGAAAATAACGGGTGATCTCCACGCCGGCGTCCCTCTGGAAGATCAACCCGGGCCGCAGCCGTACCACCCGCACGGCCGGGTGCTCCCGCTCCAACCCGTCCAGCAGCGCCTCGACCTCCGCCTTGTGCTCGCTGTACGACGATCCGGACACCCCGGTGGTCGGCCACCGCTCGCTGATCGGGTGGTCCTTCGGACCGGGCGCGTACGTGCCGACCGACGACGCGTACACCAACGCCGGCACCCCGGCACGCGCCACCGCGTCGAACACCGCCCGACTGCCGTCGACGTTGGTCCGGCGCAGCACCCGCTGATCGTGGCTGGGCTGGATCTGCCAGGCCAGGTGCACCACCGCGTCCGCGCCGGCGAAGATCTCGGCCATCTGGGCCGGAGCAGTCGGCGCGCCAATGTCGCAGGAGTGCCACTCCACCTGGTCGTACGGCGTACCGGCATCCGGGCCGGGCAACCGCCGAGCCACCCCGGCCAACTCCACACCGCGCTCCCGGCGCAGCCGCCGCAGCACCGCCGTACCGACGTTGCCGCTCGCCCCCACCACCACGATCCGCATGCCCGACCCGTACCCGCCCAGCAGGCCCTCAACCACCGTCCGTCCCAGCTTCGGGCCGCTTGATCGACTCGGCCTCCCGGAAACCGGGGCGTCCCGGCCACTCGCACGCCCCGCCCTCCCGGAAGCCGAGTCGATCAAGGGCGAGGGGAGTTCCGGACCCAGCCGTGCTTCTCCTTGCCGCGCCGGCCAGTCGTGGCCGCCAGGCAGCGCGGGCAGATCCAACCCACCGCGTCAGTTTCGGTGAGCACGTCGGTGCCCGAGTAGTCGAAGCGCACGTGCGGAAAGCGACGCAGCCGGGTACGGCTCAGGGCCAGGCCGCAGACCGTCTGGTTCTGGCCGGGCAGCCAGGCGTGCACCTCCCCGCCCGGCTGACGTACGCCGTCCGGCCCGATCTCCTCCCCGGACGCCGCCACGGCCGGGCTGCCGGTCGCCCTCATGACCGTTTCCATTCCCCGACCACCCCTGGCCATGCACGCCCGCCCACCGCTCGACCCGCTCCACCGCCCGTTTCTTGATCCACTCCACCCACTCGCTGCTTGACCCACTCCACGGCTCGCTGCTTGACCCACTCCACATCGCCGACCTGGGGCTATCCCCCGCCCCGGACACCGCCACAGCGCCGGTCTGGTGTTGATCAGGTGCGCTGACGAGGTGGCGACGACCGGCCGGAAGCCGAGAGCCGGCATCGCCGACTGTCAGGTAACCTGAGCGCGCGGGCCGCTAGCTCAATGGCAGAGCTGTGGACTTTTAATCCATAGGTTCAGGGTTCGAGTCCCTGGCGGCCCACTCTTTACCCCTTCTGAGCTGCGAAAACGTCTGGTGAAGATCATCGGGCACAACCAGGGCACAACCTAGATCCGATCTTGGCCGGTGGAGGGTTCCCGCCGCTGGCCGTCTGCCTGCCGCAGGAGGTTGCCGACCAGGCCGCGCGGGCGGTCCTTCTTCGGCAGCCAGTGGACGTAGGTCTCCAGCGTGATCCGCAAGTTGGCGTGCCGTAGCGCCTTCTGCACCTCCTGGGGCTCAACGCCGTTGCTCATCAGCGTCGTAGCGAAGAAGTGACGCAGGGAGTGGAAGGTTCCTTCCTTCGGCCAGCCGGCCGCCTCGCGCCAGCCCGCCCACAACTCCGACCAGTAAGTGTCGGTCAGCAGCTTCCCTCGGGCCGAGGTGAACACGACGGCTACCGGACGAGTCAGCCGCTCTCCTGTGGTGATGTCGGGAAGCTCGAACTCGACCGGACCGACGTCGCCGAGATGTGCGGTCAGCTCCTCGGCGACCACAGCGTCCAGGTCTACCGTGCCAGTGGAACCGCTCTTAGGCTGCGAGAGGTAGAAGCCGCCGAAGTGCTCCGGCGAGTGCCGCAACTGCTGAACGACGTGCAGCTCTCCACGGTCGTAGTTCGCACAGCGCGTCCCAGCCTCCAGGCCCAACACCTCACCGAGGCGAAGCCCCTCCCCTGCCCCCAACCAAACAGCGGCCCGGAAACGGCGTGGCACCACCTCAGCGAGCTTGAGCACCTGGTCGCCGGTGGGAACCCACTTCGGTGCCCGCGACAGACCACGCAGGATTTGCGCGAGCTTCACCCCGTTGCAGGGGTTGTCGGGAATAACCTTGTCGATAACGGCGGCGTTCATGATGGTCTTGAACAGCCCGAAGTACAGACTGACTGACGACTTCGGTGTGCCGTCATCGAGTAGCCGGCCCAGCCAGGCCAGCACGTCCGTGAGGTTGATGGACCCGATGGGCTTCTCGCCGAAGACGGGCAGGATGTGCTTACGCAGGTTCTGCGGGATACGCCGCCGCGTCTCCGTGGCCCAACCTGACTCCCTCGATTCCCGCCACCGCTGCGCGTACTCAGCGAACACCAGCCGGTCTATGTCCCGCTTGGCCTTCACCTCGGCCGCGACGCCCGAACGGCATTCCAAGTCGAAGGCTTCCGCGTCAACCTTGCGCTCAAACAGTCGTTCCCGGGGCTCGTCGGCGGCGTCGGTGTAGCGCACTCGCCACCGCTTGCCGCGACCGTGCCGCTTCGAGGGGAGCCGCTTCTTATCTGGCCCGCGCTTCGTCAGGTACCACAGGTCATCGATGGGCATGTCAGGCCGCCTTGTCAGTGAACCAGGCCCGCACGTCGGCGGGGTCGTAGCGGAGGTGTCGGCCGACACGAGACGCGCGGGGGCCGGTTCGGCGGTGACGCCATTGGTAGAGGGTGCCGACGGGGATGCCGAGGAACGCCGAGACGTCGGTGACGCTCCACAGGCGTTCGGTGGTGGGGGTGGTCATCGGGGTTCCTTTCTGGCGTTCTGTCGTGCCGCTCGAATGCGGTCACCAATCGCGGTGGCAAGTTCGAGCTGTTCGGGGGTGTCGTAGCCGATTCCGAGGATCTGCCAGTCATTGACGACCAAGACGTCGGTTTCTTCGGGCAGACCGGCGTCGCTAAGTGCCGTGCGGATCTGGTGAGTTCGACGCTCAGCGCGCAGGTTCTTGAAGGTCGTGGAGTAGATCCGCGATTTGGTAAGAAAGTGGCCTCGAAAGCCGAGCATGTGCGCCCAGTGACGCAGTTTCAGATCGGCGTATTGGTCGAGTCCGCCGAGGTCCCACGCGGTTTGGATCATCGCCCGGTGATGCGCGGAGACCTGTAGCCGGTCGATGTGCATCTGTGAGCGGATGCGCCGGTCTCCGGTCTCGGTGGCACCGGTGCCTTTCGTGGCGTACTTGGCGATGTAGCCGGCTAGCCGGGTGTCGGCCACGGCCTGGTCCTCGTCGTCGTCCGCGTCGTCGATGCCGATGTCGGTGGTCGTGATGTCCTTGACGTCGACCTGCTTTCCCCACCGCAGAGGCAGCGAGGTCCCGTCCGGTCGGATGGTGTCCAGCTCGACGGAGGAAGCCGCGGCCCGCACCGCGTCCGTGAAAACGTCGGGGGTGAGCCACACCGGGGGTGACGAGTCCGGCCCGGTGGGGCCATCGGCGCGGATGACCGCGTGGAAGTGCACCAGGCCGCGCCGCTGGTACTCGGCGACTTTGGCGTAGGAGATGCGCAGGTGTGCGCTGGAGGCGCGGACGGTGAGTCCGCCAGCGGCGGCGACGGCGCGGCGTAGCGCGATGGTGAACCGGTGCCAGAGTTGGCCGCTGTGCGCCTGCCACAGCACGGCTCCGGTGTAGTCGTAGGTTGCCGGGTCGATCGGGCTACCCAGGAGCGGAAGTCCTTCGGGGTGCCAGCGTCCGCAGGAGCACGGCCGCTTGCCGGGCCGGTTGTGCACCGGGCCGAACGATGGGGCGGTGAGGGTGACGAACAGCCGCGTGGACCGGGCGACGGTGTCCGGAACGCCTTTGCCGCCGGCTATGCCCGCGTGAATGAGGTGCCAAGCGTCGGCGGCGTACCGGTCGGCGCAGGTCGGGCAGACGGCCGCACGGCGGGTGCCGCAGGACGCCCAGACCTTGCCGTGTCGGGAGGCGATCAGATCACCGCTGCCGGTGTGGCGAACCTCGAACTTGCCGACCAGCCGGACCGGTTGCCGGCAGCCTTTGACGCTCTCGACGCCGGTCCGCCATTCCTTGTAGGCGGGGGTGCGCATCCATTGCGTTAGGGCCGCTTCGGCGTCGTATGCCGGGCGTGGGGGTAGCGCCATCAGGTTTCTCCTTTCGGAGACGGACCTGCCGTGCTTCAGCGCGGGAAGCACGGCAGGTTGGGGCGAGAGGGGAGCTCAATGGGTGCTGCGGGTGACCGCGCGTCGGGCCGGGAACTCGTCGAGGACCTGTTGCATCTCTTCGGCGCTCATCTCGTGGCGTCGGGCGTAGCTGGCGAGAAGTCGGCGGGCGTCGTTGCGGTTGCTGACGCCGAGGTGTCGAAGGGCATCGCTGGCCGTGGTTGTGGTCGTGTGGTCGGAGGGCATAGTCAGTCCGCCTGGTGGGTGAGAGCGAGCAGGGGAGGGGCCTGCCGTGCGAGCGCAGAAGCACGGCAGGCCCGAGCCGGACGGGGTGAGTTAGTGGGCGTGGCCGTTGAGCGCGGGGGTAAGCCGTTCGGCAACCCGCGCGGCGATCGGCAGAGGCAGCCGGGTAGCCCGCTGGATGTCAGCGGCGGTAACCGGTGCGTCCAGCTCCATCACGAGCTGCTGAATCTGGGCCTGCATCCCGGTCGGAATTCCGAGCCCGTCCAACGCCGCAGGTTGCACAGCAGCAGCGGGTGCTACGGCGACCGGTTCCGCCATGTCGGCCGGCACGAGAGCCGGAGCCGGAGCCGGAGCCGGAGCGGGTGCCGGAGCCGGGACGGGTGCTGGGGTGGGGGTGAGGGTGACGGCCCGGCGTGCTTGGGTGCAGCGTGCCTGCACGATCGGCATGACTTCGGCGAGGAAGAACACGAGGATCGGGACCATGAAGTGCGCGGCGAGCATGCCCGCGCTGATGCCGCCTTCGCGGGGGAACACCGCCGGGATCACGTTCATGACGAGGGTGGAGCCGAGTAGGAACCGCTTGAGCCAGTCGACGGCCCGGGAGTCGATGTCGATGCTTCGGGCGATCATCGCGGCTTCCCAGCGCAGGATCGTGATGAGGATGCCGACAAGGCACGGCTCGACGCCCCAGCAGCCCCACCACACCGGATCGGCGGGGGTGAGGTGACCGGCGAGGAAGTCTTGAACGCCGGTTGTGGTGAACGCCGATCCGACGGCGAGGAACAGCCACAGGCAGCGGGTGACGCTCTGGCGTAGCCGTTCGATGTCCACGATGTCCAGCGCGGAATCCTTCTCCAGCTCGTGGAGCTGACGAGCCACGTCGAGGCGTTTGGTCAGCTTCCGAACCGGCCGAGGCGGTTTGGCGTCCTGCGGCGTGTCGCTGTTGTTGTTGCTGGGCAAGGGATTCACCCCGCCGTCGTGGTGCTGAGTTCGGTGTGGGGCCAGCCGGCGACCCGCACGAGCTCGGCGATGTCGGCGTCGTCGCAGTACGCCGCCCGCACCCGCATCGGGGTCCGCGAGCGCTGTTTGACCACGAACCCGATACCGGCCGACGCGGCCTCGTTGGGGATCTCGTCGGCCAGAGCGCCCCGGCGGCGCATGTCCTCACCAAGGACCATGTCGACGTGTCCGGCCGAGGTGGCCCGCAGGCACACCCGCAGGGAGAACAGATCCCGTTGCGGGATCACGTCCTTGGTGGGCTCCTGAAGCGCGCCGATCACGCTGCCGCCCAACGCCCGAGCCTGCGACAGGATCAGCGGAAACACCGCCTGGACGCCCTTGGTGAGTGACCGGTCGCCGTACCCGGTCACCGCGCCGAGCTCGTCAATGATCAACAGGTCCAGGGGGGTTTCGCGGGACATCTCGAACGTGCGCCGACCCTGCTCCGCAAGGACCTTCTTACGGTCCTGCATCACGCTCCAGAACCCGGACACCACGTCCACGATGTCGGCATCGGCTTCGGCGTACCGGTACGACACCGACCGCAGGGCGTTGAGTTCGGTGCCCTTGGGGTTGACCACGTGCAGCCGGACCAGGCCGTCACGGATCAGCGGCGCGCAGGCCCGCAACGCCATCCACGTCACCGAGTTCTTACCCGAACCCGTCGCTCCGGAGATCAGCCAGTGTTGACCGATCAGCGGCGCGTACCAGTCGTTGCCGTACTCCGTCTCACCCAGATACACCCGCCCGAGGCTCGCCGCGTCCGCGTCTGCCGGCAGGTCCGGCGGAACGATCACCTGCCCGAACGGCTCCGAGCGCTGCACGATCAACGCGATCACCTGCGGGCGAACCTTCTCAATACCGACCCGCTCTGCCTTGAGCGCCACCGCCAGGGCCTCGGCCGCCTCTTCCCACAGCTTCGGGGTCTGGCCCAGCAGCAGCCGCACGTAGACCGTCTCGGTGGACGGGGAGTGCGACCGGATGCGGATGATGCGCGGGGTGTTGATCACGCCGGTGACCCGGTGCACCGTGACCAGGCCGCACGCCTCGGTCACCCGAGCCCACGCCGGACCCACGTACACCCGCGACAGCCACCGCCGACGCCACGCCCGCAACCTCGGTGCCGCCACCGTCGCCCAGGAGTCCGGGTGGCCCCGGTACCAGCCCACGCCCGCCGCGAGCACACCCGCCGCCACACCACCGGTCGTGGTCGGTCCGAAGTGCGCGACGCCAGCGGTCACCGCCGCCGGAGCGGCCACGAAACCCGGGTGCCGTGCGGCCCACCCCGCGACCCGCCATTCCCACCCCTGATTACGCTGCTTCCCCACTACCACACACCGCCTCAAAAATTCAGAAAGTCATCTCGAAATGGGCACGCGAAAAGGCCCGGACCAGACAACGCCGATCCGGGCCTTTTCGGGGTCGAACAACTACCTGTCAGCGCACCGCCGCGAACAACTTCCTCGCCCGCGTCGTGGCCTGCTTCGCCTTGTCGGTTTCCTCCATCCACGGAGCCGCTTCCTCCAGGAGGATCAGCAGCACCGCAACCGCCCGACGAAGGTCGTCGTAATGCTTCATGTAGCGGTACCGCTCGGGCATTCCCTTCATCGACCCGCGAAGCAACCGCATCGCCTGATCAATACCGTCATAGGTGTCACTGACCCGATAGGACATCAATTCACCTTCCACGGCTTCGCGATCAAATCCGCCTCGTACGTCTTCACCCGCGTCATGAACGCCCGCAGCACATCAACGGTCTGCTTGTGCGCGTCCTCCAAATCCTCCACTCGGGCCGCGAACTGGTACAGCGTCCCCGCAGGCGGCTCACACGCCTTGATCAGGCTGTTCACCCCGTCCAGCAGCAACGCCAAACCCTGCGCGTTGCCGACCAGCGCCTCATAGCGAGACCGGCCCGTCCACGACTTCACGATCTCCGGCACCACATCCACACGCCGCCCCTTTCCGGTTGGCAGCCCACCCATTCGGCAGGCACCACCCGCCCCCGAAAACGTGCTCCAAGGGGCGGATAGAAACCACCGACCAGGCGACTACTCCCGACCGGACAGACGCCACACCCGACGCCAACGCCGCGTCTCACGACGAATCAGACCAACGTTCACCAACACCGACACCATCAGCAGGCCGATAAGGATCAACTCGAAATCAGACATCACAACCTCCTTTCGAAAATCTAATCAGTAAATTGTTTAATGAGCGATTTTAGGCAAGAATCTAGCCACTGTGGAATTGTCAAATAGCAAGCTTGTCCAGGATGCGACCGAATGCCGGCCGTATTGCCTTGACAAGAAGTGCCCCGACCCGACTCGAACGGATCACCCACCAGAAAAGGGGCGGGGCGAAAAGCTCTACTTGGCAGCCGGCTTAGTGACCGGCTTGACGCCCTTCGCCTTCCACGACAGCCCCGACTTGCCGTCACGCTCCCAGTGCGACACCGTGGCCCCGATCAGCTCCACGAGGTCACCCTCATCGATCTGCCCCGGGTCGGCCGACAGCGTGATCTTCAGTTCCTCACCCTTGCCCCGGTAGCCGTCCTCGGTAGCAACAGGCTTGGCGAACACCGCCACCGTGTACAGCGGGTCACTCGTGCCGTACGCCGTAAGCACCTTCCCATCCTGATCCGCCTTGATCGACGGCTCCTCCACCACCCGCAGCTTGAAGCCGCTCATGTTCACCGGGATGTTCCGCATGTCGCCTCGTTCTCCTTCGGCTTGTCTCTCGTTGTTCTCGCGTGTCTCGTCGGCTTCAGCCGGGCACTACGTCCACACCTGCTCCGCCCGATGTAACAGATCGGAGCAGCTTGGATCAGAGCGTAACAGGTTGATTCAGTGTGGGTCAACAGATACACTCTGATTCATATTCAAGCCGTCTGAGCTGCGAGAACTCGATGGGCAGGCCGGCGGAGAGTGCCCTCGTCGCTAGGCGACCAGTTGCTAAGACAAGGAGTCCGATGACCGCCCAGTCAGACCCGCAGGACGTGCTACAGAGGGGGACGAGCGCTCTCGTCATCGCGCAGGCGATCCGGAACGACATTCAGGCCGGCCGGTTCGCTCATGGGCGGCAGCTGCCCGGCACCAGGGCGCTCGCTGAATCCTGGAAGACCAGCGTTGCCACGATCAATCGGGCAATGTCGATCCTCGCGGATGAAGGGCTGGTCATCAACCGCGCGCGCTCCAGCCGAATCGTCAACAACCCCGAAGGAGCCGCAAGCAAGGCGGGGTCCCGAGTGATCCTCATTGGGGGGTACGCAGGTTCAGGTAAGACGGAGCTTGGGCGCATCATCGCTCGCCAAGCAGGTTGGGCAATCCTCGACAAGGACACGACTACGCGGCCAGTGGTCGAGGCGGCGCTTGAGCGGCTGGGGCAGTCCCCGCATGATCGAGAGTCGGAGACCTATCTGACACTCATTAGGCCGGCGGAATACGAGGCCCTACTTGCGGCTATGACAGAGAACTTGCAATGTGGCTCATCCGTGATTGTGACAGCGCCGTTCATTATGGAACTTCGCGATAAAGCATGGTGTGACCGATTGGCGGCTACCGTTGCTGCCCACAATGGGACGCTCCAGGTCGTCTGGGTGCGCTGCGACGCGGAGACTATGCAAATGTACATCCGGCGTCGCGGGGCTGCGCGAGATGACTACAAGCTCGGAAACTGGGCGGAATACGTCAGTCGCCTCGATCTCGCTTTTGAGCCCAAGATCCCGCATGCAATAGTTGACAACTCCGCAGGGGCTAAGCCGCTGCAAGACCAGGCAGCGGAGCTAATTAGTAAGCTTGCGCAGCGATGAGGAAAGGCCTGATTCTCTACGGCGCTCCAGCCACCGGCAAGGACACTATTACCGCTGAGCTCGTTCGCGGTGAACCCCTGTTCGAGCACTTCATGCGCCTCAAGGCTGGTGGCGGAAGGAGCACAGGCTATCGAATGATCAGCCAAGAAGAAGCCGAGCGCCTGCGCCGGAGCTCCGGAATGATTCTGTGGGAGAACAGTCGGTACGGCTCAACATACTTTGTTGATCGCCCAGGACTTGAGCGGATTTGGAGCTCGGGCCGCGTCCCAGTTGTCCACCTTGGCCAGGCCGAGGCCGTTGCAGCAGTAGCCGGCGATTCCACGCTAAATACGCGCTGGACGGTGGTTGAACTGTACTGCCAGCCGGCCATGCTCTATGACCGCATCCGGTCTCGGGGGACAGGAGACGACGCTCAGCGCTTCGCGGCAGTTGAACAAACGGCTCGCCTTCCGTATGCAGACATCAGAATCGACACCGGCTCTGCATCCGTAGCCGAAGCTGCGAAAATGATTGTCCAGCACCTACGACGCGTTTCGTAACCGCGTGCAAGCTACTCCATCTCTCCGGAGCGAAAGGCTGGAGCATGGAGTGTGTTCAGACTTTCTTTACTTGGTCAAGGGCGGGCCTTCGGCCCGCCGCCGTGTCGCGCCGGGGCGCGCGTGCGGCCTGGCGGCCGGTCACGCCCCGGCGCACACGGCGCGGTGGTGGAAAGCCGTAGACATGGCTACGCGGCAAGGCGGGCCGGCGGCGATGGCCGCCAGGAGCACGGCAGTTCTGGCGCTGGCCTCGACGGGATGCCCGCGCGGCCGTGGGCGCTTCGGGTGCGTCGGGCTCCGCGTTGCGGGGCGCGCTTCCGGCTGCGTCTGTGGCTCAGCTTTGGAGACCGAGAGGCGTGGTTACCCGGTTGCCGACTCGCGGTGACCGCTCGCCCTGGCGGGGATGCTGCCGCGCCGTCGTGGTCGTCATTCGGTGGCTGGGCTACCGTGCCACGGGTGATCTTGGGGGAGGAACCGCGACGCCGCCGGCCGCGCCGTTGGGTGATCTATCTGGCGATCGGGCTAGCTCTGTGTGTGGGCGGTCCGGCTGTTGCTGGTGTGAGCTGGTTCGCCGTGAAGACAGCGGATGCCGACAGGGGGCAGGCAGCGCCCGACGCCGCCGTGAACGTCTTCATGCTGGCCCTGTCATCCGGGGAGGAGATCGGGCTACGGGCGGTACTGGCACCGCAGCAGCGAGACGAGCTACTCGATGAGTGGCGCGATCTCCGGCGCGACATCACTCGGACCGACCCGCTGCCGTCGAAGGTCAGCGCGGGCGTATTCGACGTTGAGGACCAGGGCGGCGACCGCGCCCAGGTGGTGACGCGCGTTCAAGTGGTGTGGTGGGGCGATGACGGCATGTCGATGACCGGCACCCCGCGTCCGTGGCAGTTCGAGGCTCGCCGCGACGGTGGAGGGTGGCGGGTCTGGAGCGTCGACCCCTACCCGTGGTGTGGTGGTCACGTCCGCGCCGATGCCTGCCGATGAGCGTGAAGTTATTCGAGTATTGACCCGACGCAGACTGAAGGGCCGGCCCCTGACCAGGGAATCCGGCCCTTCTGCGTCAGTGCGTGCCTCCGGCGGGGGCCTCAGGCTCCGGGATGGCCAGGGGTGACCAGGAGACGCGGCGGGAGGGTGGTTGAGGGGGAAGCCATCCCGTCGCCATCGTCCCAGGCTAAGCCGAGCAGATCCGCCCTCCTGGTCCAAGGTCGTTCAGTCGTGGAGTGCTCCACCTTGGTCCAGGAGGGCGGACCCGCTCCACGGCGTGTGGGACGACGGTGACGCGATGGCAAAGGCAGTGCAGCGTGCTACGTCGATCGCCAGACGGGGTGCAGACCGGCTAGCTGAACGAAGATCTCTCGCTTGTCGACGGCGTTGCCCCGGTCATCGAGCTGGTAGCCCGTCACCCAGGCCCAGCCCCGATAGGTCGGCTTCGGGCACACCGAGATCACCCGAAACCGGAACCGCTGCCGCAGGAACTGCACCGAAGCTTCACGGTCAATCCATAGTTCCTCGCCGGGCTTGGGCGAGCGGGGCTGCGGTCTGGCCCACGCGCGGCCCTCCTGCTCGGTAGGCATGCCGGCCCCTTCCCGCTCGAAGGTTGCCCTGCCCGGCCGAGTCAAAGAAGCCCAGCCGGGCAGGGGGCACCGCCGCACCGGGGCGAGTTCGGGTCCTCTACGACCAGCACAGCGGGTTATCCGCACCGTACCAATCGTGGTCTACCTACGTCTAGCTACGTAGAAGGTTGATGGCGCAAGTGTGGAGACTTCTAGCGTCAGGCGTATGGAGTTCGACCCGGACGCGCACATCGACCACGGCGCACCGCTGCCGCCCTACCGCCAACTGGCCGGCATCCTCGCGGCCCGGGTCCAGCGCGGAGACTGGCAACCCAACCGGGCAATCCCGTCGGAGGCGCACTTGGTGCAGGAGTACGGCGTCGCTCGGGCGACCGTGCGACGTGCGATCGCCGTCCTGGTTGATCAGGGTGCGCTGTTCGTGGTCCCACAGAGAGGCACCTTCGTCAAGCCCGAAGGCCAATAGCCTTCGATGCCCCCGCATGATCATCGGGCACAGATCCGGCACAATTGAGCTCGGAAAGGCACGTAAAACGTCGAGAGGCGTCGAGGAATGCCGCCCTGGTCAGCGGCCAGTTCTGTCCGATTCAGGATGATCTACGCTGCACGAGAGGGGTTCAGGGTTCGAGTCCCTGGCGGCCCACTCTCCCGCAGTTCAATTGGCCGCCCTCGTATCTCCTGGTGAACGAGTGGTGCTGCATGCATAATGCATGCATGGTTGCTCTCCAGATTCGGGACGTGCCGGAGGAAGTACGAGATGCCCTGGCGGCGCAGGCCAAGGCGCGCGGGCTGTCCCTCCAGGCGTACCTGCTGGATCTGGTGGAGACGCAGGCTCGGCGGCTGCGCAACACGGCTGCCCTTGATCGCTTCGCCGGCCGATCCGACGGTGCTCGCGCCCTGCCGGGGGAGAGCGCGGCCGAGTTGGACGAGCAACGGGAGCAGCGCGGACCATGGGGAAGCGCTGCATGATCGTCGTGGATGCGTCTGTTCTGGCCGACGCCCTGGTCGACGACGGGTCGGTCGGCGACGCGGCGCGAGCGGAGTTGACCGCAGATCCGCACTGGGCCGCACCGAGCCATCTGCTGGTCGAGGTCATGTCCGTGATCACGGGCAAGGTCCTCGGCGGCAAGCTGGGCCTTGCCCGAGCTCAGGAGGCGATCAGCACCCTGCCTTCGTTGGTCATCGACGAGGTTGCCGTCGCTGTGCTGCTCGACCGGATGTGGCAGTTGCGGGGCAATGTCACGGCGTACGACGCGGCTTACGTCGCGGCGGCGGAGTTGTTGGCCTGCCCACTCGTGACCGGTGATGGTCGGCTCGCCAAGGCCAGCGGCGCCCGCTGCGAGTTCCGACTGCTTGCGGTGTCCTGAGCGCTGGCGACCGAGCGGGAGTCGATTGCACCGTCACTCGCGTCGGGCGGCTCCGCGCATCGCGTACGCCACGATGCCCGTGATCGCCAGGACGGCCGCGACTGCCGCCGCCGACCGACTGTCGTGGGGTTGGCCGGGCCAGGTGGCGAGCGCCCCCCACGTGCCCGGCTGGGGGAACATGGCGGCGACGACCGCCCACCCCATGGGCAGGAACCAGGCGCGGGCCGCGCCTGAGACCGTCGCGCAGAGCGCGGTCAGGCCCAGCAGGCCGACGGCATCGCGGACCACCAGTGCGGCGGGGCCGAAACGGGCGCCGGTGGTCTGGGTGGCGAGGAGCACGACGAGTACGAGCGCCAGTGCGGCCAGCAGGTGCAGCGCTCGCCGCCACGGCCAGTACAGCGCGGCCGTGCGTTCCAGGTCTTCGTCCGGGGCGGCCAGGGTGGTCGACAGGACGGCCACCATCAGCATGACCGTCAGGACGACGAGCAGAAGGATGGCGTCGCGCTCCTTCGCGAGCGTCAGCCACAGCGCCCAGATCAGGGCTGCGGCGCCCACGGACGCGGCCAGCGCCAGGGGTACGCGTCGTGCGCGGAGGTGCAGGATCATCGCGACAGCAGTCCGGTGGAGTCCTGGCACGCCAGGATCGCGTCGCGTACCGCCGTCACGCGGGAGAGCGCCTCCGGGGCCGGCAGCTTCTGCAAGCCCTGCCACAGTGCGACCGCCTCGGCATTGAGCTGCGGATCCTCCTCGATCATTTCGGGGATGACACCGACGTCGGAGACCGGCTCGCGGCCGAGCAGGTGGTAGGCGGCGGCCCGTTCGACCGCGCTGTTGCGCTCGCAGTCCGGGCCGCCGTATCCGGCGCCCAGGCCGAACACCATCTCCGGGACCACGGCGTCGGGATGGGCCAGGCCGCCGTGGTCGTCGATCCGGACGTCGATCTCGACGATGTCGCCGTCGCGGCCGGGCACCTCCCCGATGAGGAAGGCCCGCCTGTCCTCGTGCGCCTGCGTGGGGGCGTGCGGCATCTTGGCGAGGGTGGAGAGGCCCTGGCGGGCGAGCGGGGTCAGCGCGTCCAGCACGTTCGCGTTGACCCGGGTGACGCAGACCTTCGGCGCGTCGTCGGTGCAGACGAGTTCACGGGCGACGGGGTCGACCGGCGCGACGAGCGCCGCCTCGTCGCGGGGGACGATCGCCGCCGCGACGCCGAAGCCGAGCAGCACCGGCAGTACGGCGGCCACCGAGGCCCGGGGACCTTGGGCAACCAGCAGGAGTACGCCGGTCAGCGCGAGCCCGGCCATGAAGATGGCGAGCACGGCGGTGACCCGCGGGTCGATGGTCTGGAACGGGTAGATCGGGGTGCTGCCGTACGCGGGTGACAGGATCGCGCCCATCCAGTCCGGCCGCATGATCGCGGTGAAGAAGACCAGCAGCACACCTGCCACGGCGAGCACGGGGGCCGTCACCAGAGCGGGTAGCAGCCGCCCGATACCCAGTCCGAGCCAGGCGGCCGCGACCAGGGAGAACGCACCGACGATCGCGATGGCGACGACGTCCGGTGGGACGTACGCGGCGGTGGAGGCGATCCGCATGCCGCCCGCGCCGAGAACCAGCAGGAACGCGAGCCCGAGCGCGGCTCCCATCGCGACGAGGAGCGGAAGCATCCGGCCGGCGCGGGACCGGGGTGTGGTGGCGAACAGTTCCCCGACCTTGGCCCGGTGCTCGCGGCGGCCCTGCCACGCGCCGGCGGCGAGGGCGATCGGCCAGAGCAGGAGCATGTACTCCTTGATGGTCAGGGTGAGGGACATCCATCCTTCCGACCAGCGTCCCGGGGCGATGTAGAGGGCGGCGACGCCGACCGCCAACGCGAGCAGCGCGGCACCGGCCGCGGCGGAGCGCCGGAGTTCGATCCGCAGGACGCTCATCGGATGGCCTCCTCGTGGCGGCGGAGCAGCGCGGAGTAGCCGCGTTCGGCGGGGCTGTCGCCCGGGTGCCGTTCGTCGCCCTCGCCGGCCAGGGCGGCCGGGGTGCCCTGCCACACCAACCGGCCCTCGTTGATCAGCACCACCTCGGTACAGGCGGCGACCACGTCCTCGACGAGGTGGGTGGAGACCAGCACGCAGGCGTCCGTACCCAGGTCCCGCAGCAACTCCCGCAGGTCGAGGCGTTGCTCGGGGTCGAGGCCGACGGTCGGCTCGTCCAGCAGCAGCACCCGCGGGTCGTTGACGATGGCCTGGGCGACGCCCGCCCGGCGCAGCATCCCGCCGGAGAGTGTCCGGAGGCGGGCGTCGGCCTTGGCGCTGAGCCCGACGCGGTCGATCGCGCGCTGCGCGGCCGTCGGGATGTCGGGCTTCGGCATCTCCTTCAACCAGGCCATGTACGACACGAACTCGCGCACGGTGAACCGCGGGTAGTAGCCGAAGTGCTGCGGCAGATAGCCCAGTCCCCGCCGGGCCTGGCGCAGGTCGGCGCGGCCGTCCACCGAACTGCCGAGCAGGGTGAGCCGGCCTCCGGACGGCTTGAGCACCGTGGCGAGGGCACGCATCAACGTCGTCTTGCCCGCGCCGTTGCGCCCCAGCAGGCCGTGGACCCCGGTGGCCAGGCTCAGGTCGAGCCCGTCGACGGCCAGGTGCCGGCCGGCCCGTACCTTCAGCCCCTCGGCGTGGATGGCCCAGGGGTGGATGGTGGTGGCCGTCTCGGCCGTGCTCACCGCTCGCATGATTGTTCCCTTCAGAACGAGGTGAGGCGCCGGAAGCTGTTGGCGCGAAGGAGAGTCAGGGCGGCCAGCACGACAGTGGCGACGGCCCAGCCGCCGACGGCTGCTGGTTCCAGGAGCACCGGCAGTTTGGCGGTCGCGAGGCTGGGCGCGACCACGACGGCGGCCCAGGCCACCATCAGGCCGACCGCGGCGCGGCGGACGCCGACGAGGGAGCCGAGCAGCAGTGTGGCGGCGGTGAAGGCCAGGCACGGCAACAGCATCAGCGCCGGGTTCACCCGGCTGGCG
The DNA here is from genome assembly GCF_043197485.1 of Micromonospora sp. NPDC049102. NCBI lineage: Bacteria > Bacillati > Actinomycetota > Actinomycetes > Micromonosporales > Micromonosporaceae > Micromonospora > Micromonospora sp. NPDC049102. Next base: position 331,602 of record NZ_JBICTE010000002.1, on the reverse strand, counting down.
CCGTAGACGGCGAACGCGGCGAGCACCGGGATGACGAGGACGAGCACCGCGGCGGTACGACGCAGGAGCATCACCAGACCGGCCGAGGGGGTGCCGACCACCAGTTCCCAGGCCGGATCGCCGCGTCTGCTCCACGCCGCCGCGACGCCGGGAAGCGGCGCCAGGGGTGCCAGCAGCAGCACGATCGACGGCAACTCGGACAGGAAGTACGTGAGCGTGGCCGCGGTGCCGAGCACGCCGGCGGTCATGGCGACCCAGGGCAGCAGCGCCGCCACGAACCAGCGCTGCCGGAGCGGCGTACGGAGGAAGCTCCGGGACCGTGGGGCGGGGCCGGCGGCGATCGACCGGTCGACGGCTGCCGCGACCTCGGCGACCAGGGCGCGCGACTCGGCCGTGGTGCTGCCGGCGAGGCGGGCGCGGCAGTCCGCGCAGGTCTCCAGGTGCACCTCGATCGACCAGACGGTCGCCTCGTCGAGGCCGGCATCGCCGTCGGCGTACCGGTCGATGTCGTTGAGGGTGGGATGCGTGGTCATGACAGGGCCTCCCGCAGGACGATCCGGGCGCGACGGATCCGGGACTTGACGGTGTTCTCGGGTACGCCCAGCAGCACGGACGTCTCGCGGACGGTGAAGCCGTCCAGGACGGTGGCTCGCAGCACCGCCCGGACCTCGGGTGGCAGCACGGCGAGGGCCTGTTCGAGTTCCTGCCCCACCCGGCCGGCCAGCACCTCGTCCTCGGCGGCGGGCACGACCATCTCGACCGGATGCACCTGCGGCACCCGTGCCTGCCGGGAGCGCCGCCGGAACGCGTCGACCAGGCGGTGCGCGGCGATGGTCCACAACCAGCCGACGGCGCTACCGCTGACCTGGTCGCCGGCGAAGCTGCCCGCCGCCCGCCACACCGTCAGGTAGGTCTCCTGGAGGACGTCGGCGACCACGTCCGCGTCGGCGCACCGGCGCCGCAGCCGCACCTCCAACCAGGGCGCGGTACGCCGGTAGAGCTCGTCGAACGCGCGCCGGTCACCGTGGGCCACCCGGCGGACGAGTTCCTGCTCGTCCGCCGCGTCCAGGCTTCGTCTCACGCCAGGTAAGACGACGACCCCCTCGTGATCGGGTCCCAAGAGACTGTGACCGCCGTCACTATGGCTGCCACGGTCGGATGGCAATGACGTTGCGCGGCCCCCGGGTCGGCTGGTTAGGCTAGCGCCATGTCCAGCTCGTACGCGTTCCCGACGGCGTCCCCCGACGTCCTGTTCGGCGCGCTGCGACGCCGGCGGTCCGACGACCGCCCGCGCTGAGCATTCCTCACCTGCGACCGAACTTGTCGGCTTCGGTCGGGTGGTCGGCGAGGTGGCGAAGAACCTGGAGTTCCATCACCTCGCCAGCTACCTGTACCGGCTGGCTGCGGCATTCAGCGCGTTCTACGAACGCTGCCCCCTGCTGCGGGCGGAGAAGCCGGTCCGGGACAGCCGGCTGGTGCTCTGCGATCTGACCGCTCGGGTGCTCCGGCAGGGCCTGCACCTGCTCGGCATACGAACCCCCGAACGATTGTGAACCGAGCAGCGGAACCGGACTTACCCGGTCGCCTCCCGGATCATCGGACGTCGTAACTCCCGGTGCTGCGATAGACGCCAGGCTCGAATTCGTGGCTCATGACCCCTTGCCCGGTCAGGACGACCTCGGTGGGCTGCTCCGATGCCGCAGCCAGCTCCTGCGGCTCCTGAACCGCGGGCGGCGTGGGCGTCGCAGGCGGAGCAGGCGGCACGCGGAGCGGATAGAGATTGCGCAGGAAACGTTCCACCGGGTGTTCGATCCAGCGGTAGCAGGCCCATGCCAGGGCGATGCCCATCACCGTCCAGATCAGGAGGACCTTGAGGTTCGTCCAGCTCGCAGGGCTGGCCTTCACCGTGCCCATCAGCCAATGGATGACCGACAGGTGCACCAGGTAGAAGGCATAGGACCAGGCGCCGAGGGCGACGAGTGGTTTGCTCCGGAAGATCGAGGGCCGTCCGGAGACGTCGCGGATCGCGGCCGCGAGGACCACCAGGACGCAGGCGGGCACGAGGCCCTGCTGGGACCAGTGCGGACCCCACCAGCCCAGCCGAGCGCCCCACCACAGCAGTAGCACCGAGGCGGGCACCGTCGACAGGGCGAGCCACAGGTTGAGTTTCGGCCGCCATCCGCGAAGGAGTGCGGCGGCGGCGATCATTCCCAGTAGGAATTCGATGAATCGGATCGGCGGGAAGCGGATATACCAGGAGAACTGGATCCAATACTGCTTCGGATCGATGAGATCCTGCACAGAGAACCAGTAGGCCCACTCGATGAACAGGCCGGTCGCCGCGAGGATCGCGAGCGCTGGCAGCCGCAGTCGCAGCAGCGGCCGGATGACGAACGGGAAGAGCAGGTAGAAGAAGGCTTCGCAGGAGACCGACCACGCGACCGGGTTCGCAATGGGGGAGTCAGCCGGAGGAAACCACGACTCGGTGAGCGACAGGCTCAGCAGAGTGCGCTTCCAGGATTCGTGCCAAACCTGGTCGAAGCTGACCCACGCGATGGCGGTGCTGACCACGAGCGCGGGCCAGACCCGGGCGAAACGGCGCCAGTAGAACGTCCCGGTGCCCACCTTGAGAGAGAACGACCAGGTGAGCACGAAGCCCGAAAGGACGTAGAAGAACGTGACCCCGGCGTCGCCGAAGCGGAAGAATTCACCGAGCTTGATGCCGTAGACGGTGGGCAGCTTGATGATCTGGTTCGCGTGGAACAGAAAGACGGCGAACGCAGCGAACCAGCGCAAGCCGGTCAATGATTCAACCCGAGGCATGCGTTCTTTGGCGGAATTCATCGTGATCTGGCACCTTTTGGGGCATCGGCCTGTCCGGGGGTCGGCTGGGCGCTCCAGGCATGATGCCAGGCATTCCACTGCAGCGGCAGAGGGGCCTGTCGGCCACCAGCCCTTCGGCACCGGGCAGCGCAGGCACTCTGAGGTCGCCGGTCAGCAGCCTCTCCGGTCTCCCTCTGGAGCTGACGTGGCTATCCTCTTCAAATGCTGGCCCGTGTGGAGATCGTTGACGCGGGTCCGGCATTTCGAAGGGACCAGCGACATGCCCCGTGTGGTACCGGCAGTTATCCGCGCACTCGACGTCCTCGAACTGTTCCTGGACTGCCCCCAACTGTCGGCCCGCCAGGTGATGGAGCGGCTCGACCTGCCGCGTACCACCGTCCACGAACTGCTCGTGACGCTCGAGGCTCGCTCGTACCTGATCTCGGTGCCGGGTCAGCCGGTGCAGTATCGGCTCGGCATGCCGCTGTTCCAGCTCGGCGCGGCGTTCGCGGGCCGGCTCGATCTGGTACGCGAGGCGCAGGGCGTCGCGCGGGACGTGGCTGCCCGGTGTGACGAGGCGGTGCACGTGGCGGTGCTCGACGGCGCGGACGTCATCTACCTTGTCAAGTTCGACAGCACGCACCCGGTTCGGATGGTGTCCGGGGTCGGGCTGCGGCTGCCCGCGCACTGCACGGCGGTCGGCAAGGTCCTGCTGTCGGCTCTCGATCCGGCCGACCTGGACGCCGTGCTGTTGAAGGATCCCCTGCCGGGCATGACGCCGGAGAGCATCACCGACCCGGAGCTACTCCGTGCGCACCTCGACCGTGTCCGGGCGGACGGCATCGCGGTCGACGTCGGCGAGTCGGACACCGCGATGCGCTGCGTCGCGGCCGCGATCCGGGACCACTCCGGCACCGTCATCGCCGCGATGAGCCTGTCCGCGCCGATCATCCGGTGGACGCCCGAGGTGCAGGTGGAGTGGACCAGGCTGGTTCGCGAAGGCGCCGCCACGCTGTCCGCCCGCATGGGCTACCGGGTCCAGTCCCGGTAACGAACCTCCCGCTTTCGGTTCGAAACACCATCGAAACATTGACATCGGTCGCCGGACTGCTCTAGCGTCGCACCACTCGATGCGGTATATCGAACCTAGTTCGAAATCTCGAACGGCGGTGGTCACGTGACACGACCGAACTGGAACGTCAGCGCCACTGTCTCGGCCTCGTCGCCGATCGCCTCAACCTCATCGCGCCACCGTGGCGAGCTTCGAACGAACTGATCTCGGCGGGCGACCCTCCGTGGTCGCCGCAACAGGAAACCCAACTGGAGACACGGCGGCGTTCGCCAGGTACGCCTTCGGCGTGCAGCCGTGCGCGGGGAGATGAAGGAGGCGGGTGTCCATGGAGGACAAGATGGGTTGGTCTCGGCGCGGCGTTCTGGGGATGGGGGTGGGAGTGCTCGGCGCGGCCGGTCTGGCCGCGTGTGGGGACACCTCCAAGTCGCCGACAAAGGTGCAGGCCGAGGTCCCGCAGGAGCTGATCGACGCCGCCGCGTCGATGAAGGGCTCCTCGATGGGGATGTTGTCGCAGAAGCTCTACTCGACGGCGGCGAACGACGCCCTCGACAGCTCGATCAAGAAGTTCGCCGACACCACCGGCACGAAGATCGAGAACAGTCTGGTCCAGGCCGACGCCGGTGACGTGGTGGCCAAGATCGACGCCGAGGTCAAGGGCGGCGTGGCACGTGACCTGGCGTTCATGACCGACTCCCGGTTCGTCGCGCAGTTCCAGGCGCTCGGCGACCTGGAGGACGTCACCGACGTCGTCCAGGCGCTGACCGCCAAGTACGGCGAGCCGTGCGCGGAGGCCAAGAACTTCTGCGTCTTCGACGGCAAGTGGTTCGCGATCCCCTACCACTTCATCGGCATCGGGTCGTTCCTGCGCAAGGACTGGATGCAGGGGAAGGGCATCACGCCCAAGGACATCTACAGCTGGGAGGAGCTGCGGGACGTCTGCCTGGAGATCTCCGACCCCGGCAAGCGCCGGTTCGGCTGGGGCATGACGATCAACCGGTCCGGTGACGCCAACGGCATGATCGAGGCGCTGATCAACGCGTACGGCGGGTCGATCGCCTCCAACGACGGCCGGAAGGTCTCGTTCGAGTCACCGGAGACGGTGCAGGCGGTGACCTTCCTGGGCGACATCTACACCAATCCCAAGTACAAGCCGATGCTGCCGCCGGGGATCGCGAGCTGGACCGACACCAGCAACAACGAGAACTGGCTCGCCGGCATCCTCGGCTACACCCGCAACCAGTTCAGCGTCTACGCGGACTCGCGGACCAAGAAGAACCCGGTACACGCCAACACCCACGTGTTCTCCGACTGCATCGGACCGGCCACGAACAATCCGCTGCTGCTCGGCCAGTCGCAGGGCTTCGTCGTCTTCAAGGGCGCCAAGAATCCCGCGCTCGCCAAACTCCTGGCGCAGTACCTGGTCAGCGCGCCCGCGCTGCTCGGGGTGGCGAAGGAGGCACCCGGCCTGGTGATGCCCGCCTGGGAGAAGGTCTGGGACGCGGACCCGTTCTTCACCAGCGGCGACCCGGCGTTCCCCATGCTGCGCAAGATCACCCAGTTGCAGCTGCCGTTGAACACGAAGAACGGCCTGGCCTTCCCACAGAAGGCCAGCGCCGGCCAGCAGGCCGTCGGCTCGGCCTACGTCCTCACCGACATGATGCAGCAGGTCGTGCAGGGCACCGCGCCCGCGCAGGCCGTGAAGGCGGCCCACACGAAGATGGTGCAGATCTTCAACCAGCAGGGGCTGCCGCAGTGAGAACGCTCCGCCCCACGCGGGTCCCGGCGACGAGGACGTCCTCGTCGCCGGGATCCGGCTCCCTCACGGCGACCCAGCGCCGGCTGGGTCGTGACTGGCGAATGGCGGCGCTGTTCCTGACGCCGATGGCCGTGCTGGTCGGCGGCCTCGTCCTCGTACCGATCGCCCGGTCGATCGTCACCAGCACCACCGAACGGCACGGGCAGGAGTCCGTGTTCGTCGGCCTGGACAACTACCTCCACCTCGTCGGCGACGACCAGTTCCACACGGGCGTGGTGAACTCGTTCGTCTTCACCGCGTACGCCGAGATCTTCAAGGTCGTGCTCGGGCTGGCCGCGGCCCTGCTGCTGCACCACCGACGCCGCGGGCGGGCGGTGCTGGCGGGGTTGCTCCTGGTGCCGTGGGTGGTGCCGACAGTGGTGACGGCGTTCAGCTGGCGCGCGCTGCTCGACCCGATCTTCGGCAGCGTCAACAACCTGCTCACCGCCACCGGAATCGGACCGCTGCTGGTCGACCTGCACCTGGTCGACAGCTGGCCCGCGGGCTGGCTGTCCGACCCGTCCCTGGCCATGCCCTCGGTGATCCTCGTCAACGTCTGGAAGGGGGTGCCGTTCTTCACGGTGTGCTTCCTCGCCGGGCTGAAGGCCATCCCGGCCGACCTCTACGAGGCGGCGACCATCGACGGGGCCTCGGCCTGGCAGCGGTTCGCCAACGTGACGCTGCCCGGGCTGCGCCACGTCATCACCGTGACGGTGACCCTGTCGTCGATCTGGACGTTCAACAACTTCGATCTCGTCTGGCTGCTGACCCAGGGTGGCCCGGGTGACGTGACAGCGCCGTACGTGCTCGTCGCGTACTCGAAGGCGATCCTGCAGTTGCAGTACGGCGCGGGCGCGGCGGTCACGCTCGTCATGCTGCCGGTCATCGGCGGGCTGGTGTTCGTCCTGGTCCGGCTGCTGCGCCAGGACTCGGGGGCGAAACTGCCCCGAGTGCGACGCACGGCGCTCCGGATCGGTACGCGGGCACGCAAGGCCCTGCCGTGGGTGATCACCGCGGTGGTCACCGGCCTGCTGATCTGGGCGTCGCCGGACATCTTCTGGAAGGCAGCGGTCGTCCTCGGGGTGATCCTGCTGATCGCGGCGGCGGTCGGTCGGGTGGTGTCGACCCTCCAGTCGCGCGGCGGTCGTCGGGCGTCGTCGACGGTGTCGAGCCTGGGCTCCTGGGTCGCGCTCGCCGGGCTGCTCTTCTTCGTGCTGGGCCCGCTGTACTGGATCAGCGTCACGGCCTTCAAGTCCGAGGGCCAGGTCGTCATGCGTACGGACGACCTGTGGCCGACGCCCTGGACCACGGAGCAGTTCACCGCCCTGTTCGCCAACCAGCCGTTCGGTCGCTGGTACCTCAACACCCTGCTGGTGTCCGCGGCGTCCACGGCGGTGGCGCTGGTCTGCGCCGCCCTCGCGGGGTACGCGTTGGCCCGGCTGCGGTTCCGTGGGGCGCAGGGCTTCACCGTCACGGTGCTGCTCACCTACGTGATGCCGGGCGCGCTGCTGTTCATCCCGCTCTACCAGATGCTCATCGGCGTGCGGCTCACCGACTCGTTGTGGTCGCTGGTGGTGACGTACCCGACGTTCACGCTTCCGTTCGCCACATGGCTGCTGGTCGGCTACTTCTCCTCGATCCCGGTGGAGCTCGAGGAGGCCGCGCTCGTCGACGGCTGCACCCGCCTACAGGCGTTCGGCCGGGTGGTGCTGCCGCTGGCCAGGCCGGGGTTGCTGGCGGTTGCGCTCTTCACCCTGACCAACGCCTGGAACGAGTTCCTGTTCGCCTTCGTGTTCATCACGAAGGACGAGTACAAGACGCTGCCGGTGGGGATGCAGTCGATGATCGCCGGAGACGTCGTACCGCAGGGACAGCTCGCCGCGGCCTCGCTGCTCGTCAGCATCCCTGTGGTGATCATGTACGCGCTCGGGCAGCGCTTCCTGACCGAAGGACTGACCGCCGGAGCGGTGAAGGGCTGACCTACGGAGATCAGGTGTACGCGAGCAGGAAGTCGACGGTCCCCGTACCGCCGGGCTGGCCCTGCGGGGTCTGAAGAGCGGGCTCACTGTTGATGACGTAGAACCCGCCGTTGCCGACCAGGCGAGGGGTGACCGCCATCGCCTGGTGGGCCATGTTCGCCCCGGTGGATCGTACGACGAAGTCGCGCAGTTCGCCGGGTTGTTGCCGATCGCGTTGTCGCAGTTGTTGAGCTGCGTCTGGATACCACTGTGGATACCCGCCAGGTGGATGTGCAGTTGGTCCTGCTGGCGGGCGTCGGCCGAGTTGATCCCGAGCCCGATGTTCGGGTACACCACATGCGACGGCTGCCCCGGCTGAGCGTTGATCCAGGCGTCCAGCCAGTAGTTCGGCGCGGCTCGCCATCTGTCCGTCGTACCACCCGGGACCCGCCGTCCGAGGCAAAAGCGCCTCCGCGACGGTGGCCGACCCCCGCCGCCGATGGGAACGCCCGAGGCGACGACCCGCCCGCCCCTCCTGTCGTTGATCCGGCTGCACCCCTGGTCAGCGCCGACCACGGTGGGGGCACCGACGCACCGAGGAGAGACGCCGATGACCAGTCAACGGGAGACCGTACGGGTCGACCACGACCTGTTCCGCGCCGTGTACGACTCGCCCGCGTCACTACCCGGCCGGCACCGGTGGACCACCCCGGAGTCGGACGTCCGGCGTCTGGAGAAGCTGCTCGGCATGCCGACGCGGACGATCGGCGCCCCGCTCTGGGTCAGCGGTGACGAACCGGACTGCCCGAAGTGCGGCCGGCGGATCACCTGGTACGACATCGTCTCCTCGGCGGTGACCGGCCTGCACGACAAGGGCATGATCGCCGAGGTCATCCTCGGCGACCACAAGTACGTCAACACCGAGGTCCCGGACGCCATCCCCGGGGTGCACTGCGCCGACTGCCACACCGCCATCGACGGCCTGCGCAGCTTCAAGTGCCACAACTGGGCGTACGCCTTCGAGGCGCTGGAGGCCGTCCGGGAGCGCATGGCCGGCGGACCCGGCCCGACCCAGCGCGTGGCCGAGGGCCCCGCACCGACCTGAGCCCACGCCGAGCGGCCCGACGCCGGCGATCCACAGGCGCTCCCTCCGACACATGCGCTGCCGCGTTTCCAAGGTGCCCCCAAGATGAACGCGGTATGAAGGTGTGGTGAGGTGATTCATGACCGACAACGGCAGTACGGACGTCCCAGAGATCAGCGCCGAGTGGTACCACGACATCGTCGATGCCGCCGCCGGCACCCCGCATCCGGTGCAGTGGTTCGTCGAGCACGCCACCGAGGGGGTGATCCTGCTGCTCGGCGCGCTGCTGGTGGTGGCCGCGCTGCGCCGCCTGGCCGGCGGCCCGCACGACCGGGCGCTCGCCCTCGTCGCGCCACTGCCGACTCTCCTGGCGTACGCGGGCAGCGAATTCCTCAAGACCGTGGTGGACGAGGATCGGCCGTGCCGGACGGTGGGCCGGGCGATCATCGCCGGCGCCTGTCCACCGCCGGGTGACTACTCGTTCCCGAGCAACCACGCCACCCTGGCCGGCGCGCTGGCGATCACCACCCTGCTGCTGTCCCGGCGGCTCGGGCTGTTCGCGCTGCCGCTGGCCGTACTGGCCGCGTTCTCCCGGGTCTTCGTGGGCGTGCACTACCCGCACGACGTGGCCGCGGGGCTGCTGCTCGGCACCCTGGTCGCCCTGGTCGCCACTCCACTGCTGGCCCGCCCGGTCGCCGAGGCGCTGCGTCGCCGCACCGATGCCCGTCGTCCGGTACCCGACCTGGCCGGCCGACCCCGCCCGTAGACCCGCGAGAGCTCAGGTGGCCAGGAGCGCGCCCGCCGTGCCGAGGAGCAGGAACGGTCCGAACGGGAGGTGGGTGGTCCATCGGACCCGCCGTGTTACCAGCAGCCCGAGGCTCACCAGCGCGGACAGCCCGAACGTCAGCAGCAGCCCGAGCACGAGGACGGGCCAGCCGTACCAGCCGAGCAGCGCGCCCACGCTGAGCGCCAGCTTGGCGTCGCCCAGCCCGAAGCCCCGACGACCGAGCAGCAGAGTGCTGGCGGCGAAGAACAGCGCCAACCCCGCACCGGCGGTGACAGCTCGCGCCCAGGAGCCCACGCCGGCGTCGGTGAGCGCCGCCGCGCCGAGCAACAGCCATGTCCCGGCAGCCGCGGGCAGGGTGAGTCGGTCGGGTAGCCGGTGCACGGCCAGATCGACGACGACCGCCGGCAGGGTCCAGCCCAGCCACCACACCAGAGCCGGCAGCGCTCCGGGCGGCGGGCCGGCGAGCACGAGCAGCGCCACGGCGGCGAGCGCGGCAACCTCGATCGCGCCGGGCGGCGGCCCGACCCGGGCGTGACACCGGCCGCACCGGCCCGCCGGGCCGAGCGCCGGCCACGGCCTGGTCAGGCTGACCACGGCCCCGCAGGCGTCGCAGCCGGTCCGGCTGGGGGCATTCGGGGGTACGGCGTGACGCACGACCGCCAACCGCAGCAGCGGGGTGGCGAGCAGGGATGCCAGCACGGGCGCGAACCGGAGACGACGGGCACCCGTGACCGGCTCCACCTCGGTGCCTGGGCAGTCGGCCGACGCGGACGGTTGGCCGGGTGGTTCAGCCGTCAGCGCCACGTCGACCCCGCCGAACGTCCGGCAGCCACCCCGAAAGGTGAACACGGATCGTGACTGAACGTTCGCTCGGGTGTAGCGGATGACGCGGAAAGGGACGTCTGCCACCGGCGGCTCCCGCCTCTGGTGGGAACCAACGGCACGCGCCGAGGCGTGACCCGAGGTGCGGGTCGAAGGCCGGCACACGGGCGGGATGTCCCACTCCCGCAAGGGGCGCAGGGGTCACGACGGACCGACCCGGGCCGACATTGCCAGACCATCGGCGCCCCCTCGACCGGTCGCCGTCCGGAGTGCGGCTCGGACACCTGCCACCACCACCCATCATCACGCAGAGTGTTCGGTTGAATTACCTCTGTTGCATCGGCGATCGTGAGCTTATGCTCGCCCCTTGGGTGTGACGCAAGCCTCACCTCGACGACCGGAGAACACGGGACCTTGCATTTGTAGAAGATCCGCAACGGTGAATGCAGAAGCGAAATGAACGGTCGGATGTACTGATCCGGGCGCGCTTCCGCATGCTCGACAACGGCGTCTCGTCGCCACGTCGGGCGATCACGAGGAGGGTTCGGCGGTGCGCGGACGGCAGCTCAGACGAGCGGCAACCTGCCTGCTGGCGATCGTGGCGGCAGTGACGGTGACCGCCTGCGGCAGCGAGCAGGAAGCCGTCGAACGACCGGCATCGGGGCAGGGCGACGGAGCACGGACGGATACGGGTGCCGAACGCGCCGCGGCGGAGAAGGCGGCACTCGAGGCGTACTCCGGATACCTCACGGCCTCGCGCACGGCGAGTCGGCGCAGCGATCCGCACGCGCCGGAACTGTCCAGATTTCTCGCAGATCCACTGTTGACTCGGGTGCAATTGTCCATTCGCGACGCTAAGGAGCACGGCGCGATGCGTACCGGGACATTGAGATCCGATCCCACCGTGACGTCCGTCGACCTCGACTCCGACCCGGCCACCGTGGAGATCCAGGACTGCCTGGACGCGACCGGATACCGGCTGGTCTACACCAAGGACCAGAAGGTGGTTCCCGGCAGCGGTGGCGGCAGGCACCTGGCCACCGCCACCGCCACCCGCTATCCGGACGGCCGGTGGCTGATCAGCTCGGGTTCCGCGCACCAGGACCAGCCGTGCTGACCCGGCGGGCCCTCGCGGGGGTCGGCCTGGCGCTGCTGCTGATGGTCGGCGGGACCCTGCCGGCCGCCGCCGCACGGCGCGCCGGCCCGGGTGTGGAGTGCCCGCCCGGCCAACCGGACTGCAACGTCTGGGACGACGAGCCGGGCCACCCGGGCGACCCCGGCGGTGGTGGAGACAACGGCGGCGGCAACTCCGGTGGCGGGGGCGGGGGCGGTGTCTGCCAGTGGGGTGGCCGGACGATCCCCTGCTACGACGACCTGCTGGGCTGGTTCAACAACGGCGACGGCTGCTACTACAAGCTCGCCGAGCCGCAACCGCCTGCCGACGAGGGTCAGCAGTGGTACGTGCGGACCTGCAACGGCGGCGATCTCGGCGCCCAGGACACCCTGCCGCTCGACGGGCCTCCGCCCGGCTTCGGCGCTCCGCCGGACCCGGAGGAGCTGGCCCGGCGGGCCCTCGCGTCGATCAAGCTGCTGCCGGCACGGCTCAAGGTCGCCCCCCGCAAGGACGTCGGCCCCGGCCTGGTCGGGCTGCCGGTCTGGATGTGGGCCACCCCGAGCGCCAGCTACTTCGGGCCGCTGAACGCCTCCGCGTCCGACCGTGGACTGACCGTCTCGATCGAGGCCAAGGTCGACCGGATCGTCTGGAGCATGGGCAACGGCGACACGGTCACCTGCACCAAGCCCGGTACCCCGTACGACCCGAAGGGCAGGCGCGCCGGCCGCACCTCACCGGACTGCGGTTACGACCGGGGCTACCCGAAGGCCGGCACCTACCGGGTGGGCGCCACCACGTACTGGACGGTCCGCTGGTGGACCGACAACGGCGTCGAGGGCGACCCGATCGCGCAGACCCGGACCAGCGGCACCGTGCCGGTCCAGATCAGGGAGCTCCAGGTGGTGACCAGGTGAACGCGCCGGTTCTGCGAGCCCCACAGCCACGAATGGAGATCGAACGGTGAGTGTGGCGACGCGTAACGCGACCGGGCCGGTGGACGCGCCGGTCAGCCCGCCGAAGGTGGTCCGGCAGCGCCGCGTCCGCCCCGGGCTGCTGGGTCTCGCCGTCCTCCTGATCGCCCTCGGTGGGCTGGGGGCCGCGTTCGCGGTCACCTCGGTCCGGGCCACCGGTAGCTACCTCGCGGTGGCCCGGCCGGTGGAGGTCGGACGGGAGATCAGCGCGGCCGACCTGATCACCGTGCAGGTCGCCGGCGGCCAGGGGCTGCGCCCGGTGCCCGCCGGACGGCTGGACGAGGTGGTCGGTAAGCGGGCCGCCGTGGCGCTGGTGCCGGGCACCCTGCTCACCCTCGGGCAGATCACCGACGACCCGCTGCTCGGCCCCGGGCAGCAGCAGATCGCGCTCGGTCTGAAGACCGCCCAGGTGCCGGCCCGCGAGCTGCACCCCGGTGACAAGGTGTTGCTGGTCAGCACTCCGGACGACAACGCCACCGCGGCCGCCGCCGCGTCCGGCACCCGGTTCAACGCCACCGTCATCGACATGGTCACCTCGACGAACGACGAGAAGGTGCTGTACCTGGCGCTCCTCGTCCGGGACGTACCCGCCGTGGTGGCGCTGGCCGCCCAGGAGCGGATCGCCGTCGTGCTGACCGAGGCGGCCTGATCATGGCGATCATCGCGTTGGTGTCGGCGAAGGGGTCGCCTGGCGTGACCACCTCCGCGCTGGCCTGCGCGCTGACGTGGCACCGCCGGCTGGTCCTCGCCGAGTGCGACCCGGCCGGCGGATCGATCCTCGCCGGATATCTGGGCGGTCAGCTGGACGGCCCACGTGGCATCGGGGAGTTGGCCGTCGGCGAGCTGCGCGACGGCAACCTGGAGACCGCGTTCTGGTCCCAACTGGTCGACCTGGACGCGCCGCGCCGGGAACGGCTGCTGCTGCCCGGCCTGGTCGATCCGACGCAGGCCGGCAGCGTCACCCCGCTCTGGCAGCGCTTCGCCGACTACTTCAACGCCCTGGACCAGGGCACCCCCGGCTACGACGTGCTTGTCGACTGCGGCCGACTGCACGTCAACGGTCCACCGTGGCCGCTGCTGCGGGCCGCCTCGGTGGTGCTGCTGGTGACCCGGGCCCAACTGCCCGACCTGTCCGGGACGCGGGCGGCGGTCACCGCGATCGAGCGGGACTTCGCCGAACACCGGGTGCCGCCGGGCACCCTGCGGCTGCTGCTGGTGGGCGACGGGCACGGGCGCGCCGAGATCAGTCGCGGGCTGAAGCTGCCGGTGATCGCCCGGCTGCCGCACGACCCGCGTACCGCAGGGGTGCTCGCCCTCGGCGGGACCGTACGGGCCGGACGGCCGCTGCTGCGCGCGGCGACCGCGCTGGAGGTGCCGATCGGGGCGCTGCTGGAACGCCGGCGGGCACGACTGGCCTGGCCGGTGCAGCAGGGGGTGCCGGATGCGGTTTGAACCAGTCTCCGCCGACCCGCGCCAGCAGCCGCCGGGCGCGACGTCCACCGCGCCGCCGCTGACCCCGGCGAACGGCCGGCACCACCACGTGACGCCGATGCCGCAGCCGGCCCCGTCGGCCACGCCGCCACCCGACGCCGCGCCCCGGCCCCGGATGGACTTCCACGTGGTCCGGGAGCTGCGCCGGGAACTCACCGAACGCCTCACCCTGTGGCAGCGCGGCCGCGAGTTCACCGTCGACGAGGAGGACACCGAGCGCGCCCGGCTGGCCGTCCAGGTGGTCGCCGAGTACGCCGACGCGGTCCGCCGGGCCGGCACGCCGATGGCCGCCGGTGAGGAGCGCCTGCTGCTCGACCAGGTGACCGCCGAGCTGGTCGGGCTCGGCCGGCTACAGACCCTCCTGGTCGACGACACCATCGAGGAGGTGCACATCCTCGGCTGTGACCAGGTGCGCATCACCCGGCACGGCGGTGGGGTGGACTGGGGTGAGCCGATCGCCGACAGTGACGCCGAGCTGGTGGAGATCCTCCAGGCGGCGGCGCGGCGGGCCGGTGCGACGGAACGGTCGCTGTCCACCGTGAAGCCCACCCTCGACCTGCAACTGCCCGACGGCAGTCGGCTGGCCGCGGTGTTCCTGGTCAGCCACCGGCCGTACGCGGTGATCCGCAAGCACAACACCCTGGACGTGAGCCTCGACGACGTGGCCGGTAGCCGGGGCGACCTGGACGAGATGATCGACCCGTTGCTGCGCGACTTCCTGCGTGCGGCGATGCGCGCCGGGTTGAACATCATGGTCGCCGGGCTGGCCGGCGCCGGTAAGACCACGATCATCCGCGCGTTGATGAACGAGATCCCGCCCGACGAGCCGTACGTGCTGCTGGAGGAGAGCCGGGAACTGCTGCCGGCCCGCCGTCGGGAACGGCACCGGGCGGTGATGAGCTTCGAGGCCCGCGAGGGGCACGGCGAGCGCGGCTTCGACGGCCGCCCGGCGGGCGAGGTGACGATCGCCGACCTGATCCCGCTGTCGCTGCGGATGGGCGTCCTGCGGATCATCGTGGGCGAGGTGCGGTCCCGCGAGATCGTGCCGATGCTCCAGGCGATGACCACCAGCCGGGGGTCGATGTGCACGATCCACGCCCGTACGGCCGCCGGGGTGGGCGAGCGGATCGTCGAGCTGGCGCTGGCCCATGGCCGCGAGATGACCGTCGACCAGGCGCGCCGGATGGCCGGCAATGCCCTCGACCTGATCGTCTACGTCACCGTCGAGGACGAGAGCGCGATCGGCGGGCGTAAGCACCGGTTCGTCTCGCACGTGGAGGAGGTGATCGGAGCCGGCGAGGCCGGACGGATCACCACCACCACCGTCTTCGGCCCCGGTCCGGACGGCCGCGCGGTCCCCCGACACCTGCCCGAACGGGTCCGCGACCAGTTGCTCCGCGTGGGATACGACGTCCGACTGCTGACCCGGTGGATCGAGGCCGGCACCGGCGCCTGGCGGCGACCCCGGCAGACCCGACTGGCCCGGCGGTGACCTGATGGGAAACAGCCTGGAGTTGATCGCGGTGGTCTCCGGGGCCGCCTGCGTGGCAGGGCTCCTGCTCGCGGTTGTCGCACTGGTGGGCACCCGTCGACCCGCCGGCCCAGCTCCGGGGGCGGGGCCTGGCCTCAGCCGCCTCTGGCGCGGCTCCGGCGCCACCCCCGCCGAGCGGCGGTCCTACCAGACGTTGCTGCTCGTGGCAGTGGTCGCCGGCGCGTTGGCGTTCCTGCTCACCGGGCTACCGGTGGTGGGCCTGCTGGTGGCGGTGGCGGTGCCCGGAACGCCGTGGCTGTTCGCGGTGGGTAAGGCCGAGCAGCGGGCGATCGCCCGGATCGAGGCCGTCGGCGAGTGGACCCGTCGACTCAAGGACGTCTCGGGTACGGGCCAGGGCCTCCAACAGTCGATCATCACCACGATCGGCAGCGTGCCGCCCGTGATCGAGGACGAGGTACGAGTGCTCGCCGCCCGGTTGCAGGCCGGCTGGCTGGCCCGCTCCGCGCTGCTCGCGTTCGCCGACGAGATCGGCGACCCGGTCTGCGACCAGGTGGTGGCGGCGCTGATCCTGCACCTCACCGACCGGGGCGAACGGCTCGGCGACGTACTCGGTTCGATCGCCGGTGCGGCCGCCGCAGAGGTGGCGACCCGCCGGGAGATCGAGGCCAAGCGCACCCAGCCACGGTTCGCGGTCCGCTTCCTCACCGGCATGACACTGGCGACGCTGGCGTACGGGCTGGTCAACACCGAGTACATCAAGCCGTACGGGACGCCGGTCGGTCAGGTCGTGATGGCCGCGCTGGGCGCCGCCTTCATCGGCCTGCTGGCCTGGGTCCGCTCGATGAGTCAGCCGCAGCGGCCGGCCCGGTTCCTACCGGCGCCCGACCCACAGGAGGTCATCGCGTGAGCGTGAGTGGCACCGCGCCCAGAGGGGGAACGCGGTGATCGTCAACTGGCTCCTCGGCATCGCCGTGTCCGGTGGGGCGGCGATCGGGCTGGGCGTGTTCCTGGTGATCCGTGAGCTGGTGCCGGCCACTCCCGCGCTCGGGCCGGCACTGCGCCGCCTGCACCAACCGCCGGGCACCGGGCGGGTGGCTGCTCCCGCCTCCCGCCGGTTGGACTGGCTGACCGGGCTGTCCCGCTGGCTGCGACCGCCGCACCGGCAGCTCGCCCTGATCGGTCAGACCTCCGAGCAGTACGCGCTGTCGGTGCTGCTGTCCGCCCTGATCGGCCTGGCCGCGCCGGCCCTGCTCGTGATGGCGCTGTTCGTCCTCGGCATCTCGCTGCCACTGGCCGTACCGGTGCTCGGCAGCCTCGGCCTGGCGTTGATCGCCGGCCTGCTGGCACACCAGTCGGTGCTGACCAAGGCGAACGCCGCCCGCGACGAGTTCCGTCAGGCCGTGTGCACGTACCTGGATCTGGTGGCCCTGCAACTCTCCGCCGCGCACGGGCCGGTGCAGTCGCTGGAGCGGGCCGCCGCCGTCTGCGACGGCTGGGTGTTCGACCGCCTGCAGGAGGCGCTGCGGATCGCCCAGATGCAGATGCACGCGCCCTGGGACGAGCTGCGCGACCTCGCCGACAAGATCGGCATTCCGGAGCTGGGCGATGTCGGCGCGATCATGCGCTCCTCGGGCAGCGAGGGCGCACAGGTGCACGAGACCCTGCGCAGCCGGGCGGACTCGCTGCGCGACCAGATCCGCACCGACGGCCTGGCCCGCGCCGAGGGCGTCACCAGCAAGCTCGACATTCCGGGCGCGTTGCTCGTCTTCGTGCTGCTCGGCTTCGTCGTCTACCCGTTCGTGGTCCGCATCTGAATCGAACCCCCCGAGAAAAGGAGTACGCCATGCACATCCTCACCTACCTGCACGTCGTGCTGACGACGCGCCTCGCCGAACTCCGTCGCGACGGCGAGCGCGGCGACAGCCCGGTACCGACCGCCGTGATCATCATGGGTCTCGTCTTCGTGGCGACCGTCGTCACGGGCCTGGCCCTCGCCCGGGCCAGAGGCTGGATGAACGCCATCCAGGCACCCGCGAACCCGCAGTAACCGGCATGCGCCGAGCCGCTTTCCCGAGGTGGCGCCGAGCGGTTCCCGCCGCCCGGCGTCGCCTCGTGGCCGGCGATCGGGAGCGGGGTGCCAACCCGGTGGAGCTGGCCGTGGTGATGCCGCTGATCCTGGTGCTCTTGTTCGCCTCGCTCCAGATCGCTGCCGTCTTCCTGGCCCGCTCCACGGCGCTGAACGCCGCCCAGAGCGGGGTCAACGCCCAACGGCGCTACAACGCGTCCGATGGCGCCGGGGTGACCAGCGCCCGCCGGTTCCTGGCCACCACCGGCGATTGGCTGCTGGGCTGGGACGCCGGCGGCGGTCCGAACTGTGTGACAAGCGAGGTCGACGTGACCTGCACGGTGACCGGTCGGTCCCTGTCGGTCGTACCCGGCGTGCGCTTCGCGATCCGGCAGACCGCGCACGGGCCGGTGGAGCGGGTGACAGCGCCGTGATCCGGGCCGCCGAGCGGGGCTCGGTCTCCATCGAGGTCGCGGTGCTCGCGCCCGCGTTCATCGCGTTGATGGTGCTGGCCGGCGTGGCCGGACGCAGCGCGGTGGCGGCAGAGACCATCGACGCCGCCGCGCACGATGCGGCCCGCGCCGCCTCGATCTCCCGCAACGCCGCCGACGGCCGCGAGGAAGCGCGTAACGCGGTTCAGCGGCAGCTGGACTGGCGAGGGCTGAGCTGCACCGACACTCCGACCCTGACGTTCAGCGGCTCGGTCGGCCGGGAGACCACCAGCTTCGACGAGGCCTACGGCAGCGCGCTCGGCCAGAACGTGACGGTCACCGTCACTGTCGCGTGCCGGGTGTCCTTCCGGGATCTGCGACTCAACGCCGTGCCCGGGATGCCCAGCGAGAACCGCATCGAGGCCAGCTTCACCTCCCCACTGGACCGCTACCGGAGTCGACGATGAACGTCCGTACGCTCTCCGGCGACCACGGCCGGGTCAGCATCTTCCTGGCCGTGGCGATGGTCGGCGTACTGGCCATCGTGGGCCTCTCGTTCGACGGCGCGGGCCAGCTCCGCACGCTGCAGCACGCCAACAATCTGGCCGCGGAGGCGGCCCGCGCGGGCGGGCAGGCCATCGACCGGGCCACCGCGATCGAGGGCGGGCCGACGCGGATCAACCAGCCGCAGGCCCGCGCGGCGGTCGCCGACTATCTTGCCGCCGCCGGCACCACCAGCCACACCGTGAGCTTCCCGCGGATCGCCGGGGAGACCGTCGTCCGGGTACGCCTCACGATCACCTACCGCCGCTCGATGCTCGGCCTGTTCGGCTTGGCCAACCAGGTCACCGTCACCGGTGAGGCGACCGCGCGGGCCATCACCACAGGCCCAGCCCCGGCCCCATAGGAAGGAAGGCAGCCATATGTCCGCATCGGGTCGGTCCGTCGTACGGCGGACGGGACGCGTCCTCACCGGCCTCGGCGCGCTCGTCGTGCTCTGCGCTCTGGTGGCGGGTGCGCCGATCGCGTTGCTCGCCTTCGCCGGCAATCCCCTGCCCGACCATCTGCCCACTCTCGCCGAGGTGGGAACCGTCCTGACCAGCCGGGACGACGGGCAACTCTTCCTGCGGGCCCTGGCGCTCGCCGGTTGGTTCGGCTGGGCCACGTTCACCTTCTCGGTCCTCGTCGAGTTGGTCGCGCAGATCCTGCGCCGGCCCGCGCCGAAGCTGCCCGGAATGAGCCGCCAACAACGGGCCGCCGCCGCGCTGGTCGGTTCGGTCGCCCTGGTCCTCGCGGCCAGTCCGGCCGCCGCCAGCGCCGCGGCGATCTACACCGGTCCGGCGTACGCCCAGTCGAGCACGTCGACGAGCGCCGCCCGACTGCCCGAAGGTGGGCCGCTCGGGCTGGCCGGGAGTGGGCCGCTCGGCCTGGTCGCGCCCGGCGGCCCGAGCGCTGGTGAGCAGGTGGCACCGGTGTATCGCGTGGCGCGCGGCGACTATCTCGGCGAGGTGGCCGAGCGGTACCTCGAAGAGTTCGACGACTATCGACAGCTCGCCAAGCTGAACCGGCTGGACGACCCGGATCGGATTCGTCCCGGCCAACTGCTCCGGCTGCCGGCGGAGGCCACCGACCAGGGCGCCCACCCGCACGCCACCGGCAAACTCGTCGGCCGGCCCGCCACGCCCAAGCCACCGGCTCAGCGACCGGCACCCGAGCAGACCGCGCCGGAGCAGACCACGCCGGCACCCCCCGGCGGTACGGAGTCGACAGGTCAGGTGCCCTCGATGACCGTCGGCGCGGCTCGGGCCGGAACCACCGACCGGGTGAACCGTCCGCTCGCGGTGTCCGCCGTGCTGGCCGTCGCGAGCATCGTGGGCGCACAGATCGGCGCGGTTCTCGGGCTGCGCCGCCGCCCCGCCACCGCCGGTGCCACCCCCCGGTTGGTCGCGGCTGCCCGCGCACCCCGGCGCGGCGCGGATCGCAGTGGCGGCAGCTCCCGCAGCGGTCGGAGCAGCGGTGCCGCCTGGGCTGCCAGCCGTGCGGCCGCCGCCACCGGGAGCACAGCGCCGCCGACCGGAGGCCCGGCCGCGAGTGCCGAACCGGGCAGGACCGGTGAGCAGGACTGGACGGGTCGTGACCAGCGCGGACTGCCCGCCGACGGACCCGGCTGGGATGCCGTGCCGGATGAGCCGTCGAGCGGGCGGCACCGACGGAGCTGACCGGTCGCGCGACCGCACGCGGCGGCGGGTGGTCTGGGAAGCGACATACCTCAGAGGTATATCTATGACTCTGCGGTATATCGACTGTGAGCGACACCAGCCGGACGGCGTCCGGTGGAGGTCACCCCAGCCGACGGCGTCCGGTCGCGCTCGGCGGAGCGAGTCAGGGCAGGCGGGTCTGCAGGACGCCATCCTGGACGCGGGTGGGCAGGATCTGCTGGTCGTTGCCGGAGGGCCCCTGCATGACCTCACCGCCGTTGAGCCGGAAGGCGCTGCCGTGCCAGGGACAGACCACGCAGGCGTGACCGTCGATCTCCTGGACCTCGCCCTCGCCCAACGGGCCGCTCTGGTGCGGGCAGCGCTCCAGCATCACGGTGACCTCGTCACCGTGGCGGTAGAGGATCACCGAGATGTCGTCGTCCACCTCGCGGGTGATCAGCGTGCGCTGCGGCAGGCTGGCCATGTCGACCAGCGAGTGCCACCCGTCGCTCATCCGGTGCAGCTCGGACACGCTCTGGTTGACCTGGGCGCCCTGCTTGTACGCCAGGTGTCCACCGATGTACGCGCCGAGGCTGACGGCGGAGAGGCCGAGGAACCCGAGCGCCTTACCGACACCGCTCCGTCCGGAGAGCCGCGCCGCCAGCGATCCGGCGTAGAGCCCGACACCGACGGTGTTCGCGGCGGCGTGCACGAGGCCGACCCGGCGCTGGTCCCGGGAGAGCGCCGCCCAGTCGTTCAACCCGGCGACCGCCGCCGGCAGCGCGCTGACCGTCCCCAGGCCGAGCAGCACGGTGGCCGGCCGGCGCTGCCCCGGCATCAGGTCCAGCACGGCGGCGCTGATCCACGCCCCGACCGGCACCTGCACCATGGCCGGGTGCAGCGGGTGCCCCAGCGTCACGCCGTGCAGCAGGTCCCGCAGCCGGCGCGGTCGCAGCGTCGCCAGGACCACCTTCTGCAACCGGTCACCGGCGCGGTCCAGTCGGGAGTCCTGTTCCACCTTCGTCAATAGCTCTCGCACAGGTACCGACTTCCCGGCGATCGCCATCACAAACCGACCACCGGCGACAAACCTGCCGCGTCCCCCTTTACCGCCGATCTTGCCCTTTCTGTCGCCAGGAAATGGGGCAGAAACCGCGAAACGGCAAACGAAACTGCAAGATCGACGAGGATTGTGGGGTGCGGGCCCGGCGGGCATGCTGGCGGGATGGCTGTGCGGGTGGAACGGGTCGGGGCCGTCAGCACTGTGATCGTGGATCGTCCTGGGGCTCGGAACGCTGTGGACGGGGCCACCGCTCGGGCGCTGGCGGACGCCTTCCGCGCCTTCGACGCGGACCCGGACGCGGCGGTGGCTGTGCTCTGGGGTGCCGGTGGCACCTTCTGCTCCGGTGCCGACCTCAAGGCGATCGGCACGCCGCGCGGCAACCGCGTCGAGCCGGAGGGGGACGGCCCGATGGGTCCGACCCGGATGGTGCTGAGCAAGCCGGTGACCGCGGCGATCTCCGGGTACGCGGTGGCCGGTGGCCTGGAGTTGGCCCTCTGGTGTGACCTGCGGGTCGCCGAACCCGACGCCACGCTCGGGGTGTTCTGCCGTCGCTGGGGAGTACCGCTCATCGACGGCGGGACGGTCCGGCTGCCCCGGTTGATCGGGGAGAGCCGCGCGATGGACCTGATCCTCACCGGGCGGGCGGTACCGGCCGACGAGGCGTACGCCATGGGGTTGGTCAACCGGGTGGTGCCGCCGGGCCAGGCGCGGGCGGCGGCCGAGGAACTGGCGGCGGCGATCGCCCGGCACCCGCAGACCTGCCTGCGTAACGACCGGGCCTCCGTGCTGGTCGGCGCGGGGCGGCCAGCGGCGGAGGCGCTCGCGACCGAGTTCGCGTACGGCATGGGTTCGCTGGCCACCGACGCTGCGGCCGGCGCGGCCCGGTTCGCCGCGGGCGCGGGCCGGCACGGCACGACGCCGCCGGGAGGGTGGGACCCCCCGACGGCGTCGGCTACCGGGTGACTCAGTTGCGGTTGATGGTGAAGGTCGTGGTCGGGTTCTGGATGTCCACGGCGTTGTTGCTCAGCCGCAGGTTGGTGAAGGTCACCGACCCGACGGCAGGACCCTGCCCGGATTCCGGCATGGGGTTGGCCCAGATACCGAAGCCGGACTTGGCGTCGTAGGCGTCACCGCTCTTGCGGGCGCCGCTGATGGAGATGTTGGTGAAGACCGTGTCGGTGATCGGGTTCTGCGGCTGCCCACCGACGTAGTTGGTCTGGAACATGATGCCGCTGTAGGTCGGGTCGACGATGTCCACGTCGCTGACGCGGATGCCCTGGAACACCTTCGAGGCGGAGAACACCCAGATCGCCGGGAAGGTCTGTCCGCCCCAGAAGTGTCCACCGGCCCGCACGATCGAGATGTTCTCGAAGCGGGTCGGCGGGCTCGCGCCGAAGCCGTTCATCGGGTAGCCGAAGTCGAGCGAGCTGATGGTGATACCGGAGTAGACGAGCGTGTCCGCGATGTAGATGTTGCGGAACGTGTTGCCGTAGCCGCCGTAGACGGCCACACCGGCGGCCCGCCAGGTCAGGGTCGACGTCAGGTTCTCGTAGATGTTGTCCCTCATGTCGGCGCCGCCCGCATCGATCGCCGAGAACAGCGCGAAGCTGTCGTCACCGGTGGCCCGGGCGTCGTTGTTGCTGACCAGGTTGTTGGTGCTGCCGTTGGTCATGTTGACGCCGTCGGCGAACAGGTTGCGGATCCGCGAGTTCCTGATCGTCATGTAGTCGGTGTTGGCGCCCCAGTACAGGCAGACGTGGTGCTCGGCCCAGATGTTGTCGATCACGATGTTCGACACGTTGGAGAAGTCGAAC
The DNA here is from genome assembly GCF_043197485.1 of Micromonospora sp. NPDC049102. Classification (NCBI taxonomy): domain Bacteria; kingdom Bacillati; phylum Actinomycetota; class Actinomycetes; order Micromonosporales; family Micromonosporaceae; genus Micromonospora; species Micromonospora sp. NPDC049102. The sequence continues at coordinate 308,622 of NZ_JBICTE010000002.1, read as the reverse complement.
ACCTTGCCCGGACCGTCGATCCGCGAGGTGTAGTTGCCGAAGTACGCGAAGTTCTTGAACGACGAGCCGGCCGCCGAGTTCTCGGCCCGGAAGCCGATGTCGGTGTTCTCCTGGCCGGACGGCGCGTTGAACCGGGTGTACCAGGGGCCGGCACCGGTCACCTGGACCGCCTTGCCGTACACCTGGAACTTCGACGAGGTGGAGTAGTTGCCGGCCGGCAGGTAGACACCGATCAGGTTGCCGGTGGTGTCCATCCGGACCCGGTCCAGGGCGTTCTGCACGTCCTGGTGGGTGAAGCCGGTCGGAGTGGCGTAGCGCGCCGAGTCCGGGTTGGCGATCGGCGAGACCTGCTCGGTGTTGATGAAGTCGATCGCGTACGTGGTCGTGTTGGCCGCGTCCTTCTGCAGGCGGATCTTGCTGCCGGCGGGCACGGTCGAGTTGAGCATGACGTTGGCTTCGTCGTAGATGTGCCGCGGTCCGCCCGCGCTCGGCGAGTTGCCCGGGCTGGTCTCGTTGCCGTACAGCCAGGCGTAGCGGGACGTCAGGTCGATGGCCTTGTGGAACGTGCCGTTGACGTAGACGTTCAGCGTCGAGTTGATGCCCCCGCCGCCGGCCGCGTCCGGGATGGAGAAGCGGGTGACGAGCGTGTTGGTGCTGGCCCGGGTGGTGAACTCGACGTAGGCACCGGTCGAGTTCAGGGTCACCGCACGCCGACCGGACGCCTCACCGGCCAGGTCGCCGACGGTCCGGTTCGGGCCCACGACTGCCGCGCCGCCGCCGACCGCGCCGTCCTCGGCCTCGTACATGTCGTACGGCATGTTGGCGCCACGCCCGACGAAGAGCGGCTGGTCGGAGGTGTTGTTGGTCTGCTTGACCGGCAGTTCGTTGGCGTCGGCGGCGAGCACGACCCGAACGGTGTACTTGCCGTTCGCGGCCGTCCAGGTGCCCAGGTTGACCGGGCCGACCGTCGCCCCGGCGTTGATGACACCGGAGTACGAGCCGGTCAGGGTACGGACCACCGTGCCGGACTCGTTGAGGACGGTGAGCGTGATGCCGTGGGACCCGGACGCGGACGCGACGCTGCCGGCGTTGCGGATCGACACGGAGAACGTGACGGTGTTGCCGGCCGACGGGTTCCCCGGCGACCAGGCGACCGAGGAGGCGACCAGGTCACTCGTGGCGACCGGGCTCACGACCAGCGGGCTGGGGTTGGAGTAGCTGTTGTTGGTGTCGTCCTGCTCGACGACGGTGTTCGACTCGTCGACCTTCGCGCTGAGCGGGTAGCTGCCCGCGTCGCGGGTGCCGATGCTGGCGCTGACCGTGGTCGACGCACCGGCCGCGAGGGCACCGACGGACGCGGTGCCGACCCGGGTGGAGCCCAGGTAGAAGTTGACGTTGGTCGCGGCGGAGGCCGCCGAGCCCGCGTTCCGCACGGTCGCCGAGAGCGTGATGGTGCTGGTCTCGACGGGCGCGGACGGGCTGACCGACATGCCGGTCACGGTGAGGTCCGGGTTCGGCGCGGGGGTGCCGAAGACCTGGAACTCGGCCACCTGACCGGCCGGTGCGCCGGTGTTCGAGGCGATCGAGAGGCGTACGTCGGCCGCTGCCCCGCTGACCGGGATGGTCACCGTGTTGCCGCTGCCCGGGTTGAAGGTGTAGTTCGTCGCGCCGACCAGGGTGGTGAAGCTCGACGAACTCTGGTCCCGGCCGAGCACTGTGATGTTCTGGGTACGCGTGCCCCACGCCGAGTCCGGGTTCAGCTTCAACACGACCGAGCTGAGGCTGGCGTTCGCGCCGAGCTGCACGGTCAGCGTGCTCGGGTTGCCGTTGCCCTCCCAGTAGGTGGCCACGTTGTTGTCGTTGGCGTTGGTCGCCACGAACGTGTGCACGTATCCGGAGGCGGTGATCGGCTTGCCGACCGCCAGGTTGCTCCCGGTGGGCGGGTTGCCGGTGCCGGTGCGGGTGACCGTGTTGCTGTTCGACGACTGGTTGCCGGCCGCGTCCTTGGCCCGCACGTAGTACGAGACCGTGGCGCTGTCCGCCTGGCTGTCGGTGTACGTCAACGTCGAGCCGCCGACGCTGCCGCGCAGCGCGCCGTTGGCGTAGACGTCGTAGCCGGTGACCCCGACGTTGTCGCTCGACGCCGACCAGGTGAGGCGGATCTGCCCGCTGGCCGGCTGCGTGTAGGCCAGGTTGCCGGGAGCGCTGGGAGCCTGGGTGTCGGTGCTGCCGCTGGAGCCGTACACCTCGACCTCGGAGAGCTGCGCCGCCGGCCAGCCGGTGTTGCCGGTGACCTGCACCCGTACGTAGCGGGTGCTGGCGGCGGTGAAGCTGACGGTCACGGTGTTGCCGCTGCTCGGGTTGAAGGTGTAGTCGGCCGACGACTTCAGGGTGCTGAAGGACGAGCCGTTGGTGGAGCCGAGAACCGAGAGCGTCTGCGTACGCGTCTGCCAGTCCGACGACGGCGGCAGCTTGAGCACCACCCGGTCCACACCGATCGTGGCACCCAGGTCGGCCTGGATCCACTGGGGGAACGCGTTGTTGGCGCTCTCCCAGTAGGTCGAGGCGTTGCCGTCGTTGGCGTTGCTCGCCACGTAGTTCTGGTTGTAGCTGCTGGCGGTCATGGTCGCCGAGAGTCCGGCGAGCAGGGCCGCGCGGGCGGAGCCCGCCGGGGCGGAGGCGGGCGTCGCTGCCGGTGCCGCGGTCGCGGGGGTGACGGCGGGAACGGCGGCGAGGAGCAGTCCGGCGAGCGCGCCGGCGAGCAGTCGCTGGCGACGTCCTCGACCGGTCGGGTGGGCGGAACCGGGCGAGCCGGTTCGCGGGGTGCCTCGGGTAGGGCCGTTTCTGGACATCGGTGGCTACACCTCTTTCGGGGGTGGTGTGGGGTGCGTTGCCCGGTGACGGGTGCAGGGGTACGCCCGTCGTGCCGCGACAGGTGGGGGACGGTGCGGTGGTCCCCGCCCTGGTAGGGGCGGGGACCACCGGCCTAGCTGGAGTAGACCTCGAACTCGCTGAGCTGACCGGCGGGCCAGCCGGTGTTGCCGGTGACGGTCAGGCGCAGATATCGCTGGCTGGTGGCCGTGAAGGTCACGGTGACCGTGTTGCCGCTGGACGGGTTGAAGGTGTAGCCGGTCGACGACTTCAACGTGCCGTACGACGAGCCGTCGGTGGAGCCCAGCACCGCAAGCGTCTGCGTGCGGGTCTGCCAGGCCGACGACGGTGGCAGCTTCAGCACGACCCGGGACACCGTTCGGGCGGCGCCCAGGTCGACGGTCAACGACTGCGGGAACGCGTTGTTGGCGCTCTCCCAGTAGGTGTTGGCGTTGCCGTCCACCGCGTTGGACCCGGCGTACACGTCGGAGTGGCTGGTCTCGGTGATCGACCGTCCGGCCGCGAGGTTGCCGCTGGGGGCAGGCGTGGTCGGGGGCGGGGTGGTGGTCGGCGGCGCGGTGGTGGGCGGTGCCGTGGTCGGCGTGCCGCCGTACACCTCGACCTCACTGAGCTGGGCGGCCGGCCAGCCGGTGTTGCCGGTCACGGTGACCCGGATGTAGCGACGGTTACCGGAGGGCAGCCCGATCGACACGGTGTTGCCCGAGCCGGGTGCGAAGACCCGACCGGCCGACGACGCCAGGGTGCCGTACGACGAGCCGTCGGTCGAGCCGAGCACCGACAGCGTCTCGGTGCGCTGCTCCCAGCCGGCGGGCAGCTTGAGCACCACCCGGTCCACCGAGCGGACCGCGCCCAGATCGATCGTGACCGACTGCGGGAAGGCGTTGTTGGCGCTCTCCCAGTAGGTGGAGGCGTTGCCGTCCACCACGTTGCCGGCGGTGTAGCTCTGGTTGGTGCTGGTCGCGGTCGCCGACCGGTTGAGCGCCAGGTTCCCACCGGAGGGCGGAGGGGTCGTCGGAGGAGCGGTGGTCGGGGGCGCGGTGGTGGGCGGCGCGGTGGTCGGGCCGGTGGTCGGGCCGGTGGTCGGCGGGGTGCTCGGTCCACCACCCCACTGCGGTTCCGGCCACGGGCCGCAGTACGGGGTCGGGGTGTACCAGCCCGAGTTGCCCGAGCCCTGGGTGATCTGGAAGCCGCCACCCACGCAGTTGTGCATCGGGTTGCTCTGCGCGATGTTGGTGGCCCGCACGTTGGTGAACGACACCTGGCTGGGCGCCTGCACCTGGAGCGCGTACGTGCCGGCGCCGTCGATGCGTACGTTGGTGAGGTTGATCCCGCTGGTCTGGCCCTCGATCCAGTGCAGCGCCGCGTACGAGCTGTCCAGGATGTCGGTGTCGGTGATGTTGATGGTGGCCTGCTGGAACGCCTCGTTGAGGGCGGAGAACCAGATCGCCCCGACGCCGAAGTTCCAGTTGTAGTCCGAGTTGCCGTTACGGATCAGGGTGTTCCGGGCGATCGTCCAGGTGCCTCGGACCGCGGTGTCACCCTGCACGCCCGGGTAGCGGTTGGCGACGTGGATGCCCCCGCCGTTGGTCAACGAGTCGGCCGTGACGTTATCGGTGATCTTGATGTCCCGGCCGCCGTAGCTGACCAGGTGGTTCGCCAGCAGCGTCACGCCGATGGTGTTGTGCGTGAACGAGTTGTTGACGTTCGGCACGCTCTGCGCCCACATGGCGAGGGCGTCGTCACCGGTGTTGCGGACGAACGTGTTGGTCACCGTCGAGTTGGTGACGCCGGTGTGGAAGTTCACCCCGTCGGCGGTCTGGTCGAGGATGCGGCTGTTGCGGATGGTGAAGTTGTCCATCGGGCCGTCCATCCACGCGCCGACCTTGGTGTTCTCCAACCAGAGGTTGTCGACCACCGAGTTGGTCATCGCCCCGCCGAGCGCGTTGACCTGGTCGTCGTCCATCCGCTCGCGGATGTCGCCGATGATGGCGAAGTCCCGCAGGGTGACGTTGCGGCTCGGCCCGTTCGCCTCGTGCGACCGGATCTCACCGGTGTAACCGCCGCCGGGGACGTACTTGCCGTAGATGCCCGCCGCCCGCTTCCGGTCGGTGGGGTGCCGGCCGCCGAGCACCGAGTACCAGGGGCCCGCGCCGCGCAGGGTCACCCCGTCGACCACCACGTGGTCCCAGAGGGTGAACGTGCCGGTCGGAATCCACACCGCCCGGCCCTGGGCCTTTCCGGCGTCGACCGCCGCCTGGAACTTCGCGGTCGAGTCGGTCGCACCGGTCGGGTCCGCGCCGAAGTCGGTGACCACGTCGATGACACCGGAGGGCTTGGCGGTCGGCGCGACCAGCTCGAAGTCGGCCAGGTCGATCGTGAAGGTGGGCGACTGGGCCGTCGAGGACACCTGCAACCGGATCTTCGTGCCGGCCGGCTGGGTGCTGCCGAACAACGCCCGGGTCTCGTCGTAGAAGTGGTGCGGGTTCGTGTCACCCGGGTTGTTGTTGAACGGATATCCGCCGTAGTACCAGCCGTACTTCGACGTGACCGGGACCGACTTCAGCAGGTTGCCATTGGCCCGCAGGTCGATGGCGGCGTCCCGGCCGGTGCCGGCCGAGTTGTCCGGCAGGCTGTACCGGAAGGTGACCGCGTTGGCCGGGGCGGTGAGGGTGAACTCGACGTACTCACCGACGGCGTCGAGGGTGACCGCCTCCCGGCCGGACGCCTCCGACGGAAGCGTGCCGTAGCGCCGGTCCGGGCCGATCTTCGTGCCGTTGTGGGCCGCCCTCTCCGCCTCCTGTTCGAGGAACGGGACGGTGGCGCCACGGCCGGAGATGTCGAACGGGGACAACCCGGCCGCCGAGGCCGGGGTGGCACCGCCGGTGACCGCGAGGGCGGTCAGCGAGGTGGCGGCGAGCAGGGTGGCGGCGATGGCGGCCAACCCTGTCCGGGCCGGGTGGCGAAGATGGTGCGGGGTGCCGGTGGTGTGGTTGGCCATGAGCGGCGCTCTCCCTTTCGTCAGGCAGGCCAGATCCCCCGTGTCGGTGCGGTGTGGCGGTCCCTCGTACTCCTTTCGTGAGCGCGGTGCGTGGGTGGTGTGGTGCCGGCGGTCGGGACGGGACCGCCGGCACCACGTCGATCGGGTCAGGTCAGGGCGGCGTCCGCGCGCGGTCCGTCCACCTCTTCGGGGGTACGCAGCCAGACGGCGGTGTCCGACGGCAGCAGCCCGTCGTCGAGTGGGCCGCTGGCCAGCAGCAACTCGCCCTCGGCGGGCAACGGCACCGCTGCGTCGGTGAGGTTGACCAGGCAGCGGAAGCCACCGCCGCGGCTGAACGCCAGCACGCCGTCCGGGGCGGGCAGCCAGGTCAGCTCGCCGTCGCCGAGCGCTGCCTCGGCCCGCCGGATGTGGATCGCGTCCCGGTACAGCTCCAGCATCGAGGCCGCGTCGCCGGTCTGCGCCAGCGCCGTCCGGTCCTTCCAGTCGGCGGGCTGGGGCAGCCAGGGCGCTGCCGAGCCGTCGGGACTGAACCCGAACGGCGGCTCGTCACCGGCCCAGGGCAGCGGCACCCGGCAGCCGTCGCGACCGGGGTCGACGCGGCCGGAGCGTTCCCACATCGGGTCCTGCCGCAGCGCGTACGGGATGTCCTCGACCTCCCAGAGGCCCAGCTCCTCGCCCTGGTAGACGTAGGCGGCGCCGGGCAGCGACAGCGACAGCAGCGCGGCGGCCCGCGCCCGGCGGGTGCCCAGCTCCAGGTCGGTCGGTATCCCCTCGCGCTTGGCGGCGAAGCTGAACGTGGTGTCCGCCCGGCCGTAGCGGGTCACGTGCCGGGTCACGTCGTGGTTGGAGAGCACCCAGGTGGCCGGCGCACCGACCGGCGCGTGCGCGCTCAGCGTGCCGTCGATGCTCTCCCGCAGCGCCGAGGCGTCCCAGGCGCAGCCGAGGAAGTCGAAGTTGAACGCCGCGTGCAGCTCGTCGGGGCGCAGGTAGTTGGCGAACCGTTGCCGGTCCGGCAGCCACACCTCACCGATCAGCGCGCGATCGGCGTAGGAGTCGGCGACGCGACGCCAGCCCCGGTAGATGTCGTGTACCCCGTCGAGGTCGTGGAACGGGTGCGGTCGGTCGGGCTCGACCTCCGGCAGCGTCCCGTCCTTCACCAGCAGACCGGCGGAGTCGATCCGGATGCCGTCCACGCCCCGGTCGAACCAGAACCGCAGGATGTCCTCGAATTCGGCCCGCACCCGGGGGTGGTCCCAGTTGAAATCCGGCTGCTGGGGTGCGAAGAGGTGCAGGTACCAGTCGCCGGGCGTGCCGTCCGGGTTGGTGGTGCGGGTCCAGGTCTCGCCACCGAACTCGCCGACCCAGTCGGTGGGTCGCTGGTCGCCGTTCGGGCCCCGCCCCGGACGGAACCAGAACAGGTCCCGCTCGGGTGCTCCCGGGCCGCCGGCCAGCGCGGCCTGGAACCACGGGTGCGCGTCGGAGCAGTGGTTGGGCACCACGTCGACGATCGTGCGGATACCCAGGTCGTGCGCCTCGGCGATCAACGCCTCGACCTCGGCGAGCGTGCCGAAGACCGGATCGATGTCGCGGTAGTCGGACACGTCGTACCCGGCGTCGGCCATGGGCGACGGATACCAGGGACTGAACCAGATCGCGTCGATGCCAAGCGCGGACAGGTGGTTCAGGCGGGACCGGATACCTGCGATGTCACCGATGCCGTCACCGTTACCGTCGGCGAAACTGCGTGGGTACACCTGGTAGATAACCGCTCCACGCCACCACGGACTGCTGTCTGCTGTGGACACGAGCACCTGCTTTCTGCGTCAGTACGTCGCCGGGTACGCCGGTGGCGATTGCGTGTCGGACGAACGGCCGTTGTTCGCTCCGCTGTCTGCGGGGATGGCTACCCCTTGATGCTTCCGGCGGTCAGGCCAGACATGATGTTCCGCTGGAAGATCAGAAAGACGATAAGGGTCGGGATGGCGGCGATGACCGACGCGGCGATCACGACGTTCATGGGCGTACCGCCCGCGAAGGAGTAGATGCCGACACTGACCGTCCGGGTCTCCGGTGAGGGCATGACCAGCTTCGGCCAGAGGAAGTCCTTCCAGACCGCCGTCATGGCCAGAATCGCGACGACTCCGAGGATCGGGCGCGACATCGGCAGGATGATCGACCAGAGCGTACGCAGCGACGTCGCGCCGTCCACCAGAGCCGCCGCCATCAACTCCTCGGGGATCGAGTCGAAGAATCGCTTCAGCAGAAAGATGTTGAACGCGTTTGCCACCAGTGGCAGCCAGATGGCGAACGGCGAGTCGAGCAGATTGATGTGCAGGATCGGAAGGTCGATCACTGTCACGTACTGGGGGACGATGAGCACCATGGCCGGGATCATCAGTGTGGCGAGCATCAGCCCGAGGATCACGTTGCCGAAGATCGGTCGCAGTTTCGACAACGAGTACGCGGCGGCCGCGTCGAGGACGAGCTGGAACAGCACCGCGCCGATCGCGTAGTAGAACGTGTTGAACAGCAGCTTGGCGAGTTCGAGATTGTTCCAGGCGTCGATGTAGTTCTGCGGCTTCGGGTCCTTCGGAAACAGCGTGGGCGGGGTCTGCGCGATCTCCTGGCCGGACTTGAGCGCGCCGGTGACCATCCAGTAGAGCGGTCCGAGGAAGACGAGCGTGAACGCCGTCACGACGACGACCAGCAGCGTCCAGTAGATGATCCGCCCGCGCCCCCGGCTGATCTGGGCATGGGAGATGAGGGTCCGGGTCCCGGAATCCTGTGCCATTGGGCGCCGTCCTAGTCCTGTTTCGCAGTCAGCCGCACGTACACGGCGGAGAAGCCGGCCAGCACCACGAGCATGAGCACGCCCAGTGCGGCAGCTCCGTTGAGGTCGTTCTGGAAGAACCCGTGCTGGTAGATGAGGTAGGCCACGGTGGTCGCGGAATCCTCCGCGCCCGCACCGTTGGCGAGGATCAGTGGCTCGATGAAGAGCTGCATGGTGGCGACGATCTGGATCATCGCCAGGAGGGCGAGGATGAGCCGGGTCTGCGGGATCGTCACGTGGCGGATGCGCTTGAAGATCCCGGCGCCGTCGAGTTCGGCAGCCTCGTACAGCTCGCCGGGGATGTTCTGTAGCGACGCCAGGTAGATCAGGACCGCGCCACCCATGTTCATCCAGGTGGACGCGATCACCATGGCCGGCATCGTCATCTCCGGCGACTGCATCCACTGTGAGGTCGGCAGGTGCAGCGCCTTGAGGATCGCGTTGAACAGCCCCGCCTCGCTGGGGTCGTACGCGTAGAACTTGAAGAGGTAGAGGGCCGAGGCCGGCGGCAGCATCACCGGCAGGTAGACCAGGATCCGCAGGTAGCCCTTGGCGTGCCGGAACTCGTTGAGCAGGATCGCCACGAAGAACGGCACCGCGTACCCGAGCACGAGCGCGAGCAGCGTGAAGTAGAACGTGTTCTTCCACGCGGGCCAGAAGCTGGGGTCGGCGATGAGACGGGAGTAGTTGTCCCAGCCCACCCAGGTCGTCTCGCCGCGCCTGGTCCGCTGGAAGCTCATGACGACGCCGCGGACCATCGGATACCAGGAGAAGACCACGAAGCAGAGCACGGCGCCGATCAGGAAGGCGTGCCCGGTCAGATTGTCCCGTACCTTACGGCCGAGGCTCGTACGCTTCGGCGGTGCCGTGTACGACGGCATCGGGCGACCCGGCTTCCCGGGGGCCTGGGGGGCGGCGGTGATCGCCACGACACACTCCTGCGCAGGTCGGTGAGGCGGACGGTGCGGCGCGGGGTGTGGGGGCCGGTGCGACGGCCCCCACACCTGCGGATCAGCTCTCCGCGGCCAGGAGCTGGTTGACCTTCTCTTCGGCCGTCTTGAGCAGCGCGTCGATGTTCGCGTTCGGGTTCGTCAGCACCCCGGACATCGCGGCGTCGAGCACCGCGTAGACCGCCTGGGCGTTACGCGGCTCGCCCTTGATCGGCACCGGGGTCGCCTCGAAGAGCGCGAAGTTGGTGGTGTCGACGTTGGCGTTGGCCTTGCGCAGTTCGAGTTCCTGCTTCTGGACCTCACTGCCGTTGGCGAACAGCAGCGGCTGCGGCAGACCCACCGGGTAGTTCTGCGGCTTGGCCCGCACGTAGTCGAACTGGCCCTTGCCCGGGGTCAGCTTCTGGTAGGCGATCCACTTCAGACCGGCCTTGACCTGCTCGGGAGAGAGGCCCTTCTTGAAGAAGTAACCCTCGCCGCCGCCGAGCGTGCCCTTCGCCGGACCGTCCTGGCCGGGCAGCGGGCTCATCGCCCAGTCCTGGAACTTGCCCTGGAACTGGCTGACGATCGCCTGGGTGGCGTCCGGTGCGCCGATGAACATGCCGACCTTGCCCGCGCCGGCGTTGGTGAGCAGGTCACCCCACTGGAGCAGCTGGCGGGAGCCCATGCTGTTGTCGCCGTACCGCATGTCCTTGATGTTCTGCAGGACCTGCTTGCCCATCGGGTTGTTGAAGTCGGCCTTCTTGCCGTCGGCCGTGAGCACCTGACCGCCCTGCGAGTAGAGCAGCGAGGTGAAGTGCCAGCCGCCGGTGTTGCCGGCGCTGTACTCCGAGTAGCCGGCGATGCCGTTGCCGAGGCCGGAGATCTTCTTGGCGGCGGTCCGGACCTCGCCCCAGGTCTTGGGCGGGCTGTTGACGTCCAGCCCGGCCTTCTGGAACAGGACCTTGTTGTAGACGAGGCCCATCGAGTAGTTCTTCACCGGTACGGCGTAGAGCTTGCCGCCGTCGGTGAAGACCTCCTTGAGCGCCGGGTCGACGCTGTCCCAGGTGGAGATCGTGTCCTTGTTGACGTACTGGGAGATGTCCATCGCCTGACCGGAGTCGAGCACCTGCTGCAGATCCGTCATGTAGCCGTAGAACACGTCGGTCACGGTGCCGCCGGCCAGACGGGCGGTGAAGTCCGGCGGGTTGTTGCACTGCTCGCCGACGCTCACGCTCTTGATGGTGATGTCCGGGTTCTGCCTCTGGAACTCGGCGACATCGTCGTTCCAGTTCTTCAGCAGCTCTTTCTGGGCGCCGACCGGCTGGCAGTCCACGGTGATGGTGACCTTGCCGCCGGCGGACGTGTCCTTGTCGTCACTCTTCGTGGAGCATGCCGTGAGGCTGAGCCCCAGGCCGGCCACGAGCGCCAGCGTCGCAGCCCTTCGGTATTGCGATACGGACATCTGTCCATCCCTTCGGGAACGGGGTGCCTCCAGGAGATGCGCTGATCTGCGGTGATGCGACCTGACGCCCTGTAGCTGCGCCGGAGCCAGGTGTGAGTGGAGTCACTGTAACGAGGACGACTCATTTCAGCAAGGTGTCGACCGTGTTCTGAAAAGACACGACAGCCTGACGGCAGGGGACGACAAAACTAGGGATTGGGTGCGGTATGTCCGGACTTGAGTACCAAAAAGGCCGCCGACCGCGAGAGCGGTCGACGGCCTCGAAGGCGGTCGATCAGTACGTCGGGAGCACGGTCAGCGGCCGGGCGCGGGCCCAGTGGAGCCGCGGACCACCAGTTCGGGCTCGAACAGCAGCTCGTCCTGGAGGACGCCGGCACCCTCGATCTGGGTCACCAGCAGGTCCACCGCAGCCTGTCCCATCGTCTCGATCGGCTGCCGAACGGTGGTCAGCGGCGGATCGGTGCAGGTCATGAACGCGGAGTCGTCGAAGCCCACCACCGAGATGTCCGTCGGCACCGCGCGACCCAGGCGCCGGGCGGCCCGGATCGTGCCCAGGGCCAGGACATCGCTGGCGCAGATGATGCCGGTGACGCCACGCTCGACCAGTTTGGTCGCGGCGACCCGCGCGCCCTCCATCGAGAAACTGGACCGCTCGACGCACTCCCGCTCGGCGTCACCCCAGTCCGCGGCCTGGACCATCGCGTCCAGCTTGCGGCGGGACGGCACGTGCCCCTCCGGGCCGAGCACCATCCCGATCCGCTCGTGGCCGAGGGAGCGCAGGTGTCCGTACGCCTGCTCCACCGCCACCGCGTCGTCGGTCGACACCCGGGGAAAGCCCAACTCGTCCACACCGGCGTTGACCAGCACCACCGGAAGGCCCCGATCGGTCAGCCGCCGGTAGTGGTCGTGCCGGGCGTCGGCAAGCGCGTACGAGCCGCCGGCGAAGATCACGCCGGACACCTGGTGGTCGAGGAGCATCTCCACGTAGTCCATCTCGGACACGCCGCCGATGGTGCGGGCGCAGAGCGCCGGCGTGTAGCCGCGCTGGGCGAGGGTCCCGGTGACCACCTCGGCGAGTGCCGGGAAGATCGGGTTCTGCAACTCGGGCAGCACCAGCCCGACCAGCCGTGCACGCTCCCCGCGCAGCTTGGTCGGCCGCTCGTAGCCGAGCACGTCCAGCGCGGTCAGCACGGCTGTGCGGGTCGCCTCGGAGACGCCGTCCCGACCGTTGAGCACCCGGCTGACGGTGGCCTCGCTGACGCCCGCCTTCTTGGCAACTTCAGTCAACCGCTTGGTCACGGCCGCAATCGTACGTCACGCGATTGAAAGAAATGAACCGCGATTGAGGCAAGATTTGCGGCCCGACGGTCGCTTCCTGCTCGGCGCCCGACAGTCAGGACAGGTCGCGCAGCGCGTCCTCGATGGCACGGTGGAACGTGGGGTACGCGTAGATCATGTGCCGCAGTTGGCTCAGCGGCACCGCCGCGTGCACTGCCACCACCAACGCGGACAGCACCTCACCACCGGCCGGGCCGACCGACGTCGCGCCGATCAGCACGCCCTGGTCGGCGTCCGCGACGAGCTTGATGAAGCCCTCGTCACCCACCCGGTGGATCCAGCCCCGGGTCGAGCTGCCCAGCTTGGTGAACCCGACCTGCACGTTGATGCCGCGATCACGGGCCTGCCGCTCGGTCAACCCCACGGCACCCACCTCGGGATCGGTGAAGGTCACCCGGGGCAACGCGCGGTAGTCGGCGCGCGGGACGGTACCGGCCGACCCGCTCGATCCGCTGGCGGCCAGCGAACTCGAGGAGCCCATCGCGCCGCCGACGACGCTGGCGGTCCCGCTGGCGTCCGGCCCGGCCGTCGCCTGCCGGTAGTGGGCGAGCACGTCGGAGACCACGATGGCCGCCTGGTACATGGCGATGTGGGTGAACGCTCCCTCGCCGGTCAGGTCGCCCACTGCCCAGATGCCGCTGGTGACGTGCATCCGGTCGTCGACCGGCAGGTAACGCTGGGTGGCGTCCACACCGACGGTGTCCAGCCCCAACTCCTCCAGGTGCGCCCGACGGCCGGTCACCACGAGCAGTCGCTCGGCGGCGAACTCGGACCCACCGCCGCCGTGCAGCGTGAAACGGTCGCCGTCGTGCTCGACCCGCTCGGCGCGTACACCGGTGTGGATCTCGACGCCGTCGGCGCGGAGCGCCGTGGCGGCCACCTCGGACGCCTCCGGCTCCTCCACGGCCAGCACCCGGTCCAACGCCTCCACCACCGTGACGCGGACGCCGAAGCGCGCGAAGACCTGGGCCAGTTCCAGTCCGATCGCGCCACCGCCGAGCACCAGCAGCGACTCCGGCAGCTCCTCGACCTCGATCGCCTGGTGGTTGGTCCAGTACGGCGTGTCGGCCAAACCGTCGATCGGCGGCACCGACGGCCGGGTGCCGGTGCCCAGGACGACGCCGTGCCGGGCCTGGAACACCTGGTCACCGACTCGGACACGCCCCGGACCGTCGAGCCGGCCACTGCCGCGGACGAACCGGCCGCCCTTGCCGGTGAAGCGGTCGACCGCGACCTCGTCGTCCCAACTGTCGGTGGCTTCCTCGCGGATGCGCTTCGCCACCGGCGCCCAGTCCGGCCGCACCTGCGCGGTGCCCGCGAGTCCGTCGACCCGGCGCGCCTCGGCCAGCGCGTTCGCGGCCCTGATCATCATCTTGCTCGGGATGCAGCCCCAGTACGGGCACTCGCCGCCGACGAGGTCCCGTTCGACGCCGACGACGCTCAGGCCGGCCTCGGCGAGCCGTTCGGCCACCTCCTCGCCACCGACCCCGAGCCCCACCACGACAACATCCACCAGCTCCGGCTCTGCCACCCCGACAGCATCCCCCAGCGGTCCCGCCCCGACCACGGGGGCCCGGAAAAGTCGGCGGGGTCACGGCGCCGCAGCACCTACGGTGAGCGGATGCACGCACGCTTCGCGCCCGTCCGGGACTGCTTCCACGACCTGCTTGCCTCCGGCCGGGAGACCGGTGCCAGCCTCACAATCTGGTACGACGGCCAGCAGGTGCTCGACCTGGTCGGCGGATTCCGCAGCGGCGACGGCCCGTCCGGTCAGCCGTGGCGACCGGACACCCTGGTCAACGTCTACTCGGTCGGCAAGCCGGTGGCCGCGCTGTGCCTGCTGCTGCTCGTCGACCGGGGGCGCGTCGACCTGGACTCGTCCGTCGCGGAGTACTGGCCGGAGTTCCGCACCCCGGCCACCGTGCGACAGGTCCTGTCGCACACCGCCGGGCTGCCGGCCTTCCCCGTGCCCCGGCCGGCCACCGCGATCGCGGACTGGGTGCTGCTCGTCGGCGACCTGGCCGCCGCCGACCCCGAATGGCCGCCGGGAACGCTGGCCGCCGAGCACGCCTGGACGTACGGCCACCTGGTGGGCGAGCTGGTCCGCCGGGTGGACGGCCGGAGCGTGGGCCGCTTCCTGGCCGACGAGATCGCCGGCCCGTGGCAGCTCGACCTCGGGTTCGGGCTGGCCGAGGCGGACCAGCGGCGCTGCGCGGACCTGCGCTACGGCGACCCGCAGTGGCCGATCCGCAAGCTCGGCGAGCCGGAATCGCTACGCGCGAGGGCGCTGGGCAACCCGGCCGGCGGGCTGGACCTCGCCGTGCTGAACAGCCCCCTGTGGCGGGGCGCCCAGATGCCGGCGGTCAACCTGCACGCCACGTCCGTCGGCCTGGGCCGGCTCTACGCGGGTCTGCTGGCCGGCGGCGTCCTGGACGGCGTACGGCTGTTCAGCCCCGGCCTTCTCGACGAGGCGACCCGGGTCCAGTACGACGGCCCGGACATGCTGCTCGACCGCCGGGTCCGGTGGACGCTGGGCATGCAGTGGGAGCCCGACCTCAGTTGGGGCATGGGCGGGCTCGGCGGCAGCAGCGCGTGGGCCGACCCGGCGCGCGACTACACGTTGGCGTACGTCACCGCACAGCTCGCCGAGCACGACCGGGTCGACGAGCTGGCCGAGGCACTGCACTCCTGCCTCTGATCAGCGCAACCAGACCGGATCGGTGCCGGGCACGGTGAGCGGCGGCGGATAGTCCAGCGTGCGGCGAAGATCGTCGGGCAGCTTCCACGGCTGGTGGATGGCCTTGCCCGACACCTGCGCCAGCTCCGGCACCCACCGTCGTACGTAGTCACCGGCCGGGTCGTACCGCTCGGCCTGCCGGACCGGGTTGAACCCCCGGTACGGCTTGGTGTCGTTGCCGGTGCCGGCGACCCACTGCCAGTTGCCCGAGTTGTTGGCCACGTCCCCGTCGAGGAGCCAGCGGAAGAAGACCTGCACGCCGGGCCGCCAGTCCTGCCTCAGGTGTTTGGTCAGGTAGCCGGCGGTGATCAGCCGAGCCCGGTTGTGCTGCCAACCCTGTGCCCGCATCTGCCGCATCCCGGCGTCCACGATCGGCATGCCCGTGCGGCCCTCGGCCCAGGCGGCGAGGGCGTCGTCGTCGTAGCGCCACTCTTCGGTGGCGCCCGTGCGGTAGGCGGCCGTGGAGATCTGCGGGAAGGCTGCGGTGACCTGGTAGTAGAAGTCGCGCCAGCAGATCTGCCGCACGAACGGCCCGGACCGGTCACCGGCGCGGTTGGCGACCGACAGCGGCGACACGCAGCCGAAGCGCAGGTACGGGCTGAGTCGGGAGGTGTCGTCGCCGGCCATGTCGTCGTGCTGGTCGTCGTACCGGCCAAGCTCGGGCAGCCAGTCGGTGAGCCGCTGCCGGGCGACACGTTCGCCGCCGACGGCCGCGTCCGGTGACTCCCCCGCCGGCGGGGCCGGCAACCGACCCACGCTCACCCCGTCGGGCAGCGCGACCCGGCGGGGCGCGGCCAACTCCTCGCGCCACTGCGCGGCGGCCCACGCGCGGTGGTACGGGCTGAACACCCGGTAGTGGTCACCTCCACCGCCGGGCCGCAGGGCGCCCGGCTCGACGACCGTCAGCCCCGGAAAGAGCCGCAGGTGCAGCCGGTGCCGCTCGCACTCGGCACGCAACCGACTCTCCCGCCGGTGGGCGTAGTGGCTGACGTCGGCGGAGAGCGCCACGGCGGTGGCACCGACCTTGCCGGCCAGCCGGATCGTCTCCGCCACCGGGTCGCCGCGCCGCACCACCAGGTCGCCGCCGCGCTCGCGCAGCGCGTCACGTAGGTCGGCGAGGGCCTGGTGCAGGAACCGGGTGCGATTGGCCGACAACCCGGCCAGGGTCGGATCGAGCACGTACAGCGGCACCACCCGGTCGAAGGCCGCGCAGGTGGTGGCCAGCGCCGGGTGGTCGTGCACCCGCAGGTCGCGGGTGAGAAGCACGACCGCGGTGCCCCCGGTCACCGGGCCGCCGGCTGGACCGTCGGGCCCGGGATGGTGACCGGGGTACCCGTCGACGTCAGCAGAGCGCGGGCGGCAACCGCCATCCGTCGCCGCTGCGGTACCAGGGCTCGACGGGCGAAGACGTCGTAGTCCTGGGCGGCCACCTCGTCGAGGATGCCGCCGTAGAGCGCGTACGCGGTGCGCATGCACGCCTGCGAGGCGGGAGCGAGCATGGTGATGCCCGGCGCGGCGGCGGCGTAGTGCGCCTGGGCGCGGGTCACCTCGTACTCGATCAGCTCGCGCGTGCGGGGCGTGCCGCGCCCCCGGTCGCGGGCCTCGAGCAGCTCCTCGCGGGTGACGCCGAACTTCGCCAGGTCCTCGTCGGGGAGGTAGGTGCGGCCCCGGTCGAGGTCCTCGGCGACGTCCCGGATGAAGTTGGTGAGCTGGAAGGCGAAGCCGAGCTGCCGGGCCGGTTCACGGGCCGCGGCCGGGTCGGTGCTGCCCAGGATCGGCAGCATCATCGTCCCGATGACCGCCGCCGAGCCCTCCATGTAGTCGAGCAGGTGGTCGTACGTCGGGTACGAGGTGACCGTCAGGTCCATCGCCATGCTCTTGAGAAACGACGCGAAGTCGTCCCGGTCGAGATCGAAGATGGCGATCGTGTGCAGCACGGCCGGCAGCAACTCGTCCTCGACCGGCGCGCCGTGCAGGCCGGCGACGAACCTGCTGGCCCAGTCGTCGAGCAGGGCGGCCCGCTCGGCCGGCGGCAGGTCCTCGGTGCTGTCGACGATCTCGTCGGCGTAGCGCGTGAATCCGTAGAGAGCGTGCACATGTCGTCGTTTCCACGCGGGAAGCAGCCGGGTGGCGAGATAGTAAGTGCGGCCATGGCGTTTGTGCAGCTCACGGCACCGGTCATAGGCAGCGGTGAGATCGGTTTCCACCGGCCCTCCTCAAATATCGACGCACCAATCGACGCAACTCGTACCCTAGGGTACGCTCGCCCACATGGCCAACGACGCAGTTGCGGGCAACGCGGTACGTGTGGCACCGGCGGGCCCGGGCGAGCGGGACGATCCGGTCCGCGCCGTCCTGGCCGCGTACACCCAAGACCTGGTCACGGCGGTCGACGAGACCCTCTCCACATTCCTCACCGCCGAGGTCGACGCGCTCAGCGAGATCGACGCAGCCATGGGCGGATTCGCGTCCGCCGCACGCGCGGCAGCGCTCTCCGGCGGCAAGCGGATCCGGTCCACGTTCGCCTACTGGGGCTGGCGCGGCGCGGTCGACGGCAACGAGCCGCTCCCACCGGTACTGCCCGCGCTGGCCGCCCTCGAACTGCTGCACACCTTCGCGCTGGTCCACGACGACGTGATGGACGCCTCCACCACCCGTCGTGGCCGGCCCACCGCACACGTCGCGCTCGCCGCCCAGCACGTCGCCGCCGGCCACCGGGGCGACCCCGACCGGTTCGGCGAGGCAGCCGCCGTCCTGATCGGCGACCTCTGCATGGTCTGGGCCGACAAGCTGCTCGCCCGCGCCACCATCACCCCGGCCCGGCTGTTCGAGGTCCGTCGCTGCTACGACCAGATGCGGGTCGAGACGGTCGCCGGTCAGTACCTCGACGTACTCGGCGAGAACGACCCCGACAGCTGGTCGGTCGACCGGGCACTGCGCGTGGCCCGCTACAAGACCGCCAGCTACACCGTGCAGCGCCCGCTGCTCTTCGGCGCCTGCCTGGCCGGGGTCACGGCCGACGTCGCGCTGGTCACCGCGTACACCCGCTACGGCCTGGCCGTCGGCGAGGCGTTCCAGCTCCGCGACGACCTGCTCGGCGTCTACGGCGACCCCGCGGCGACCGGCAAGCCGGCCGGCGACGACCTCCGCACCGGCAAGCCGACCACGCTGCTCATGCTCGCCCGGCAGCTGGCCACGCCCGGCCAGCTCCGCGCCTTGGAGCAGACGGACGGCGAGCCGGCCGAACGGCTCGCCGACCTGGTCGCCGAGACCGGTGCGGTGGCCCGGGTGGAGCGGATGATCGCCCAGCGGGTGGGCGACGCCCTGGCCGCGCTCGACAGCGCGCCCGTGGACCACACGGCGCGTACCGCGCTGACCGGACTGGCCACCGCTGCCACGAGCCGGCGGGCCTGATGACCGAAAATCTCGAGGAGGTGGTCACGTGCGCACGGTGACCGGACGGACGGACCGGGTCGTTGTCGTGGGCGCCGGGCTGGGCGGGCTCGCCTGCGCGCTGCACCTCGCCGGCAGCGGCCGGCAGGTGACGGTGCTGGAACGCGAGCCGGTCCCCGGTGGGCGCGCCGGACGGCTCGCGGTCGGCGGCTACGAGTTCGACACCGGCCCGACCGTGCTCACCATGCCCGACCTCATCGCCGAGGCGCTCGGAGCGGTCGGCGAGGAGCTGCACGACTGGCTCGACCTCACTCCGCTGGACCCGGCCTACCGGGCGTACTACCCGGACGGGTCGACCCTCGACGTACTGACCGACACCACCCGGATGGCGGCCGAGATCTCCCGGGTCTGCGGTCCCCGCGAGGCCGACGGCTACCTGCGCTTCGTCGACTACGCGCGGGAGCTGTGGAGGCTGGAGCGGGCCGACTTCATCGAGCGCAACCTGGACGCGCCGACCGACCTGCTCACCGGCAACCTGCTCAAGCTGCTCACCGGCGGGGCCTTCCGCCGCCTCCAGACCAAGATCAACCAGTTCTTCCGGGACCCTCGTACCCAGCGGATCTTCTCCTTCCAGGCGATGTACGCCGGCCTCGCGCCGCACGACGCGCTGGCCATCTACGCGGTCATCGCGTACCTCGACTCGGTGGCCGGGGTCTACTTCCCCCGCGGCGGCATCCACGCGGTCTCCCGGGCGATGGCCGGCGCGGCCGAGAAGCACGGCGTGCAGATCCGGTACGACACCACGGTGACCCGGGTGGAGACCGCTAACGGCCGGGCCACCGGCGTGCTCACCGCCGACGGCGAACTGGTGCCCGCGGACGTGGTGGTGCTCAACCCGGACCTGCCGGTCGCCTACCGGGACCTGCTCCCCGCCGCGCCCGCACGACGCCTCACCTACTCGCCGTCCTGCGTCGTCCTGCACGTCGGCTCGCGGCAGGGCTATGCGAAGATCGCCCACCACAACATCCACTTCGGACGCGCGTGGAAGGGCACCTTCGATGAGGTCATCCGCAGGGGCGAGTTGATGACCGATCCGTCGCTGCTGGTCACCAACCCCAGCCGCACCGACCCGTCGGTGGCGCCGCCGGACCGGCACACCTACTACGTGCTCGCGCCCGTGCCGAACCTCGCCCGAGCGCCCTTCGAGTGGCGCGGCGACCTGACCCAGCGCTACGGCGACCAGCTCATCGGCACCCTGGAGGAGCGCGGGTACGTCGGCTTCGGCGCCGGCGTGGAGGTGTTGCAGGCGATCACCCCCGCCGAGTGGGCCGAGCAGGGCATGGCCGCCGGGACGCCGTTCGCCGCCGCGCACACGCTCTTCCAGACCGGGCCGTTCCGCCCGTCGAACCTGCACCGCCAGCTGTCGAACGTCGTCTTCGTCGGCTCGGGAACCCAACCCGGCGTGGGTGTGCCGATGGTGTTGATCTCCGGCAAGCTGGCCGCCGGCCGGATCACGGGAGAGGGACGATGAGCACCCGCGAGGACCATCTCGTCGAGCTGGTCGACGACGCCGGGCAGGCCCACGGTGACACCACCGTCGCCGAAGCCCACCAGCCGCCGGGGAAACTGCACCGGGCCTTCTCGGTGGTGCTCGTCAACCCGGACGGCCAGGTGCTGCTGCAACGACGGGCCGCGGTCAAGACCCGCTTTCCGCTGCGATGGGCGAACTCCTGCTGCGGCCACCCCCGGCCGGGCGAAGCACTCACCGAGGCGGCCAACCGGCGGCTGCACGAGGAACTGGGCACCGGCCCGGTCGAGCTGACCGAGGTGGGCGTCTACGTCTACTACGCCGAGGACCCGACCACCGGTCGCGTCGAGTTCGAGTACGACCACGTGCTGCGCGGCGAGTTCCTGCCCGGCGCGCCGCTCGAGCCCGACCCGGACGAGGTGGCCGAAGTGCGCTGGGCCGACCCGGCCACCCTGGAAACCGAACTCGACCGAGACCCCCGGTCGTACGCACCCTGGCTGGGCGGGGTGGTGAACCGTCTGCTGCGGCCCTCGGGTTCTCCGTCGGACGTGCCCGGCTCCACCATGGCCCCGCCCGGATCGCCGGCGGACGACGCGGCGGAGCGGTCGGGTGGCCGATGAGGCGCTGAGCGCGGGCGCCGTCGCGCGCCGGCTGGGGGTCGCGGTCACCACGCTGCGTACCTGGCACCAGCGCTACGGGCTCGGGCCCAGCGAGCACGTGCCCGGCCATCACCGTCGGTACACGCCAGCCGACCTGGCTCGCCTCGAAACGATGCGGCGGTTGACCGCCGAGGGCGTCAGCCCCGCCGAGGCGGCCCGGTGGGCCCGGCAGGCACCGGACCGGACGTCCGTGGACTCCGTCGCCCGGGGTCGAACCCGACCGTCGAGCCGCGACGGCGGCGGCGCGATCCCGGTGGGACGCGCCGGCCCGGCGGCCCGGGGCCTGGCCCGCGCCGCCATGCGGCTGGACGCGGCGGCTATCAACGACACGATCGCGCACACCATCGTCACCAGTGGAGTCGTCGCCACCTGGGAGACTCTGCTGCGGCCCGTGCTGGCCGGCATCGGTGACCGACATGTCGCCACCTCCGGCCTCATCGAGGTGGAACACCTGGTCTCCCGGTGCGTGTCGGAGGCGTTCGCCGCGGCCGGCCGGGCCAACGCGCCCGCCGGACCCGCCCGGATACTGCTCTCCTGCGCGGACGAGGAGCAGCACACCCTCCCCCTGGAAGCACTTGCCGCCGCGCTCGCCGAGGCCGGGGTGAGCTACCGGATGCTGGGTGCCCGTATGCCGGTGGCAGCCCTCGTCGAGGCGGTCAACCGGACCGGGCCCGCCGCGGTGGTGCTCTGGTCACACTCCAGGGCCACCGCCGACCCGGCCCAGCTCAACGCCCTGCTCGCCGCGCCCCGCCGCCCGCTGCTGATCCTCGCCGCCGGCCCGGGCTGGCGAGCCGACGGCCTGCCCGCCGGGGTGGTCCGGCCGGTCGACCTGGCCGAGGCGGTCTCGCTGGCGGTGGCGGTCCGTGATTCGCTGGACCAGTCGCGGGAGGCCTGACCGACCTGTCGGCTCCCCGGGGGCGTCCACTACCGTCGAGAGGTCCGCCCACCCCGACCCTCCGGGAGCGAACAGATGCAAGCCCGCGCCGCCCTGGCGTCCGTCCTCGCCGTGGTGCTGGTCTTGTCCGGTTGCGCTCAGCCAGACAGCGCCATCCACGCCACCGGCCGACCGCAGCCCGTCCAGTCGGCCAGCGGACCCACTCCGAAGCCCACCCCGTCACCCAGCCCCACCCACGCCAAGCCCACAAAGCCACCGCTGCGGCCCCTGCCGACGAAGCTGCCAGCCGGGCTGCGGCGCAACACCGGCGTACGACCCGTGGCGCTGACCTTCGACGACGGGCCCAGCCCGGCGTGGACGCCGAAGGTGCTCGACCAACTGAAGGCGGCCCACGTCACGGCCACCTTCTGCGTGGTGGGCCTCGAAGCCCAACGACACCCCGAGCTGATCCGGCGGATCGTCCGGGAGGGCCACCAACTGTGCAACCACAGTTGGCGTCACGACCTCGACCTCGCCCGCCGGCCGGTCGCCGACATCAAGGCCGATCTGGCCCGCACCAACAAGGCCATCCAGACGGCCGCGCCGGGCACCCCGGTGTCCTTCTACCGCCAGCCCGGCGGTCGGTGGACGCAGGAGGTCCTCGACGTCGCCAAGGAGCTCGGCATGCGCCCGCTGCACTGGGCCGTCGACCCGCAGGACTGGGACAAGCCCACCGCCACCACGATCGCCAAGCGGGTCCACAACGCGGCACGTCCCGGCTCCATCGTGCTGCTGCACGACGGGGGCGGTAACCGGGCCGCGACGCTCGCCGCCTGCCCCCACCTGATCGCCGACCTGAAGCACCGCTACGGCATCACCCGCCTCAAGTAGATGCACCCTGAACTGCGGTTATCCGGTCCACGACGACCCCGGCCATACCGGTTTTGTCGACCGGCCAGGCATCACGTATGCTTTCCAAGCCTCCGGCGGGGCCGGATGGGAGCAAGTCCGCTTGAAGTTGCGAATGTGCAATGATGGCGGGGCCGCCCTCATCGTCTAGCGGCCCAGGACGCCGCCCTTTCAAGGCGGTAGCACGGGTTCGAATCCCGTTGGGGGCACGACCGGCGCAAGTCGGAGCAACACAAGCTAGGTCCTGTGGAGCAGTTGGAGTGCTCGCCGCCCTGTCAAGGCGGAGGTCGCGGGTTCAAGTCCCGTCAGGACCGCAGCGCTGACGCCGCGCATAGCGCGGCGTTCTGCGTATCGGAGCGCGTGATCCTGGAAGCAGTTCGATCTGCTGACGGGTAGCATGAGCCGAGCAATACGGCCAGGTAGCTCAGTTGGTACGAGCGTCCGACTGAAAATCGGAAGGTCGGCGGTTCGACCCCGCCCCTGGCCACATAGCCTTTCGCCGGGCTACAGAGGTCCCCACCAGCGATTACGCCGGTGGGGATCTTGCTTTTGCGCCCTCTCCGCGTTGATCGACGTAGCCGATGTGGCGGCATCCGGTCGCTGCGATCCCGCCACTTCGCCGCAGTGGAGTCAATCACTCCGCTTCAGCGCGAGATCTTGGACAGTTTCCGTTCGGGTCGAACGGAAACTGTCCAAGATCTCCGCGTTCGGTCACTGGTCCCGGTGGCCCTGTTGGCGGTGCTGGGCGATCCCGCCCTGGATCGCCTCCCACACGCTGCGTCCGGCCTGCCGGATGCTCTCTCCCGCCTGCTCGGCGAGTTGCGCCGCGCTCTGGGCCGCCGCCTGCGCCCCGCCCGCAACACCACCACCGCTCTGCTCGCCGCTTCCGCTGCCGCCCTGCTGACCAGCGGCCTGCCGCTCGCCACCCCGCTGGCCACCGCCTTCCGGACCGCCAGCACGCTGCTGGCCGCCACCCTGCTGGCCTCCGCCCTGCTGACCACCGTCACCTCGCGGGCCGCCGCCACCCTGCTGGCCGCCGCCCTGCTGCGCGCTGCCCCGCTGGCCACCGCCTTGCGGGCCGCCGCCCGGACCACCGCCGCCCGGACCACCGCCGCCGGCCGTTCTGCCCTCATGCTGGCCCGAATCACCTGGTCCGCCGGACGGACCCGGAGCGGGGGTCGAGATGGGCGGACCGGTCGACGGACTCACCGGGCGGGCCGGTCGTGCCCGTGTCTGGTCGCCGGCTACCACACCCGCCTGCCGGGCCAGTTCGTCGCGGACGTCGCCGTGCTGCGCGCGAGCGGTGATCTCGGCGGCGCTGGCCGCCAACTGCTCGCTACTGCGGTTCACGTCGTCGAGCGCGCCGCTGCCCGCCCGAGCGAGGGATTCGATGACCTGCGGGTTGTTGTCGATGGTGTCGAGCGCGCGGCCCAGGAGTGTCACCAGCTGCTCCAGTCGGACCCGTAGCTGCGCCTCGGCGTGCACCCCGTCGATGTCGAGCTCGACGCCGTGCAGGTGGACCCGTACGCCGGCGTCGAGTTGGAGGAGGTTGGCCAGCCGGGCGCGCAGCGAGATGTCGGCGTCCAGCCCGTCCACGACGAGGCGGATCGAGTCGACCGAGACGTTCGGGATGTCGAGGAGGACGTCGGGTTCTCCGGTATCGACGTGCCGGTCCGGCCTCCGCTGCTGCGCGTTCTCGCTCATGCTCTCCCGCTCTGCCCGTACGCCGACCCGGTCGTCCGGGCCGTCCGGGCGCGGTTACCCGCTTTCCGGAGGGGCATCCCGTCCGTGACGACGCGGCAACCCACTGTCTGGAACGGGGTGCCTACGAAGCTGCACACCGAGGCCTCAGCCGGTATGGTCCGGGCCTATGGGACAGGGGATGGCTGATCCGGCCGACATTCGGCAGGACCTGGAGCGGTTCTCCTTACGGTGCAGTCTCCTCGTCCCCGGTCCCGCCGAGCGGGCGTTCGCGGTTTTCACCGACGAGCTGACCGAGTGGTGGGTCACCGAGTACACCTGGTCGGGTCCGCAGGCTCTCGCCGAGCTGGGCATGGAGCCGCGGGCCGGCGGCATGCTCTACGAGATCGGCCCGTACGGCTTCCGCGCCGACTGGGGACGGGTGCTCACCTGGGATCCGCCTCGACGGTTGGTCTTCGCCTGGCAACTCGGTCCGGACCGGGTGCCGGTGCCGGACCCGGCGAAGGCGAGCGAGGTCGAGGTGCTGTTCCTGGCCGACGGGCCCGAACGGACCCGGGTCGAGCTGGAGCACCGGCATTTCGACCGGCACGGCGAGGCGGCCGAGGGCTACCGCAAGGCGCTCACGGCGGGCTGGCACGAGTTGCTCACCCGCTATCTCGCCACGGTGTCACGCGGTCAGCACACCGCCTGAGCCTTCCCGGCACAGGCTCACCGGTCCAGTTGTCGACCCACCCGGGCGGTGTCGAGATTCCGGCCGCCCAGGTGGGCGCGGCTGCCCGCCTCGGCGCCGGAACCGAAGCCGGTGCCGCCGAGTCGGCGGGCCGGAGCGGTACGCAGTCGTGGGTACTCCTCGGTGAGCCTCCGCTGCACCCGGTCGGAGCGATCGGCCAGCACCAACGCCATCGAGGGCGCACCTGACTCGCTGGCCGCCGCCGACTCGGCCGCCCAGAGTCGGCCCCCGATCACCTCCGCGAAGCCGGCGAGCCAGGACCGGCGGAAGGCGGCCGGGTGGTCGTCCACGGGCACCGCTGTGGCGGCCAGGCCGTGCGCGGCCTGCACGAGCAGCGAGGTGAAGAGCAGGTCCACGCGTTCGAGGTCGCTGGCGAAGCCGAACAGATGCGCGACGAACCCGTTGCCCTGCTTGCGCCGGACGCAGCGGCAGCGCAGCGGCTCGGCGACCGCCGCGAGCAGACCGACCTTGTCCCGGGCGTACGGAGCGACGATGTCGAGGACGCGGTCACCGACCGGATCGGTGGTCGGGTCCCGGACCGCGAGCAGCGCCCTGTCGACGCCGTAACGGGCGATCAACTCGGTCGCCTTGGCGGTGAACGCCGCTGACTCGGCGGGCGTGCAGGCCGGGTCCTCGGCCTGGGCGAGCAGCTTGCGCACCTTGCTGAGCATGGCCTCGGACATGCCACAGAGCTACCACACCCGTCCGACGATCCGGGACCGCGCCAGGACCGCCCCGCGCGGGCGCGGTGCCCACGGCGGGTGCCGTGTTCACGCGGCCCGGCTGCGCAGGGTGGCGATGGTCGAACCGGCGAGCGTGAGCAGGCAGTCGGAGAGCTGCCCGTCCGCCGCGGCCGCCCCGAACAGGGCCTCGCCGGTGGGTACGTCCCGGTTGGCGTAGGCGCTCACGAAGCGGGCCACCCAGCGGGTGTCGTAGTCCGCCTGCTCGATGCCCGGGAAGTCCAGCGCACATCCGGTGCTCGGCGCGGCGTCACCGACCATCGTCGCGGCCAGGCACCAGGCGACCCCGTACGCCCCGGACAGGCCGGCCCGGTCGACGACCGCGTCGAACGCACCTGTCACCGCGTCTCCATCGCCGGCCAGCGCCGAGCGGAGCACGGCGGTCGCGTCGTCGAACGTCTGCTGTGGTAGGTCCGTCACCCGGCGCACAGTAGGACGGGGGGTCAAGCCCCCATCTTCCGTCACTCTGCGTGTTCAACGCGAGCGACCTACGCATTACGCCGCCTCCACGGTCCCGCGCTCGGCCTCGGCACGCTAATGTGCGCAGCGGACCTTCGCCGGAGGAAGGACGACCATGCTCGTATCACGCCGCTCGCGGGTGACCACACTGGCTGCCTGCGCGACGATCCTGCTCGCCACGAGCGCCTGCGGGGATGACAAGGCCGACGAGGGCAGCGCCCAACAGGTGCGCCTCTACGGCACGGACGGCAACATGTACAACGCCTTTCCTGCGGAGTTGAAGGAACGGGCCAGTCTCGTCGACGGAATGAAGGGCACCACGCCACTCGTTCCGCTGCCCGACGACTTCAAGAACCGGCTACGGGCCATCGATCCGGCGCTGAAGGACTACATCTACTCCGGCGAGACGTACGACGCGATCGTGATCACCGTGCTCGCCTCGCAGCTGGCTGGAAGCACCGACCCGGCGGCCATCACCAAGCAGATCACCGCAGTGACCAACAACGGTCAGCGCTGCGAAGACCCGGCGAGTTGCCTCGCACTGGCCCGCAACGGGCAGGACATCGAGTACCGCGGTGTCTCGCTGAACCGCGCCGGCTTCACCGACAAGGGTGAGCCGGCCACCGCGAGCTACGCCACGCTGACTTTCGACGGGGACCGGATCAACGACGGGAAGACCGAGTTCGTCGGTTCCGGCAATGAGTCTGCGGCGAGCACCGAGACGCCGCCGAAGCCGAAGAAACAGCGCCCGGGCGGCGACACCGACCAGAAGCCACTGATCCTGGGCGGCCTGCTGCCAAAGACCGGTGACCTCGCTTTCGCCTACCCGCCGATCGCCGCTGGCGCTGCCCTGGCGATAAGGGAGATCAACGCCGCCGGCGGCGCGCTGGGCAAGCCGGTGACCTGGCTCGACGGCGACGACGGCACCAACCTGGCGGTGGCCAAGAGCACGGTGGCCAAGCACGTGACGGACGGCGTCAGCGTGATCATCGGCTCGGGTAGCTCGGGCATCTCCCGGGCCGTGCTGCCGGACGTGATAGAGGCCGGGAAGATCCTCTTCTCCCCGTGCAACACCGCCAGCAGCCTGACCGACATAGACGATCAGGGCCGCTTCTTCCGCACCGCCCCGCCGGACAGCCTCCAGGGCCGGGCGCTGGCCGACGTGATCCTCCGTGACGGGTCGCAGAAGATTGCCATCGTGGCCCGCAAGGACTCCTACGGTGAGGGCCTGCAGGGCAGCGTCCGCGACGAGCTGACCAAGGCCGGTATCGCCGACGACCGGCTCAAGTTGATCACGTACGAGCCGCCAGCCGACGCGACGGCACCGCCGATCGACTTCAGCAGCGGCGCGAAGGAGATCAAGGCATTCGGGGCGGACGCCGTCGTCGTCATCGGGTTCGGTGAGTCGGCTCAGGTGATCCGGGCGCTCGCCGACTCCGGGGTGCAGATCCGGCACTGAGCACCACCCGCGAACCACGACGCACCACCTGCGGACCACCACGCACCACGACGGCCGCACCGGCCCCACTGCCGGTGCGGCCGTTCCCGTAGCCGCGTCAGCGGGCCCGGCGGCGTTCGAGGAACTCGGTCATGCGGCGGTGCTTCTCCTCGTCCTCGAAGAGCACCGCCTGACTCACCAGGTCGAGCTGCGGGTGCGCGGCGGCGGGCGCGTCGACGGCCAACTTGGTGAGCCGCAGCGCCAGCGGCGATGCCTGCGCCATGTCGTCCAACAGGCCGTGCGCCGTCGTCAGCAGCTCACCGGGCTCGTCCACCACCCGGTTCACCAACCCGATCCGCAGCGCCTCCGCCGCGTCCACCCGGCGGCCGGTGAACAGCAGTTCCTTGGCCCTGCCCTCGCCGACGAGGGCGGGCAGTCGGTGGGTCGCGCCAGCGCCGGCCAGAATGCCCAGGCGCACCTCCGGCTGACCGAAGACCGCACGGGCCGTGCACACCCGAAGATCGCAGGCGTACGCCAGCTCCGCGCCACCGCCCAGCGCCGGCCCGTCGACGGCGGCCACGCTCGGCATGGGCAGTGCCCTGATCCGGGCGAAGGCCGCCGAGTTGATCGCGGCCAGCGCGTCCGTGCGGCCCCGCTCACGGAGCTGACCGATGTCGGCGCCACCGGCGAAGATGCCCTCCGCGCCGCCGGTCAGGAGCAGCAGCCGGGGCCGTGCCTCCAACTCGGCGCAGACCTGGTGCAGCTCGGCGATCAGGTCGGCGTCGATGGCGTTGCGCTTCTCCGGCCGGGCGAGCGTCACCACCAGCCGGTCCGGCCGTTCCTCGATCCGCAGACCGCTCATTGCTTGACACCCGCTTCCCAGCGGTAGAAGCCGTGCCCGGACTTCTTGCCCAGCCGCCCGGCGGCCACCATCTCCACCAGCAGTTCCGGCGGCGCGAAGCGGTCCCCGTACGCGGCCTGGAGGGTGCGGGCGATGTCGAGGCGCACGTCCAGTCCGACCAGGTCGGTGAGTTCCAGCGGCCCGATCGGGTGCCGGTAGCCGAGCACCATCGCCTTGTCGATGTCGGCCGGGCTGGCCACCTGGTCGGCGACCATCCGGATCGCCTCCAACCCGAGGGTCACCCCGAGTCGGGAGGTGGCGAAGCCGGGCATGTCGCGTACGACGACGGGGTCCTTGCCCAGCCGCCCGGCGAGCGCGACGGCCGCGGCGGTGGTCTCCTGGGCGGTGGCCGGGCCGACCACGATCTCCAGCAGCGTCATCGCCCAGACCGGGTTGAAGAAGTGCAGGCCGAGGAAGCGCTCGGGCGCGTCCAGACCTGCGGCCAGCTCACCGATGGCGATGCTGGACGTGTTGCTGCCGAGCAGGGCCGGGTCCAGGGCGGCGACGTCGCGCAGCACCGCCCGCTTGAGGTCCAGGCGCTCCGGCACCGCCTCCACGATCACCTCCGGAGCGGGAGCGACCTCGGCGAGGCTCGGGCGCAGGGTCACCCGCTGCCGGTTGGCGGCGGCCTCGTCGGCGGTCAGCTTGCCGCGCTGCACCGCCCGCTCCCACAGGTCGGCGAGCCGGGTCAGCGCGGTCGCCCCCCGGTCGGCGTCCACCTCGACCAGCTCGACGGCGTGGCCGGCGCCGGCCGCCACGTACGCGATGCCGAGCCCCATCGTGCCCGCACCGACGACCACGAAACGATCGTTCACCACGCCTCCCTGTCCGCCGGCCCGGCAGCGCGCGGGGTTCCCGCAGCGCCGGCCCGGGTGCTCGGCCCGTTGCGCTCGCTCATGGTGCGACCCTAGACAGCACGCCGACCCCGCCCATGCGTGGGGGAGCGCGGGATCGGGTACGTACGGCCCGTCAACCAAAGGGAAGGACCGCATCGAGATGAGCCAGGCACCGGAGAGCGTCACCTCCGACTCCGAGACCGTGGAGACCCGGGGCGACGAGCGGGTCGAGCTGCTGCGCGCCGACACCAACAACGACGGCAAGACCGACGTGTGGGTGGTGGACACCGACGGCGACGGCAAGGCCGACCTGTTCCAGTTCGACACCGACGGTGACGGCAAGGTGGACATCACCATGGTCGACATCGACGAGGACGGCACCCCCGACGAGGTGGTCGACGGCGACGGCGGCCTCCCGCCCGAGCCGCTGCCCCCGACCGTCCAGGTCTGAGCCGTACGACGGCTCCTGCGCTCGATGCGAGGCAGGAGCCGTCGCTCAGCCGGTGAAACGCAGGGTGGCCAGATAGTAGGGGGCGTCGCGCTCGTCCACATCGGTCAGCCGCCAGCGACTGCCGTGCACCAGTTCGGCGAACTCGTCGGGCGAGCAGACCAGGTAGTCGAACCATTCGGTGCCCAGCTCCCGGTAGCGCAGCCGGAGCCGTAGCTGGCCACCGAGCCGACCCCGACGCCGGTTGCGCTCGTGGTAGCCGGTGTGTACGGGGTCGCGGGTGCCGTACGGGTTGGTGCCGTGCGCGATGATCTGCGCTCCCGGCCGTGCCAACGCGGCGAGCGCGGCCAGGAACCCCGGCGCCCGCTCGCGCCCCTCGAACAACCCGAGGTTGTTGCCGAGCAGCAGGAAGGTGTCGTAGCTCCGGCCGTCGGCGACGTGCGTGTCCACCGTCCCGTGCACCAGCCGTCGTACGCCACGACGTCGACTCACGTCGAGCGCACCCGCCGACGTGTCCAGTCCGGTGACGGGTACGCCGCGGTCCTGGAGCAGCAGCGCGATCCGGCCCGCCCCCGTGCCGACGTCGAGCGTCTCGCCCCGGGCCCGGTCGACGGCCCGCTGGTCGTACGGCTGCCAGTCGGCCGGCCCGTCGAGGTAGTGGGCCGCCGGAGCGCCGTTGATCAGACCGTCGTCCCGTTCGATGATCTCGATGACCGGCCGGGGCAGTCGGCCGCCGACCATGGGCCGGGGGCCGACCCCGGTCGCCACGGCGAGCGCGTCCCGCAGCAGTTCACCGACCACGTCACCGACTAGCGGTTCCCCCGTCACGCCGTTCACGCTATCTGGCCGCTCAGTGGCCCGCAGCGGCCTATCCTGGCGGCGTGACCATGCTGGACCGGCTGTCGGCCGAGAAGTACATCCTGCTCACGACCTTCCGTAAGGACGGCCGTGCGGTGCCCACCCCGGTCTGGTCGGTCCGCGACGGAGACGCGCTGGCCGTGTGGA
Source organism: Micromonospora sp. NPDC049102 (assembly GCF_043197485.1). Classification (NCBI taxonomy): domain Bacteria; kingdom Bacillati; phylum Actinomycetota; class Actinomycetes; order Micromonosporales; family Micromonosporaceae; genus Micromonospora; species Micromonospora sp. NPDC049102. Next base: position 277,815 of record NZ_JBICTE010000002.1, on the reverse strand, counting down.
CCCGTGCCGACTCGGGGAAGGTCAAGCGGATCCGCCACAACGGCGAGGTGACCGTGGCGCCCTGCGACGTACGGGGTCGACCGCATGGCGCGGAGGTGCCCGCCCACGCGACCCTCTACGGCGGTCGTGACACGGGTCGGGTCCGCGACCTGCTCAAACACAAGTACCGCCTCATCGGTCGACTGAGCCTGCTGGGCAGCCGCCTGCGTCGCGGCGAGGGCGGCACGGTCGGCATCCGGGTGACGTTGACCGGGCCCGACGACGGCGACTGACCCGCTGCCGACTGACGCGCCGCCGTCCAGGGCCGGGCCGGGGAGCGGACAGCGAAAGGGGCGGCGGACCGAAGTCCACCGCCCCTTTCTGGAAACCTCTATCGGGTCAGTCGCCCTGCCGCTGCTGCGGGATCTGGCCCTGCAACAGCGCCCTGACCTCCGACTCGCGGTATCGACGGTGGCCACCCAGAGTGCGGATGGCGCTGAGCTTGCCCGCCTTCGCCCACCGGGTCACCGTCTTCGGGTCGACACGGAACATCGACGCCACCTCGGCCGGTGTGAGCAGCGGCTCTGGTTCGTGCGTTCGCGATGCCATCGGTCACTCCTCCACATGTATAGACATCGGCCGGGGTCCCGCCGGCCGACGCGTCTCCCATGGTCCGGCTAGTCCCCGATGTCCGACATGGGCCGAACGGATGAAGGTCCCTAGACGGACGGATGAACCATGCCCGATTTTTACGACTTTCACACGGCAGAAAGTACCTTATTAGGACTCATGATCACGGTTCGTGATGCGTCAACTACGAGACACCCTCGCCTTGGGAGCGCTCCTAGAGGCAATTTGCGTTAATTGCACCGCTCTAGCAACTGCACGGCGCGCCAGCGGGCCACCAGCTTGTCGTAGGCGGCCGACGCCTCGTCCGCCTCACCCCGGGACAGCCCGGCGAGGCCGGCGGCGACCAGCTCCGGCGAGTCGTCCGCGGCGAGAGTCTCGTCGGAGAGCAGGTCGACCAGGCCGCCGTAGTCCAGTTCCACCACCGAGCGCGGGTGGAACTCCTCCAGCCAGCGGGCCGCCTCCTCCACCGCTTCGGTGATCGGCGCCTCGCCCACCGACTTGCGCAGCACCGACAACGCCCGCGACGAGCGACGACGCGCCTTGGAGATCTCCGTCCGGTAGCGCAGCGTCCGCCGGCCCGGCTGCGTGACGAAGTCCCGCTCCGTCGGGTCGAAGAGCACGAACCACCGCAGGGGTACGCCCCAGGTCGCGATCTGCTCGTGCACCCGGGGCACCCCGTGCTCCAGCACCCGGGCGCCGCTGCGCCAGTCGTCCACGACCGCCCGGGCCTGCCCGGCGAGCACCGGCGGCACGAACGCGTCGGCGAGCACCGAGGGCACCCCGTCCCGGGCGTTGAGCGCCGCCTCAGCGACCCGGATCCGCAGGTTCCAGGGGCAGACCAGCAGGCTGTCGTCCGCCTCCAGGACGTACGCCTCCTCGGGCAGGTCGGGTAGGCGGGTCCAGCCCGCGCCCAACGCCTCGATCACCGCCGTCCGCTGGCGGCCGGGTCCCTCGACCGGGGCGACCGCCCGCCCCTCCGAGACGTAGCGACGCCAGTAACTCTGCCGGTCCCGGTCGAAGGCGGTCAGCGGCTCGTACACGCGCAGGTAAGAAGCGAAGAGCGACGGCACCGCGCGATCCTCCCACGAACCGCACCCCGGTGCGGCCAGCGGTCGGACCGCGCGCGCCGCACCGTGGGACGGCGGCGGCGCGTCGGGCGGCCGCACGGCGGCCGATACTAGGCTCGATCACACCGGCAGCATCCCCGCCGGGGTTCACCAGGTCCGCGTCCCACAAGGACGCACACCACCGTAGGAGCCAGCCATGGGCGTATTCGCGAGCACCGACGATCCGGTATCGACCGGTCACGAACAGGTCGTCTTCTGCCAGGACAAGCAGAGCGGCCTCAAGGCGATCATCGGGATCTACTCCACCGCGCTGGGGCCCGCGCTCGGCGGCACCCGCTTCTACCCGTACGCCAGCGAGGACGACGCGCTCGCCGACGTGCTCGACCTGTCCCGCGGGATGGCCTACAAGAACGCGCTCGCCGGCCTGGACCTCGGCGGCGGCAAGGCCGTCATCTGGGGTGACCCGGAGCAGATCAAGAGCGAGGCGCTGCTGCGCGCGTACGGTCGCTTCGTGGAGTCGCTGGCGGGCCGCTACTACACCGCCTGCGACGTCGGCACCTACGTGCCCGACATGGACGTCATCGCCCGCGAGACCCGGTACGTGACCGGCCGCAGCGTGGAGCACGGCGGCGCCGGCGACTCGTCGATCCTCACCGCGTGGGGTGTCTTCCAGGGGATGCGGGCCGCCGCCGAACACGTCTGGGGCACGCCGAGCCTGAGCGGCCGCCGCGTCGGTGTCGCCGGGCTGGGCAAGGTCGGTAAGTACCTGACCGCGCACCTGCTGGACGACGGTGCCGAGGTGGTCGCCACGGACGTCAACCCGAAGGCGCTGGCCTGGGCACGCGCCACCCACCCGCAGGTCACCCTGGTGGACGACGCGACCGCGCTGGTCGCGGCGGACATCGACGTGTACGCCCCGTGCGCGCTGGGCGGCGCGCTGAACGACGACACCGTTCCGGCGCTGCGCGCCAAGGTGGTGACCGGTGCGGCGAACAACCAGCTCGCACACCCGGGCATCGAGAAGCTGCTGGCCGACCGGGGCATCCTCTACGCGCCGGACTACGTGGTCAACGCCGGCGGGGTCATCCAGGTGGCCGACGAGATCGAGGGCTTCAACTTCGACCGGGCGAAGCTGCGGGCCACCCGGATCTACGACACCACCCGGGAGATCCTGCGGCTCGCGGACGCGGAGGGCGTGCCGCCGGCGGTCGCCGCGGACCGGTTGGCCGAGCGCCGGATGGCCGACGTCGGGCGACTGCACGCCATCCACCTGCGCTGATCCGTTCCGGGGGCGGATCGACCGGGATCCGCCTCCGGGCCTCCCGCGCGGGCCCGACTCGGTAAGCTGAGGTCCGGGTCACGTTTGGCATGTTTTGCCCGGTGTCACGGGCGCTCTCCGTTCCGCTCCTTACCGAGTACACTGGGTGACGGCCGGATCGCCGCGACGCGCAGAGCCGGCCGGCGGTAACCCGAGGTGCCGAACGATGGCATCCCCATGTACCGTAAGAGCCACGAGAGATGCCTGACGTCATCGGGGCCCGCCTTCGGGCTGCCCCGCATTCTGTGCGAGGGGGTCGAGCCATGGGGCGCGGCCGTGCTAAGGCCAAGCAGACAAAGGTGGCCCGGGAGTTGAAGTACCACTCCCCGAACACCGACCTCACCGCCTTGCAGCGCGAACTGGCGGGTGCTGGTAAGTCTGAGCACCACTTCGACGACGACTCAAAAGAGTTCGTCGACGACGATGATGAGAATCATGCGGACGACGACCCGGATCCCTGGGTCCGCCCGACCCGCTGACCTCTCGACGTAGCTGAGCACGCGGTAACCCCCGCGTGCTCACGCATGTGCCCTTCGGGAGCGAGATCGGTGCCGATCATCAGGGGCCTGCCCTGGCCGGGAATCACTCCGACCGCCGACAGGCCCCTGATCACGGCCGCCCTAGCGCGGCCGGTTGTTCCAGTTGTAGAAGGTCGGGATGTTCTCGAAGTGGTTCCACGCGCAGACCGCGCTGACGCCGTCTCCGCCCGGCACCTCCGCCCGCAGCCGCCGCGCGTCCGCGGCCTCCTGTAGCAGCGCGACAAGCCCGGGGGCGGCCTCCCGCACGCGTTCGGTGACTCTGTCCGTGGCATCGTCCGCTTCGCGCTCAGGCCGCCGGTGACTGGTGGTCTCGGGCATGCTCCAACACTCCCTCCAATAGGCGGATCTTGCTGTTGCGGCAGTGCTCGGTCTCCGTACCGTCAAAACGCCCCAGCTCGAAGTAACGGTTGGCGGCATGACCGCCGCCACAGAAGCCGAAGTAGGGGCACGACGCACGACACGCCTCCACCCCCGCCAGGAACTCGCCGACCCACGGCGTCGACACCGCACCGGCCAGGATCTGGGCCAGCGGGGTGGTCAGCACGTTCCCACTGCTGAAGTCGCCGTAGCGTGGGTCGGTGAAGCCGGCCAACTCCGGGGAGAGCACCGTCACCGAGCCGTCGTGCCCGATGGTCGGGATGGGATCCAGCCGGCGGGGCAGCACACCGTCCACCGAGCCGTCGAGGACCGCCCCCGCGTACCGGAGTGACCACTCGACCTCGCGAAGGTGGATGCGCGGCGCCCGCCTCCAGGCCGTCACCAACTCGGCCCAGAACGTGGTCACCGCCGCCGGGTCGTGGCTGTTGTCGCGGGTGTTGACGCCTTCGGTCTCCTCGATGTTGATGCCCAGCACATCGCAGCCCAGCTCGAGGAAGTAGTCGTACAGCTCCGCGGCGAGCCCCGGCGTCGGCCGGGACACCACGGCCAGCGCGGAGAAGGGCAGGTCGTGCCGGCGCAGGGCGGCCACACCCCGCAAAATCCGGTCGTACGCCGGCTGACCGCCACGGTTGACCCGGTCGACGTTGTGCTCCCGGGGACCGTCCACGCTCACGCTCACCCGCATCTCGTGCCGGGCGAAGAACTCGCACCACTCGTCGTCGATCAGCGTGGCATTCGTCTGCACATGGTGCTCGACCTCGGGCCCGAAGGGTGCCATCAGCGCCGCAAGGTGCTCCCGGCCGGTCGCGAGCGGCTCGCCGCCGTGCCACACCACCGAGAAGCGACCCGACGACGCCCACGGGTTGACCGCCGCCGCCACCGCCTCGGCCACGGACACCGACATGCGCCGGTCGACGGCCCGGAACGGCAGGTAGCAGTACGCGCAGTCGAGATTGCACAGTGTGGTGGGCTGCATGACGACGTACGACGGGACCGCGGCAAGACCGCGCATCCCGCTGAAGGGCAGTTCCCCAGCAGCCATCACCCTCCTCCGCCGAGCCCGAGCCTTTCAGGCTAGGCGGCGCTGGCCACTCGGGTGAAGCCCTGATCAGGTACCCGTACGATCACCGGAGCGTGATCACCCTCGGGTGTGCTGACCCACCATCTGCACGTTGCCGGTGCCCTCGATGATCTCGCCGGCCTGCCAGGCCTCGACGCCCCGACCCGTCAGCGTGGCCAGGGCGCGATCCGCGTCCTCGGCCGAGACGATCGCGAACATGCCGACGCCCATGTTGAACGTCGACTCCATGTCCTGGTCGTCGATCCGGCCCTTCGACTGGATCAGGTCGAAGATCGGCTGTGGCTTCCAGGTGGACCGGTTGACCACCGCGTCGACGTGCTCGGGGAGCACCCGCACGAGGTTGCCCGGGATGCCGCCGCCGGTGATGTGCGACAGCGCCCGCACCTCGGCCTCGGCGATCAGCTTCAGGCAGTCCTTGGCGTAGATCTTGGTCGGGGTCAACAGCTCCTCACCGAGGGTCCGCTGCCGGCCGAAGTCGTCGATCACGATGTCCAGCCGCATCCGGGCGGCGCCCAGCAGCACGTGCCGGACCAGCGAGTAGCCGTTGGAGTGCAGGCCGGAGGAGCGCATGGCGATGACGACGTCACCCACCTCGACGCGGTCCGGGCTGAGGATGTCGGCCTCCTCGACCACACCGACACCGGTCGCGGAGATGTCGTACTCGTCCGGGCGCAGCACGCCCGGGTGCTCGGCGGTCTCGCCGCCCAGCAGCGCGCAGCCCGCGTACCGGCAGCCGTCGGCGATGCCCGCACCGATCTCGGCCACCTTGTCCGGGACGACCTCGCCCGTCGCGATGTAGTCGAGCAGGAACAGCGGCTCGGCACCGCAGGCCACCAGGTCGTCGACGACCATCGCGACCAGGTCGATGCCGACCGTGTCGTGGATGTCCATCTGCTGGGCGATGACCAGCTTGGTGCCGACACCGTCCGTGGAGGAGGCCAGGATGGGGTTCTTGTACTTCTTCGTGTCCAACCGGAACAGGCCGGCGAAGCCGCCCAGGTCACCCAGCACCTCGGGCCGCCGGGTCTCGCGAACCTTGGACTTCAGCAGCTCCACCGCGCGGTCGCCCGCGTCGATGGAGACCCCGGCGTCGGCGTACGAGACCGAGCGTTTGCCCCTCTGACGGCCGGCACCGCCCGTCCACGGCTGGTGGTCGCTGCCAGCGCTGTTCGGGCTGCTTCCTGCGCCGCTGCGCTCGGACACGTGCGTCACGGTTCTCCCCTTTTGTGGTCCTCGGTGCCGCACCGGCGGTGGCCGGGCCGCGCCAGTTGGTGCTACGGGCGGTTAGCGGTCACGCCACCCGGAGTGGCGACGAGCGGGCCGAAGCTGTCCGGGGCCTCCGACGTCGCGGTCGCGACCCGGCGGCCCATACCTTCCAGCACGTGCTTGCCGATCAGATTGCCAGCCGGAAGCTCGATCGGGTACTCCCCATCGAAACACGCCCGACACAGTCGGGTCTTCGGCTGCTCGGTCGCTGCGATCAGGCCGGCAAGCGAAACATAACCAAGCGTGTCGGCACCGATGGAGCGCCGGATGCCGTCGTTGTCCAACCCGTTGGCCAGCAGCTCCGCCCGCGTGGCGAAGTCGATGCCGTAGAAGCACGGCCAGCTGACCGGTGGGGAGGAGATCCGGACGTGCACCTCGAGCGCTCCCGCCTCGCGCAGCATCCGGACGATGGCACGCTGCGTGTTGCCGCGCACGATCGAGTCGTCCACGACGACCAGGCGCTTGCCGCGGACGTTCTGCCGCAGGGGGTTGAGCTTGAGTCGGATGCCGAGCTGACGCAGGGTCTGCGACGGCTGGATGAAGGTACGCCCCACGTACGGGTTCTTCATGAGGCCCGCGCCGTAGGTGATGCCGGACGCCTCCGCGTAGCCGATAGCGGCCGGGGTGCCGGACTCGGGCACCGGGATGACCAGGTCGGCCTCGACCGGGTGCTCCTTGGCCAACTGCCGGCCGATCTGCACCCGCGCCGCGTGCACGTTACGCCCGGCGATGGTCGCGTCCGGGCGGGCGATGTAGACGTACTCGAAGAGGCAGCCCTTCGGCTCCGGCGCGGCGAACCGGGTCGAACGCAGCCCTTCCTCGTCGATCGCGATCAGCTCGCCGGGCTCGACCTCGCGCACCACGCTCGCGCCCACGATGTCCAGGGCGGCGGTCTCGCTCGCCACCACCCAGCCACGCTCCAGCCGACCGAGCACCAGCGGGCGTACGCCGTGCGCGTCGCGGGCCGCGTACAGCGTCGACTCGTCCATGAAGACGAAGCTGAACGCCCCGCGCAGCTGCGGCAGCACCTCGAGCGCGGCAGCCTCGACCGACAGGTCGGGGCGGCTGGCCAGCAGCATCGTCACCAGCGAGGTGTCGTTGGTCGAGCCGTCCGCGACGAGGCCGCGCTCGGCGACCTCCTTCTCCAGCTCCGCGGTGTTGACCAGGTTGCCGTTGTGGGCCAGCGCGATGGTCGTGCCCGAATCGGTCGACCGGATGGTCGGCTGGGCGTTCTCCCAGTTGGACGCACCGGTCGTCGAGTATCGGGCGTGCCCGATCGCCAGGTGGCCACGCAGGCTCGCCAGGGTGGGCTCGTCGAAGACCTGGGCCACCAGGCCGAGGTCCTTGTAGACCACCACGCCCGAGCCATCGCTGACCGCGATGCCCGCCGCCTCCTGGCCGCGATGCTGGAGGGCGTAGAGGCCGAAATAGGTCAGATTGGCGACCTCTTCGCCGGGGGCCCAGACGCCGAAGACGCCGCAGGCGTCCTGGGGGCCAGGTCGTTGGGGATCAAGGTCGTGGCTCAGCCGGCCGTCGCCTCGGGGCACTACCGCTCCCTCATGCTGGTCTGGACCGGCCTGGCGGGGATCACGGGTCGGATCCACATTCCTCGGCCGGGACCACTGTCGTCGCCTGACAGTGTACGCGAGTCGACGTCGATACAGATAGTCACGATTCCGCTGCCGAGAGTAGCGATCACACGGACATCGGGGCAGCTAGAGGGGCAGATAAGCCGAGATGTCCCCCCGAACGCCGCTCACCTGAACACGACCCTCGGCCACCGCACCGACCCACGCGAGCCGGCCCGTGGCGAGTTCCAGCCACGTCTGCGGCGACATCTCGACCACGTTCGGCGGGGTTCCTCTGGTGTGTCGAGGACCGGGGACGCACTGAATCGCACCGTATGGTGGGACGCGCACCTCCACCGATCGGCCGGGGGCGCGCTCCGCGAGTACGGCCAACAACGACCGGACCGCCTCCCGGAGTACCGGCCGTTCGGGCGTACGACCCTCGTCAAGCGCCGACAACGCCACGTCGACGGCGGCGGACTTACTGTGCGGAGAGGACACGACGGGACGATACGACCCACAGGTGAAGCACCCGACGCTGGCCCTGGGTCGCGCCGGCACAGTGAGACAAGGCATAGTGGCCGACGGCGTATTCGTACCGTGATGATCCCCGGCCCGGCGCCCCGCCGGTAAAGGGAAGTCAGCCCGGAAGGCGGTGGACGTGTCAACACACCGACGTGCCTGGAAGCAGCGGGCCGGTGTGGTCGTAGCGCTGGTTGCAGGCGCTCTGCTCGCCGTCCCCGCCACACCGGCAATGGCCGCAGAGGTCGAGGTCTCCCCCGGCGCGGTCACCGTGAACGCGGGTAGCGACGCCACGATCACGGTGCGCGTCACCGGAGGCAATGAGGACGAGTCGGCGAAGGTCAGTCTCTCCGGCCTGCCGTCCGGCGTCAGCTGCGCCAGCGGCTGTGGCGACGTCAAGCTCACCGGCGGCGGCCTGGGCGGCCCGAAGGGGTCGGTGCTGGTCCGCATCGCGGCCAACGACAACGCCGGCGACGCGACCACGACCATCACGGTGGCGGTCGAGGCCGCTTCGGGCCCGGACACCGCCACCGTCTCGCTGACCGTCAAGGGCAAGGCCGCACCGCCCACTCAGCAGCAGAACCAGACGGTGAAGTCGGTCTCCGGCAAGGTGGTCAAGAAGGCCGACGGCGACCCGGTGCCGAACGCGTTCGTCGTCCTTCAGGACACCGGCGGCCACCGCTACGACGCCGTCGCCGACAACAGCGGCAACTTCCGGTTCACCGGTAGCAGCCAGGCCCCGATCAGCCCAGGTCGGATCGACCTGGGGGCGTCCTCGGAGAACATCAAGGCCTTCAAGAGCTTCAACGCGAGCGCCGGGCAGACCGTCACCGGCCAGCGGATCGTCTTGGAGGTCAAGGTCGAGGTGACGCCCAGCGCCACCCCGTCGCCCACCGCCGATGCCACCCCCACCGAGGAGGCGACCGAGGAGGGTGCCGAGGAGCAGCCCTCCGAGGAGGCCAGCCCGGGTGCCCCGGCGAACGCCAGCAACGAGGACGACGGTGGCGGCTTCGGCTCGTACCTGATCATCCTGCTCGGAGGCCTGCTCGTCGCGGCCGGCGTCGGCACGATCGTCCTGCTGTGGATGAAGCGCCGCGAGAGCGGCGACGACGACGAGCCGGCGGTGGCTGGCGCGGCCGGTCCCGCTGGCGCGGTACCGGCGGCCCGTGGGGCCTTCCACGGCGCCGACGACCAGACCCGCGTGGTCAACCGTGGCGGCGGGCCCGACCCGACCATGGTCGGCGGCGCGGCACTGAGCGAGGCGCCGACGATGATGCACCGCCCGGTCGTCGACGACGTACCGCCGGACCCGTACGGCGCGCCCGCCCAGCCCTACGGGGCGGCGGACCAGCAGGGTTGGGGTGGCTCCGGCTACGACGAGGAGCCCGCCCAGGGCGGCTACGGCGGTTACGGCAACGCCCCGGCCTCGGGTGGTGGCTACGGCACGTCGGCGACGCCCGACGGCGGCTACGGTGGCGGCGCGGCGGACGGCTACGGCGCCGCACCCGGTTCCGGAGCGGGCTACGGCGGTGCCGCGGCCCCGGGCGCCGGCTACGGTGCCGCCCCCTCCTCCGGGGGCGGCTACGGCAGCCGTGACTACACCGCGCCGGCCGGCGCCGGGGGTTACCCGCCGGCTCCCGCTGGTGGGGCGGCAGGCTACGGCGAACGCTTCGACGAGCCGACCGGCCGGTACACCGGCGACAGCACGCAGTACCCGGCGCCGGCAGACCCGTACGCCACCGGCGTGTACCAGCCGGAGCAGGCACCGGGCTACGGCCAGCCTGATCCGACCACGCCGTACGGCGGCGGCGGTCGGGGGGCGGAGCCGAGCGGCGGCTACGGCCAGCAGACCGGCGCGTACGACCAGGGTGGCTACGGCCAGCCCGCCGGCGGATACGACCAGGGCGGCAACTACGGCCAGGAGCCCCCGCAGCAACGCGGCAGCTACGACGACCGTGGCTACGACCAGGGCGGATACGGCCAGCCCGCCGGCGGATACGACCAGGGCGGCAACTACGGCCAGGAGCCCCCGCAGCAACGCGGCAGCTACGACGACCGTGGTTACGACCAGGGCGGATACGGTCAGCAGCAGGGTGGCCGGGCCCGGTCGGACGCTCCCCCGCCCACTGAGCGCGGCGGTCGACGCCTCGACTGGCTGGACGACTGACCGGCACCACCACAACGCACACAGGAACGGCCGCCCGGAAAACCAGGCGGCCGTTCCGCTGTCACCTGCCCCCCCACCCCACCCCCCACCTCGTTGATCATGAAGTTATTGCCCCGACACGCCGGCTGCGCGGGCAATAACTTCATGATCAACGGGGTGTGGGGGGGTGGGGGGTGGGGGGGTGGGGGGTGGGGTGGGGGTGGGGGGACGCCGGCGGGTCGGGTCGGGCACGCGGGCCGGCCGGCCGGTCTTGCGGTCAGGCGGCGGAGAAGACGCCCTGGCGGAGCACCGGTACGACATCGGAGACGCCCACCTGGACGGCGATGTCGACGTCGGCTTCGAAACCGCCTTCGGTCAACTCTCGACCGGACACACTGCCGCGCACCGCTGCGGGTACGTCCGGAGTGCTGGCCAGCGCGGCGAGCGCCATGGCCGCCTCCACGGAGAGGCCGCCCGGCACCCCGGACAACGCGTCCAGCACGCTTGCCGCGCCGAGCTGGTCCTCGACCGACGGGCGCAGCGACCCGTCCGGCCACCGCTCGCCGGAGGCGATGACGCCGATCGGGACATCAGTCGTCCCGTACCCCTGGCGGCGCAGCCAACGCCCGACGGCGCTGGCGTTACGCAGACACGCCGCGACCACCGGCAGCCCGGTGGCGCTGGCGGCGGCGCTGATGGCCGAACCGTTCGGCGAGGGCAGCACCAGGTCCGCGACGATCGGCGCGGCGCTCAGCGCGGCCGGCGAGAGCGACCACGGATGGTCCGCTGTCACCCGGCGGCGACCGACCGCCGCCACCGCGCCGACCCGCAGTGCGTACTCGGCGGCCTGCTCGCCCCACGGGAAGGGATGCACCCGCATGCCCCGGGCGACCGCCACCTCCACGGCGGTGGTGAACGAGAGCACGTCCACCACCACCAGCGCCGCGCAGACCCGGCCGAGCTCGGCCGCCCCGGTCAGGCCCCAGTCGAACCTGGCACCTGACCCGGGCTGGCCGTAGACGGCCGCCGCCAACGCCTCAGCGCTTGTCAGGCGACGGCTCGGTGGCACCGGAGTCAGACCCGGACGGCTGCTCCGACCCGACCGGGTCGACAGCTCCGGTCTGCGGAGACGGGCCGGCCGACGCGATCGGCTCGGAGAGCACCTCCGACGCGTCCACCGGCTCGGCCGGGGCGGTCGGCAGCGGCACGGCCTCGACCGCACCCGCCACTCCGGCGGCCGGCGCGGGCACCTCCGCGACAGCGGGCTCAGGCGTCGCACCAGCGGCCGGCTGGGACGTACCGTCGGCGGCCGGAACCTCGACGGCGGCGGTGCCGCCGAAGAGGCGCGGAAGCGTCTCGGTGTGCGCGGCGCGCAGCTCGTCCAGACCGATCCGGAACTGCCCGCGCACCTCGAGCGCACCGCCGGACGGGTCGGTCACACCGATCAGCTCGAACGGCACGCCCCGCTCGGCGCAGAGCGCGGCGAACGCCTTGTCGTGGCCAGGCGGCACCGACACCAGCGCCCGCGTCGCGGACTCACTGAACAGGTAGACGAAGGGCATCGAGCCCTCGGCGAACTGCTCCGGCACGGCGATCCGCGCGCCGACGCCACGCCGCAGGCAGGACTCGACCAGGCTCTGGGCGAGACCACCGTCGGACAGGTCGTGCGCCGAGCTGAGGTGGCCCACCCGGGCGGCCTCGGCCAGCAGGTCGGCCAGCGCCTTCTCGCGGAGAAGGTCGACCTGCGGCGGGATGCCGCCGAGGTGCTCGTGCGTCACCCAGGCCCACTCCGAGCCGGACAGCTCCACGTTCGTCTCACCGAGCAGGTAGAGCTGGTCGTGGTCGCCGCCGGGACGCGGGACGAAGCCCATCGGCACCCGGTCGGCCACGTTGTCCAGCACGCCCAGCACACCGACCACCGGGGTCGGGTGGATGGCCGCCGCGCCGGTCTGGTTGTAGAAGCTGACGTTGCCGCCGGTCACCGGGATACCCAGCTCCAGGCAACCGTCCGCCAGGCCGCGCACAGCCTCGGCGAACTGCCACATCACGCCCGGGTCCTCCGGCGAGCCGAAGTTGAGGCAGTTGGTGACGGCGATCGGCTTCGCGCCGGTCACCGCCACGTTGCGGTACGCCTCGGCGAGGGCCAGCTTGGTGCCGTGGTACGGGTCGAGCCGGGCGTACCGGCCGTTGCCGTCGACCGACAGCGCCACACCGAGCCCGGTCTGCTCGTCGATGCGGATCACGCCGCCGTCCTCCGGCTGGGCGAGCACGGTGTTGCCCAGCACGTAGCGGTCGTACTGCTCGGTGACCCACGTCTTGTCGGCCAGGTTCGGCGACGCGATCATGCGCAACAGGGTCTCCCGCAGCGCGTCCGGGTCGGACGGTCGCGGCAGCGTCTCGGCACGGTCGGCCTGGAGCAGGATCAGGTCGGCCGGCTCACGCATGGGTCGGGCGTAGACCGGGCCGTCGTCCACCAGCGAACCCGGCGGAACGTCGACGACCAGGTGGTCCTGCCAGGTGATCAGCAGCCGACCGGGGCGGCCGTCCGGCTCCGGGGCGGTGACCTCACCGATCGCGGTGCCGAGGACGCCCCACTTCTCGCAGGTCTTGAGCACCGCGTCGAGCTTGTCCGGCTCGACGACCAGCAGCATCCGCTCCTGCGACTCGCTGGCCAGGATCTCGTGCGGGTCCATCGAGGGCTCGCGCAGCGGCACCCGCTCCAGCCAGACCCGCATGCCGGTGCCGGCAGCGGCGGCGGTCTCGGTGAGCGCGCAGGTCAGCCCGGCGCCGCCCAGGTCCTGGATGCCGACGACGAGCTGGCCGTCGTACAGCTCCAGGCATGCTTCGATCAACAGCTTCTCGGTGAACGGGTCGCCGACCTGCACGGCCGGGCGACGGGCCTCGCTGCCCTCGTCGAAGGTGGCGCTGGCCAGCACCGACACGCCGCCGATGCCGTCCCGGCCGGTCTTGGCGCCCATCAGCACCACGACGTTGCCGGGGCCGGCGGCGGCCTTGTTCTGCAGCCGGTCGACCGGCAGGACGCCCAGGCAGAGCGCGTTGAGCAGCGGGTTGCCCTGGTAGGACGGGTCGAAGACCAGCTCGCCACCGATGTTGGGCAGGCCCAGGCAGTTGCCGTAGCCGCCGACGCCGGCGACCACGCCGGTGAGCACCCGGGCGGTGTCCGGGTGGTCCGCCGCACCGAAGCGCAGCGGGTCCATGACCGCGATCGGGCGGGCGCCCATGGCGAGGATGTCCCGGACGATGCCGCCGACGCCGGTCGCCGCGCCCTGGTACGGCTCGACGAAGCTCGGGTGGTTGTGCGACTCGACCTTGAAGGTCACCGCCAGCTTGTCGGAGACCTGCACGACACCGGCGTTCTCACCGATGCCGGCGAGCAGCCGGTCGCTCTGCGGGGCCTTCTCGCCGAACTGGCGCAGGTGCACCTTGCTCGACTTGTAGGAGCAGTGCTCGCTCCACATGATCGAGTACATCGCCAGCTCGGATTGGGTGGGGCGACGGCCGAGGATCTGCCGGATCCGGTCGTACTCGTCGTCACGCAGGCCCAGCTCGGTGTACGGCTGCAACTCGCCCGGGGTGCCACCGGCGCGCGGCACGGTGTCCACGCCGTCGGTCCAGTCGGCGGTTGCCGGCTGCGCGGGGGCGGCCGCCGGAGCGGTGGGCTGCGCCAGCGGCTCGGTCGGCTGCACCGGGGCGGAGTACGCCTCCGGAGTGTCCCGTACCGGGTCCGGGTGGGTGGTCATGACCTCTCCTCGCTGCGCTCGTGCCCGCCAGACTCGCTCCTCGCGGTCATGCTGGCGCCCCGACCAGGTGCTTGAGGACCGAGGTGAAGAAGCCGAGGCCGTCCAGCGAGGGGCCGGTGAGCGCCTCCACCGCGTGCTCCGGGTGCGGCATGATGCCGACCACGTTGCCGGCGGGGTTGGTGATCGCGGCGATGTCGCGCTGCGACCCGTTCGGGTTGCCGCCGACGTAGCGGGCGACGACCCGGCCCTCGGCCTCGAGCTGGTCCAGCGTCGCGGTGTCCGCGACGTAGCAGCCCTCACCGTTCTTGACCGGGATGAGCACCTCCTGGCCAGCCTGGAACGCGTTGGTCCACGCGGTACCGGCCGACTCGATGCGCAGGACCTGGTCCCGGTTGCGGAAGTGCAGGTGCTGGTTGCGGGTGAGCGCGCCCGGCAGCAGGTGCGCCTCGCAGAGGATCTGGAACCCGTTGCAGATGCCGAGCACCGGCAGTCCACCCTTGGCGGCGTCCACGATCGTCTCCATCACCGGGGCGAATCGGGCGATGGCGCCGCAGCGCAGGTAGTCACCGTAGGAGAACCCGCCGGGCAGGACGACAGCGTCCACACCGTGCAGATCCTCGTCGCCGTGCCAGAGCCGGACCGGCTCGGCGCCGGCGATCCGGACGGCGCGGGCCGCGTCCCCGTCGTCGAGCGAGCCGGGGAAGGTGACCACACCGACCCGGGCGGTCACGAGCGGGCGTCCGCGGTCTCGCCGGTCTCGACCAGGCGGACGGTGAAGTCCTCGATGACCGGGTTGGCGAGCAACTTGTCGGCGATCTCCCGGGCCCGGTCCAGGTCCGGTTCACCGGTGAAGTCGATCTCGATCCGCCTGCCGATCCGAACTGAGGCGACGTCGCTGACGCCGAGCCGGGGCAGCGCGTTTGCGACGGCCTGGCCCTGCGGATCGAGGATCTCGGGCTTGAGCATGACGTCGACGACGACGCGAGGCACTGGGCACTCCTGACTGTGTACGCAGTTGGGTGCCGACCCACAACGGGCGAGCGCAGCCAGCCTACCTGGCAGATTCCGCCGCGGACGCACCGGCCGGGCGCAGTTCCGGCAGTGATCCACATAACGGGCGGCAGAAGAGCCCGGCAACGCGGGACAGGCCGTCCCACCAGGGGATATACAGCGCGGAGGGTAGCCGAATCGTTACATTGGACGATCTCGATCGGCTTCTTGAAAACAATGCTCGCCGGCCCTAGAGTACATCGACGTGGCTCGATGCCAGTGACGGCGGGGACCTCCCGCCGTCGCCACCGGGCACCCGGCGACCCCGGGCCCCCACCCCTCCAAGGAGTCCACCGATGCGCGTTCGTCCCCTGCTCGCCCTGATCAGCACCGCGCTGGCCGGCACCCTCGCCGCCGCGTCCGGCGCGTCCGCCACCCCGGCTGGCCCCCAACCCATCATCGGCGGCGGCACCGTGTCGTCCGCCCCCTGGGCCGCCGCCGTGCTGAGCAACGGATCGTTCACCTGTTCGGGCAGCGTGATCGCCGCGCAGTGGGTGCTCACCGCCCGCCACTGCATCAGCGGCACGATGTCCGTACGGGTCGGCAGCGTCTACCGCGCCTCGGGTGGGGTCACCCGTACCGTCAGCGCCACCTACACCCGTAACGACCTGGCCCTCATGCGCCTCTCCAGCACGGTCAGCACCTCGGCGGTGTCCCTGGCGAGCAGCAACCCGCCGGTCGGCTCGACCAACTCGATCTACGGGTGGGGCATGACCTGCTACAGCGGCTGCTCCGCGTCCAGCCAGCTCAAGACCGCCACCGTCCAGGTGACCAGCACCAACGTCACCGACGCGTACGGCGGGCAGGCCATCCGCAGCACCCGGATCAACGGCAACGCCTGGCGGGGCGACTCGGGCGGCCCACAGTTCTACAACGGCCAGCAGGTCGGCGTGGCCTCCACGGCCGACGGCTACAACATCCAGAACTACGGCAGCGTCGCGTACAACCGGGCCTGGATCACCTCGGTGGCCGGTGTCTGACGGTTAGCGCCCCTGCGGTGCGGATGGTCGGCGGCGCGCCGGCCGTCCGCGCCGCGTCGTTTTGCAGCATCCGATCAGGTGAACACGGGCACACGATCGGGTCGCGCCACTCCTGACAGCATCGGAAACGTGCTGGTCGTGACGACAGAGCAACTGCCCGGCTACGAGATCCGCCAGATTCTCGGTGAGGTGGTGTCATCGATGGCCAGGACGCGCAACCCGTACCGCGAGGGGGTCAAGAACCTGCGCGGTGGCGCGTACGACCCGATGGCGCCGGACAACCTGACCCGGTGGCGTACCGACTCGGTGACCCGCCTCGGCGAGGAGGCCCTGCGGCTCGGCGCGAACGCCGTGATCGGCATGCGCTTCGACAGCCGGGACTGCGGCGAGATGTGGATGGAGATCTGCGCGTACGGCACGGCGGTTGTCGCGGTACCCACGATGCCCGAGGTCATGCCGGCCGACCAGCCGGCGGTCGCGGCCGAGACCGCCACCGACCCGGCGTTCGCGGAGTCCCTGGGCGGCATCGCCGAACCAGCGAGCGCCCCAACCCTGCGAACAGCCGCCGAAACCCCCACCGGCGACTAGGCCCACCCGACCAGACCCGGTTGATCATGAAGTTATTGCCCTACGCGTCGGCGTGTCGTGGCAATAACTTCATGATCAACGGGCCAAACCGGGGGGCGCGGGAGCAGGGAGAGGGGGGTTAGAGGATCGGGGGTGGGGTGTAGGTGGCTGCTTCGGGGTGGGTTTCCACCACCTTGGTGATTCTGCGGGTCACCTGCTCCACCTGGGTCTTTGCCGCTCCTACGAAGGCCGTGCGGTCGGCTACCAGGGTGTCGATGTCGGCGCGGGACAGGCCGAGGCGGCCGTCGTCGGCCAGGCGGTCGAACAGGTCGTTCTCCGGAGCACCCTTCTCGCGCATGGCCAGCGCCACCGCCACCGCGTGCTCCTTGATCACCTCGTGGGCGACCTCCCGGCCGACACCGCGCCGGACCGCCGCCACCAGGATCTTGGTGGTCGCCAGGAAGGGCAGGAAGCGCTCCAACTCCCGGTTGATGACCGCCGGGTACGCGCCGAACTCGTCGAGCACCGTCAGGAAGGTCTGGAACAGCCCGTCGGCGGCGAAGAACGCGTCCGGCAGAGCCACCCGACGGACCACCGAGCAGGACACGTCCCCCTCGTTCCACTGGTCGCCGGCCAGCTCGCCGACCATCGACAGGTAACCCCGGATGATCACCGCGAAGCCGTTCACCCGCTCCGACGAGCGGGTGTTCATCTTGTGCGGCATCGCGCTGGAGCCGACCTGACCCGGCTTGAAGCCCTCGGTGACCAGCTCCTGGCCGACCATCAGCCGGATCGTGGTGGCCAGCGACGACGGCGCGGCGGCGGTCTGCGCCAACGCGGCCAGCACGTCGAAGTCCAGCGAGCGCGGGTAGACCTGCCCGACGCTGTCCAGCACCCGCGCGAAGCCCAGGTGCTCGGCGACGCGTCGCTCCAGCTCGGCCACCTTGTCGGCGTCACCGTCGAAGAGGTCGAGCTGGTCGGCTGCCGTGCCGACCGGCCCCTTGATGCCGCGCAGCGGGTAGCGGGCGATCAGCTCCTCCAGCCGCTCGTACGCGATGAGCAGTTCCTCCGCCGCCGACGCGAAGCGCTTGCCCAGCGTGGTCGCCTGCGCCGCCACGTTGTGCGAGCGGCCGGTCATGACCAGCTCGGAGTGCTCGTACGCGAGCCACGCCAGCCGCGCCAGGGTGGCCACCACCCGGTCCCGGATCAGCTCCAACGAGGCGCGCACCTGAAGCTGCTCGACGTTCTCGGTGAGATCCCGCGACGTCATCCCCTTGTGCACGTGCTCGTGCCCGGCCAGCGCGCTGAACTCCTCGATGCGGGCCTTCACGTCGTGCCGGGTGACCCGCTCCCGCTCGGCGATCGACGCGAGGTCGACGTGGTCGAGCACGCGCTCGTACGCCTCGACCACACCGTCCGGTACGGCCACGCCCAGGTCACGCTGCGCACGGAGCACGGCGAGCCACAGCCGCCGTTCCATCCGGACCTTCTCCTCGGGCGACCAGAGGGCGACCAACTCGGGCGAGGCGTACCGGTTGGCGAGCACGTTCGGGATCGTCGTCACGTACCTCATTGTCCGTCACCCGCCCGAGCCTGCCGGGACCGGGCCGGCTCGGGTGGGAGTCCGCGCGCCCCAGGTCAGGGCAGCTCGTAGATGATCACCGGTCCAGGTCCGCCGCCGCGAGCGTGCTGAACCGATCAGCGTCCAGCGCTCCGAAATGGCGGTCACGCTGCGCGGGCTATGCGCTGTCCGGCTGGATCTCCTGGTGGTATTCCAGCTCGTGCAGGTGACCGCCCTTGATCAGGACTGATACCTCGACCGGATCCCCGTGCACCGAGCGGATCACCCGGAACTGCCGGATCACCGGAACCTGCGGCGGCAACGCCAGGATCTCCACCTCTTGGGTGGTCGGCATACGGACGGACAGCCGGTCGACGAGGTCTCGCTGTGTGTGCCCCAGGTCGGCGAGCGCCCGAGGGATTCCGCCAACGAGCTTCTTGCGCGACGAGATTGCGGTGCCTCGGCCGATCGCGACCGGGTAGTACGACCACGACACCTCCACCGGCTCGCCGTCGTGCGAGAGCAGGCGATGACGGAGGATGGCGGGCTCGTCGTCCGCGACACCGAGAGCAAGCGCCACATCGGTGGGCGGTCGTACCTCGGCCACGTCGAGCAGGTGGTAGGTGTACCCATCACGTGCGGGCGGGACGTATGCGTCGACCGCTATGACCAACGGTTGGCGGTCCCGGACGTAGACCCCCTTGCCGACCTGGCTGTGGAGATAACCCTCCGCCTTGAGGGAGGTCAGTGCCCGCTGCACGGTCGCGTTCGCCACCGAATACTGGTCGATCAACTGAGCTGTCGACGGCAACTGCGACCCGGACGGCAGCTCGCCGGACATGATTCGCGCTCGGATGTCGGCAGCGATTTGCTCATGCCGCGGCCGATCGTCGCTCCTGCGAGCCAAAACGGCCTCCCTATGCGATCGACGATTCGTACCGAAGGCGACGACCTCCGGGGGTCATGGTCATGACGCTCAGCTCGACTGGCAAGCCGTCATCGGTACTGAGCACGCGAGTCAGCCCGAGGACCCAGTCGTCCTCACGTAGTTGCAGTAACGACCGTTCCACCTCGGTCGCCCTCCGCGTGTAGACGTCCTCGCTCACCTGTCGTGGCCGGTATCCCAGCTCGGCGAGCAGAGTGACTGCCCCGCCGCGAATCTTGCGCAATTCTGCAAGGCCAGTGTCGCG
The DNA here is from genome assembly GCF_043197485.1 of Micromonospora sp. NPDC049102. Classification (NCBI taxonomy): domain Bacteria; kingdom Bacillati; phylum Actinomycetota; class Actinomycetes; order Micromonosporales; family Micromonosporaceae; genus Micromonospora; species Micromonospora sp. NPDC049102. The sequence goes on along the minus strand of NZ_JBICTE010000002.1, from coordinate 258,212 downwards.
AGCGATGGTCGCCGGGTAGAGGGATGTCGTCAACTCCACCGGCCGCCCGTCCAGCAACATCATTCGACGGCGTTGGATCACCGGCGCATCGGCGTCCAGGTGCAGCGCATCGGCCAACTCGGCCGCCGGAACGATCTCGCTGACGTCGAGCAGGCGCTGCGTACCCACTCCGCCGTTCTGCGCGGCCTCCGCTCCCCAGGCTTCGGCCTCGCCGGGCCTCCGTGGCGTCACGTAGGGAGTGGAGACGCTGATCCATTCGAGGTCACTCAAGATCCGCTCCTTCGCCGCATCCGAGCCATCTCTCTCGCACCCACAGTAGATGCCAACGATCCCACCTTCAGTCCTTGATGCCTTTCGCATATGGCAGTAAGGTTACGTCACAGCCGACCAATCCGCCGACCGCACTTCCCTGCTGTCGTGGGGACCTGCTGCGTTCCACTCGTGCCGACAGGAGCGTGAGATGACGTTCGACTGGTATCGCCTGCTCGATGCGCCGTTTGCCGCTCCGCTGGCGTACCGGATCGCGTCGTGACCCGCTGTCGGCCGCCCGTCGTCCGGGTGGGTGATGTCATCACCGTCGCCGAGCAGCACTACTGCTACGGGCTGGGTCGGCTGGTCCTGCGGGTGATCGAGGTGGGCCGACGCGAACGGCACAGCGACGGCATCTGGCTCCACCTGCGCGGCATCGAGTTGGGCACGCCTGGCGGTCCGCGTCAACGCCGGGTGCTGGTGCGCCTGGCTGCCCTACATGTACGACCCGCCGGGCGGGCGGCGGAGCCAGGGATTCCTAAGCCGCATGTCCCCATCCGGCCGACCTGGAACTGCGCCGGCTGCGGACAGGAATGGCCGTGCCCGAACCGCCGACGCCGACTGCTCATCGAGTACGCGCACGACCGGTTGTCGCTGACGTTCCACCTCGGTCTACACCTGGCGGAGGCGGCAGTCGACCTGCCGGACCTCTCCGCCAAGAGGCTGCACGCCCGGTTCCTCGGCTGGACACGGCCCCGCCGATCGTGACCGAGCACGAACGGGGCGGGATGTCCCAGTGTCTTCTAATAAGAAACACTGGGACATCGCGGCGGACCCTCGGTCAACGCTCCAGGATCGCCGTCACGCCCTGGCCGCCGGCCGCGCAGATGGAGATCAGCCCGCGTCCGCTGCCCTTGGCGGCGAGCAGCTTGGCAAGCGTGGCGACGATCCGCCCACCGGTCGCGGCGAAGGGGTGCCCGGCAGCCAGCGAGGAGCCGTTCACGTTGAGCCGGTCGGTGTCGATCGCGCCCAGCGGGGCGTCCAGGCCGAGCCGGTCCTTGCAGAACTCCGGCGACTCCCAGGCGGCGAGGGTGGCCAGCACCTGCGAGGCGAACGCCTCGTGGATCTCGTAGTAGTCGAAGTCCTGCAACGTCAGCCCGGCGCGGGCCAGCATCCGGGGCACCGCGTACGCGGGTGCCATCAGCAGGCCCTCGTCGCCGTGCACGAAGTCGACGGCAGCCGTCTCGGACCAGCTGAACCAGGCCAGCACCGGCAGGTTGTGCGCGTTCGCCCACTCCTCGCTGGCCAGCAGCACGGTCGACGCACCGTCGGTGAGCGGCGAGGAGTTGCCGGCGGTCATGGTGGCCTGTTCGGCGTCCGGGCCGCGGGTGCCGAAGACCGGCTTGAGCGCGCCGAGCTTCTCCACGCTCGTGTCGGGCCGGAGGTTCTGGTCGCGGGTGAGCCCCAGGTACGGCGTCATCAGGTCGTCGAAGAAACTCCGGTCGTACGCGGCGGCGAGCCGTTGGTGCGAGCGCAGCGCCAACTCGTCCTGGGAGCGCCTGTCGATCTGCCAGTGCAGGGCGGTGCGGGCGGCGTGGTCCCCCATGGACAGGCCGGTACGCGGTTCGGCGTTGCGGGGGATGTCCGGCTTGAACGGCTGGAGCGGGCGCAGTTTCGCGGCGATCTTCAGCCGCTGGCCGACCGTGCGGGCGGAGTTGAGTTTGAGCAGCGTGCGCCGCATCTCCTCGTTGACGGCGAGGGGCGCGTCGGAGGTGGTGTCGACACCGCCGGCGATACCCACGTCGAGCTGACCGAGGGCGATCTTGTTGGCGACGAGGATCGCGGCCTCCAGGCCGGTGCCGCAGGCCTGCTGGATGTCGTACGCCGGGGTGTGCGGGTCGAGCCGGGACCCGAGCACCACCTCGCGGGTGAGGTTGAAGTCGCGGGAGTGCTTGAGCACGGCACCGGCGACCACCTCGCCGACCCGCTGCCCGGCCAGCCCGTAGCGGGCGATCAGACCGTCCAGCGCCGCGCCGAGCAGGTCGGCGTTGGACGCGTCCGCGTAGCGGGAGTTGGAACGGGCGAAGGGGATGCGGTTGCCCCCGATGACCGCGACCCTCCGGATGCTCTGCACGATCCGCCTCCTCGACAAGTGTTGCTCGAACCCTACTCGCCAGTAGGCTACGCCCATGACCGACAGGTACGCGAGCTTCGTCCAATCGGCCGCCGGCCGCGCGCTGGTCAAGCGCCTCGGGCTGCCCGACCCGCCGCGACTGCGCCGACACCAGCCCGGCGACCCGCTGCTGCCCGGGCCGGCGCTGCTCGGCGCGGCCGACGGCGGCCGACTCACCGAGCCGGTCAGGACGATCCTGACCACCGCCGGGGTCGAGCTGCGCGACGCCGGCACGGTCGCTGCCGAGGATCGCTTCGGCGCCCTGGTGTACGACGCCACCGGCATCACCGACTCGACGCAACTGCGCCAGCTCTACGACTTCTTCCACCCGCACGCCCGCACCCTGCTGCCCAGCGGTCGGGTGATCGTGCTCGGCACTCCGCCGCAGGAGTGCCCGACGCCGCGCGAGGCGACGGCCCAGCGGGCCCTGGAAGGGCTGGTCCGCAGCATCGGCAAGGAGTTCGGCCGGGGCAGCACGGCCCAGCTCGTCCAGGCGACCGGGAACGGCGGTATCGCGGCGGACGGCCCGGCCCACTCACCTGGCACAACCACGAGCCTTACATCGACTATCCGGTTCATCCTGTCCGGCCGGTCCGCGTACGTCTCGGGGCAGGTCGTCCGGGTCGGCGCGGGAACGGCGACCGCCCCGGCCGACTGGGACCGGCCGCTGGACGGGCAGGTCGTGCTGGTCACCGGGGCGGCCCGGGGCATCGGCGCGGCCCTGGCCCGGGTCCTCGCCCGCGACGGCGCGCAGGTCGTCGCGCTGGACGTGCCGGCGGCCGGGGACGCCCTCGCCGTGGTGGCGAACGACATCGGCGGTACGGCGGTGCAGCTCGACCTGACCGCGCCGGACGCGCCGACCCGGCTCGCCGACCACCTGGCCACCCGGCACGGGCGGGTCGACGCGGTGGTGCACAACGCCGGCATCACCCGGGACAAGACGCTCGGCCGGATGGACGCCGACCGGTGGGACCAGGTCATCGACGTCAACCTGTCCAGTCAGGAGCGGATCAACGACGTGCTGCTGGAACGGAAGCTGATTCCGGCGGGCGGACGGATCATCGGGGTGTCCTCGATCGCCGGGATCGCCGGCAACCGGGGGCAGACCAACTACGCCACCAGCAAGGCCGGCGTGATCGGGCTTGTCGACTCGCTCGCCCCGACCCTGCGCGACCGGGGGATCAGCGTCAACGCGGTGGCGCCCGGCTTCATCGAGACCCGGATGACCGCCCGCATCCCGCTCGTCGTGCGCGAGGCGGGCCGACGGATGAACAGCCTGGCCCAGGGTGGGCTGCCGGTGGACGTGGCCGAGACGATCGGCTGGCTGGCGTGGCCGGCGAGCGGCGCGATCAGCGGCAACGTGGTCCGCGTCTGCGGCCAGAGCCTGCTGGGGGCGTGATGGCCAGGAACAGGGAGCCGGACGACCTGTCGGTCCACGAGCTGATCGAGGGTCCGACCGAGATCCTGTCGCGGGAGACCCTGGACGCGATCCGCCGGCCGGAGTCCGCCGACGCCGACCTGGGCGGCGAGCAGACGCACGATCTGAGCGCGTCGGCGGCCCAGGTGACCAGTGACCTCGGCGGCGACCGGCCGGCCGGCACTGGTGGCCGGGAACGCGTCGAGCTGGCCCGGATGCCGGCGGCCGGGGCGCTGTACCGGCGGGCCGTGTTCGGCGCGCTGCCGGGCCTCGGCCGGGGACGGGGTGGGAGCGACCTGCCGGCGGTCGAGTTCGCCGTGCAGGGAGTGGAGGTCGACCGGACACACCTGGCCGACTACGACCGGGTCTGCGGGTTCCGGCTCACCGACCAGCTGCCCGCGACGTACCCGCACGTGCTGGGCTTTCCGCTAGCCCTGCGGCTGATGACCGCACCCGGCTTCCCCATCGCGCTGACCGGCGTGGTGCACGTCGGCAACCGGATCACCACGCACCGCCCGATCACCGCCGACGAGGTCCTCGACTTCACGACGTACGCGCAGGACCTGCGCCCGCACGACCGGGGGCGGCAGGTCGACGTGGTGCTGGTCGGCTCGGTGGACGGGGAGGAGGTCTGGCGCGGCGTCTCGACGTACCTGGGTCGGGAACGCACACCGGGCGGGCGCGAGCGGGGCGAGCGTCCGGCCGCGCCCACGGCCACGGCCCGGTGGCGGGTCGAACCCCGCGTGGGCACCGAGTACGCGCGCGTCTCCGGGGACCACAATCCGATCCACACCTCCTGGCTCGGTGCACGACTGTTCGGCTTCCGCCGGCCGATCGCGCACGGCATGTGGAGCAAGGCGCGCTGCCTCGCGGCGATGCAGACGCGACTGCCCGACGCCCACACCGTCGAGGTGGCCTTCAAGCTGCCTGTACCGCTGCCGAGCACGGTGAACTTCGCCGTCCTGCCGGACGACGGGTTCGCCCTGCACGACTCGCAGGGCCGGCCGCACCTGGTGGGTCTCGTGCGCTGACGCGCCCCTGCCGATCCGATCCGAGGGGTTGGCAGGGGCGCACGTCTGCGCTAAGTTGTTCTCACAGCGAGATGTTCTCAAGGTGAGAGAGACGCGATGAACGAGCAGGATTTCCTGGCCGCGTACGACCCACGGGCCTATCCGTCGGTCGCCGTGACCGTCGACGTGGTGGCGCTGACCATCCGCGACGACGCGCTGCACCTGCTGCTGATCCGACGCGGCGAGGCACCCTTCGCGGGGCACTGGGCGCTGCCCGGCGGCTTCGTCCGCCCCGACGAGGACCTGACCACCGGCGCCCGACGGGAGCTGGCCGAGGAGACCGGGCTCGGCGGCGAGGGGCTTCGGCGCGTACACCTGGAGCAGTTGGGCAGCTACGGCGCTCCCGACCGGGACCCGCGGATGCGCGTCGTCTCGATCGCCCACCTCGCGTTCGCTGCCGACCTGCCGGAACCGGCGGCCGGCACGGACGCCGACGAGGCGATCTGGCTGCCGGTGACCGCGCTGAGCAGCCGGCAGCTCGCCTTCGACCACGGCCGCATCATCGACGACGCGCTGGAGCGTGCCCGCTCCAAGCTGGAGTACACGCCGCTGGCCACGCGCTTCCTCGCCGCCGAGTTCACGATCAGCGAGCTGCGGGCCGTCTACGAGACGGTCTGGGGTCACCCGCTGCACGCCGGCAACTTCCACCGCAAGGTGCTCTCCGTGCCGGGCTTCGTGGAGAGCACCGGCGCGAGCACCGAGCGCGGCGGCACCCGGGGTGGCCCCCGCGCACGGCTCTACCGGGCCGGCGACGCCCGACTGCTGCACCCGGCGCTGCTGCGACCCGCCCACGAGGAGACGGTGCGGTGAGGACCACCGAGGCCATCGACCTGGTCACGGCCGCCCGCACCGACGCCGACCTGTTCGGCACCGACCAGCCGGGCCGCCGCTACCGCGAGCTGGTCGCGGCCCTGCACCCCGACCGGCTGCCGACAGACCCGGGGGTACGCGCCGAAGCTCTCGACGCGTTCGTCCACGTCACGACCCGGTGGCAGGCCCGGCGGACGACAGTCCTCGGCGACTACCGGCTCGCTGCGCCGGCTCACTCGGGCGACCTGGCCGACCTCTACGACGTGGGTGACGATCGGCTGCTCAAGCTCCCCCGGCAACCCACCGACAACGACCTGATGGCCCGCGAGGCGCACGCCCTGCACACCATCGCCGAGCGCGGCGACCCGCGCTACCTGCCGTACGTGCCCCGACTCGTCGACGAGTTCCGGCACCGCGACGCCGCGACCGGTGCGGAACGGCGGATCACCGTGCTGGCCACCGCGCCCGGCCTGCACGACCTCGACGAGGTGCGGCGCGCGTACCCCGACGGGTTGGACGCCCGGGACGCGGCCTGGATGTGGCGGCGGCTACTGGTGGCACTCGGCCTGGCCCACCGGGCCGGCATCGTGCACGGCGCGGTCCTGCCGCGGCACGTGCTGATCGAGCCGGACGCCCACGGCGTGGTGCTCGTCGACTGGTGCTTCTCGACCCCGACGGGCCGCACGATCCCGGCGCTCGTGCCGGGCCACGAGGACTGGTATCCGGAGGAGGTGCCGCGCAGGCGGCCCTGCGGTCCGGGCACCGACATCGCGATGGCCAGCCGGTGCATGAGCTGGCTGATGGGGCCACGCGCACCCCGTGAGCTGGACACCTTCGCGCAGGGCTGCCAGCAGCGATCCCTGCACGCCCGACCCGACGACGCCTGGCGTCTGCTGCGCGAACTCGACCAGGTGCTGGACCGGCTCTACGGCCCACGCACCTTCCGACCCTTCACCCTCTAGAGGAGCTGTCATGGGCAGTGGAACCTGGTCCACCGACGTGTACGACGCCGCCGACCGTTACCGGCGCAGGACCGGCCGCAGCGCGTTCTCCTACAGCGACAGCGGTGCGCGCACCGTGCACGCCTCGCTCGACCCGCGCGGCGCGAGCCGGGAGAGCCGCGACTCCACCGAGCACCCGCAGTCGACGCCCATCGCGGTGCTCTTCGACGTGACCGGCTCGATGCGTACGGTGCCGCGCGTCCTGCAAACCAAGCTGCCGCAGCTCCTCGGGCTGCTGCAACGGCAGGGCTACGCCAGCGACCCGCAGATCATGTTCGGCGCGATCGGCGACGCCACCTGCGACCGGGTTCCGTTGCAGGTGGGCCAGTTCGAGTCGGACAACCGGATGGACGACGACCTCGGCCGGATCGTCCTCGAAGGCGGCGGCGGCGGGCAGATGACCGAGTCGTACGAGCTGTCCATGTACTTCATGGCCCGGCACACCGCCACCGACAACTGGGACAAGCGCGGCCGACGCGGCTACCTGTTCATCATCGGCGACGAACTGGCGTACCCACGGGTCGACGCCCGGGAGGTGGCCGGCCTGATCGGCGACGACCTGGGTGAGGACGTGCCCCTGCGGCAGGTCGTCGACGAGGTGACCCGGCGATGGGACACGTACTACCTGCTCCCCGCCGGCAGCCACTACGCCGGCAACGCGAAGGTGTTGGACTTCTGGCGGGACCTGCTCGGGCAGAACGCCGTCGTGCTCGACGACCTGGACGCGGTCTGCGAGACCATCGCGCTCACCATCGGCCTCGGTGAGCAGGCGATCGACCTGGACGAGGGCCTGCGCCACCTGGACCACGCCGGCTCCGGGGCCACCGGGACCGTGTCGAAGGCGCTGGCCCGGCTCGGCCGGGGACGACGGGCCGAGGTGTCGACGCTGCCGACGTTCACCGACACCGCGGGCGGGGTGACCCGGCTGTGAGGCACGTGGCGGTGGTCGACCTCGGCTACGGCGACGCGGGCAAGGGCACCGTCGTGGACTGGCTCTGCGCCACCCGGCCCGTGCACACGGTGGTCCGCTTCAACGGGGGCGCGCAGGCGGCACACAACGTCGTGCTGCGCGACGGGCGGCACCACACGTTCGCCCAGTTCGGCGCGGGCACATTCCATCCCGGTGTCGGTACGCACCTGTCCCGGCACGTGGTGGTGGACCCGCTCGCCCTGGCCGCAGAGGCCGACCATCTCGCCACGATCGGGGTGCCCGACGCGCTGGACCGACTGACCGTCGACTCCGAGGCGCTGCTCGCCACCCCGTACCACCGGGCCGCCAACCGGGCCCGGGAGATCGCCCGGGGCGCCGACCGGCACGGCTCCTGCGGGTTGGGGGTGGGCGAGACCGTCGCGTACGGGCTCGCCCACCCCGACGACGCGCCCCGGGTCGCCGACTGCCGGCATCCGGCTCTGCTGCGCCGCCGGTTGAGCGTCCTGCGGGACCGACTGACCGCCGAACTCGGCCCGCTGGACGCGCCGCCCGTCGAGGACTGCCTGCCCGCGTTCACCGGGTTCGCCGACCGGGTCGCCATCGTCGACCGAAGCTGGCTCGCAGCGGCGCTGCGCACCGGGACCTGCGTCTTCGAGGGCGCACAGGGGGTGTTGCTGGACGAGTGGCACGGCTTCCACCCGTACACCACCTGGAGCACCACCACGTTCGCCAACGTCGACAGCCTGCTCGCCGAGGCGGGCCTGACCGGCGAGGTGACCCGGATCGGTGTACTGCGCGTGGTCACCACCCGGCACGGGCCCGGCCCACTGGTGACCGAGGACCCGGCCCTGCCCTTCGCCGACAGGCACAACCCGACGAACCCGTGGCAGGGCCGGTTCCGGTTCGGCCACTTCGACGCGGTCGCCCACCGGTACGCCCTCGCGGCGGCCGGCGGTGTCGACGGCCTGGCGCTGACCCACCTCGACCTCACCGGCCCCGACCTGCGGATCTGCCGCCGCTACGACACCGGCGACCGACTCACCCCCGGCCCACCCGGCGACCTGGACCGGCAGGCCGCGCTCACCGACCGCCTCCTGCGGTCCCGTCCGGTGTACGAAAACCCGCCGGCCGACTGGGCCGAGGCGGTCGGCGCGGAGCTGGATACGCCGGTGGTGCTGACCTCACACGGGCCCACCGCCGACGACAAGAGGGCGCACGGTCCGCTGCTCCACCCACCGGCACTGATCAGCGCGGGCTGAGGCGTCTTCCGGCGACTCGGCCACCGGGCCGGTCGTACCCGGCGAGCATGGGGGGATGGACGCCCTGCTCGACCTCCTCCGTGGGACGGTCACCTCACCGTGGGTGTACCTGGTGATCTTCGGGCTCACCGCAGTCGACGCGTTCTTCCCGGCGGTGCCCGGCGAGGCAGCCGTGATCACCGCCGGGGTGCTGTCCGCCAGCGGCGGTCACCCCAGCCTGACCCTCGTGATCGCCAGCGCCGGCGTCGGCGCGCTGGTCGGCGACCACATCTCGTACGCCATCGGGCGCGGCGGCGGCGCGAGCCGGCTGGCCCGGCTACCCGACGGCAGCCGCCGGCGGGCCAGCTCCGAGTGGGCCCGGCGCGCGGTGGACCGCCGGGGCGGGATGATCCTGACCACCAGCCGGTACGTGCCGGGAGGCCGGACCGCCGTCACCCTCACCATGGGCGCGGTGGGCTATCCCCGCCGCGCGTTCCTGCTGTACGACAGCATCGGGGCGTTCACCTGGGCGGTGTACTGCGGGCTGCTCGGCTACTTCGGCGGCCTGGCCTTCGAGCGGGACCCCGTGAAGGGCGTGCTGGTCGGTGTGGGCGTCTCACTGGTCATCACCTTCGGCCTGGAAGGGCTCCGCTGGCTGCGCCGCCACGCGCACCGACGGGCCGCCTCCCGGCGCTGACCGTCAGTCCGTCGGTGGACGCCAGGTGACGCCGTGCAGGAGCTGGGCGGCGCCGAGCCAGGCCACGTTCATCATCCGGGTGGCCGTCTTCTCGGGGTCCGCCTCCGGGTGGTCCGCGAGCCAGTCGGCCAGCGACTCCGTCGCGCCGACCAGGGCGTACGCGACGACCTCCAGGTCGACGGCGGCGATCTCGCGGCCCTCGTCGCGCAGCGCGTGGTCGAGCATCCCGGCGACCACCTCGACCAGCCGGGCGCGCATGGTGGCCAGTTCACCCGCGAACGGCTGCTCGCCACGGGCCTGACGGTAGAGCACCGCCCAGCCGTCGCGGTGTGCGCCCACGAAGCCGAAGAACGCGCGCAGCCCACGCCAGAGCCGCTCGTCGGCCGGCAGGTCGGGGGCCGCCGCCCCGGCGATGGCCTGCATCATCCGGGTCCCCTCCCGGTGCAGGCAGGCGACGAACAGCTCCTCCTTGGTGCCGAGGTACGCGTACACCATCGGTTTGGAGATGCCGGCGTCCTCCGCGATCTCGTCCATGCTGGCGGCGTGGAAGCCGCGCCGGGAGAAGACCTTGACGGCCGCGTCGAGCATCTGCTGCTCGCGGACGGCGCGCGGCAGGCGCTTGAACGCGGGAGGCGTGGACACCTTGCGAGCATACCTACTCGTGCGTAGGGTTACGCACGAGTAGCCAAATCCTCCGGAAGGCGCACCCTGATGACTGACTTCGACCCGGCCAACTTCGCCAACGTCGGCCCCAAGGAGTTCGCCCAGCTGGTCAAGTCCACCCCGGACGACAAGATCGCCCAGGTGATGGCCGGTGACCTGCGCGGCAAGGTCCTGGGCGAGGTGTTCGGCCGGATGCCGTCGCTGTTCCGCGCGGACCGGGCCGGCTCCGCCAACGCGGTCATCCACTGGATCATCACCGGTCGCCCGGACGGCGGCAGCGACACCTACGAGGTGGTCATCGCCGACGGCAAGTGCGAGGTGCACGAGACCCCGCAGCACGACCCGAAGCTGAGCCTCACCATGGGCCCGGTCGAGTTCCTGAAGATCGTCTCCGGTGGCGCCAACCCGGTGATGATGTTCATGACTGGCAAGCTGAAGGCGAAGGGCGACCTGGGCCTCGCCGCCAACATCGCCAACCTGTTCGACATCCCCAAGGCCTGACATGGCCGAGTTCTCGCTCGACCTGAACGAGGAACAGCGGGATCTGCGCGACTGGGTGCACGGCTTCGCCGCCGAGGTCGTGCGCCCGGCCGCCGCCGAGTGGGACGAGCGGGAGGACACCCCGTGGCCGGTGATCCAGGAGGCCGCCAAGGTCGGCCTCTACGGCTTCGAGTTCCTCGCCACCTGCTGGGCCGACCCGACCGGACTGTCCCTGCCCATCGCCAGCGAGGAACTCTTCTGGGGTGACGCCGGCATCGGCCTGAGCATCTTCGGCACCTCGCTCGCCGTCGCCGCCATCTACGGCACCGGCACCCCGGACCAGATGGTCGAGTGGGTGCCGCAGTGCTTCGGCGACGTCGACTCGCCAGCCGTCGCCGCGTTCTGCAGTAGCGAACCCGAGGCCGGTTCCGACGTCAGCGCGATGCGCACCCGCGCCGTCTACGACGAGGCGAGCGACGAGTGGGTGCTCACCGGCCAGAAGGCGTACGCGACCAACGGCGGTATCGCCGGAGTGCACGTGGTCACCGCCTCCGTCGACCCCACGCTCGGCTCGCGCGGCCAGGCGGCGTTCGTCGTACCGCCGGGCACCCCCGGTCTGGCCGCGACCCGCAAGCTACGCAAGCTCGGCCTGCGCGCGTCGCACACCGCCGACGTCTTCCTCGACGAGGTACGTGTGCCCGGCCGCTGCCTGCTCGGCGGCAAGGACGCCCTCGACGAGCGGCTGGCCCGCGCCCGCTCCGGGCAACGGGCCACCGGGCAGGCCGCCATGCGTACCTTCGAGCTGTCCCGACCCACCGTCGGCGCACAGGCGCTCGGCGTGGCCCGGGCCGCCTACGAGTACGCCCTCGACTACGCGAAGGACCGCGTCCAGTTCGGACGCCCGATCATCGAGAACCAGGCGGTCGCGTTCGCGCTGGCCGACATGCGGATGGAGATCGACGCGGCCCGGCTGCTGGTGTGGCGTGCCTCCTGGATGGGTCGCAACAACCGCCCGTTCACCGCGGGTGAGGGCTCGATGTCCAAGCTCAAGGCCGGCGAGGTGGCGGTGTCGGTCACCGAGAAGGCGGTGCAGTTGCTCGGCGGGGCCGGCTTCCTGCGCGACCACCCCGTCGAACGCTGGTACCGCGACGCCAAGATCTACACCATTTTCGAGGGTACGTCCGAGATCCAGCGACTGGTCATCTCTCGGGCGATCTCCGGCATGCAGATCCGCTGACCCGCCCGGGCGTCGCCCTACGTGCCACAGGCCCGTCAAGCTCCCGTCAGGAAAGCGGGGATATGCGTCAAGAAGACGTGAAGGATGGCGTCCACTGACTCTTTCCCGAGCAATGCTCCTCTAGCGGCAAGAAGCCCGACAACGCTTCGATCGACTGCCGAATCCAGAAGGAGTTGACAATGGAACAGTCCGAATCCGTCAAGAAGGTTCAGGCCAAGCGGATCGCCCTCGGTGTGGTCGCCGCGGCCGCGCTCGGTGGCGCGATCGCCGCCCCCGCCGTCGCCGCGACCCAGTCGCACCAGGACACCACCCAACAGATGGCGTGGGACCGCGAGCTGCACGGCGAGCCCTACTACATCTGACGATCGACGCGCTAGCCGCAGGCCCGCCCATCGTGGGTCCTGGTCCCCACCAGCCCCGGCGGGCCTGCGGCTACCGCCCTCGCGACTGATCCCAACAACGGCGCTGGCCGCGACCCGGCATTGCCGAAGGAATCTCACGACGATGGAACTGCCGAAATACCAAGCAGCGCCCGGCGCGCAGGCGCTGACCGAGCGGCTGATGTCGCTCACCACCGCCAGCCAGCCGGCTGCCTGCCCCGTCTACGTCGGTCTGGGCGCGCCGGTCACCCGCTCCACCAACCTCGCGCTCATTACCTACGGCATCGCCCGCCACCTGGTCGACGGGACAGCGCACCTGGTCCCCGCCTTCAACACCTTTCCGCAACCCGAGCGGCGCATCCTCGACGCCGCCAGCTGGGATCGGGTCGACGCCACGAGCAGCGATTTCGCCGCGATGCCTGTGGACCTCGCCAGTGAGCTGTGGTGGCTCGTGGACGAGGCCTGCCGAGCCCCCTGCACCCTGACACCTCAGGAACGCTGCGTGGCGAGTGACCTCATGCTGCGCCTGGGGTACCCGTGGCGGGCCGGCGCGATCCTCGGCCTCCTCGACGCGGGGATCGCCGATCACCCCGTCAACCCCGAGACGGCCCGCGCCGAACTGGCCGTCCTGCTGCGGCTGCACCCTGGTGCGTACCCGCTGCTCGAAGAGTGGGCATTGCGGGCCGCGTCCGACCCAGCCGTCCCACCCGAGACCCGGGTCCGGCTCGCCAACTACGTCGTCGTCGCCAACGGCAAGCGCGGAGCCGACGTGCCAGCCCTGCATCGGGCCGTCGACCTCGGACGGCGGGCGATGACGGAGGTGACCCCGATCGGGATGGACAGCCACCTCACCGAGCACACGTTCTACCGGGCCGTCGCCTACGAGCCGTACCTGCGCGGGGATATGCCACGCGCGATGGAACTCCTCGACCGGGCCGCTGCCGCCCTGGCGCGGGCCGAGCCGGAGACCGGGCCGCTGGCGCTCCTATCCTGGAAGGACCACGCCTTTCCGATGTACGAAACCCTTGCCAGGACCCTGCTCGGCCAGGGCCGGATCGGCGAGGCGCTGAAGGCTACGAGCACGCTGACCGCCATCAGCCCGTACGACCATCGGGTGTGGGAAGCGCAGGCCAAGGCGCTGGTCGCCGCCAACGACCTCCTCGGCGCCATCCGCGCCTGGGAGCAGGTCCTCCCGCAGGGAGGGCTCCCGGTCGCGTCAGCCGCCTTCTACCTCGGCTGGGCACACCGGCAGCTCGGCGACGTCGGACTGGCCCGCGACTATCTCGCCCTTTCCCGATCCGTCGACCCCACACCCGCGATTCTCACCGAGCAAATGGCGATCCTGTGACGGAAGTGAATACGATGGACGACAGTGTGATCCTCCGCGATCTGGTCGGAGATGTCCCGGCTTTCCTCGCGGAATCGTGGCAGCGGGTTCCGAGGGTCCTGCGTCCGGCACAACCCCCGGTGGGTGTCTTCACCGTGCGGGACCTGGAGTGCACGCTCGCCGGGGGTCTGCTCCGAGTTCCCTACCTCGCCGTCCTCGGGGCGGGTGAGAACCCGGTGGACGGAATCGTGGCACCCCGGACCGTCGCCGACCGGCACCTGGCCGACCATGTGGACCCGGAGAAGGTCTCCCGGCGGGTGGCCGAGGGCGCGAGTGTGTTACTGCGCAACATCGAGCACTGGCACGCTCCGACTGCTGCGCTGGCCTACGAGCTCGGCACCGACCTGGGGCGCCCCGTCGAGGCGTTCTTCTTCCTCACACCTGCCGAGCGCCAGGCTCTCCCGCCGCACCGCGACGACGCCGACGTGTTCGTAATCCAGGTACAGGGAGAGAAGGAGTGGACGGTCCACCCCATGCCGATGGACGGGCAGTGGGACCGCGGCCGAGCCGAGCAGCCTGGGGAGGTCGTGCTGCGGACCAGGCTGGTGCCGGGAGAGGTGCTCTACCTGCCACGGGGCGCCGCGCACAGCGCGGTGGCGGTCGATGGATCCACCTCCGCCCACCTGTCGTTGACCGTACGGGACATCGGGGTTGCCCACCTGGGCGCGGTCGTGCAGCAGTACCTCGCAGCGGGCCTGGAGTTGCCTCCCCGCCCAGTCGATGACAGTGGGCTGCTCGACGCGGCAGCCCGGCTGCTGGAGCATCAGCGCGCCCGACTGGCCGAGCTGACCCCGCAGGAGCTGCTCGACGCCGCACGCACGGCGACCCTCGCGCTGCGCCACCAGCCGTCGGCCACGCCGAACCTCGGCGGGGCGTGAGACTGGAAGGCGGCTTCCACTAACCCACGATCCGTGCCGTCTTCGTCACCCCATGCCGACACCGGCTGGGCCTGGTGTCAGGCCGGGTGCATGATCAAGGACGACGCCCCGATGGACGGGGTCGTCCGCGTACCACCCCGAGGAGGTCTGCGGCATGGACCTGCCGTTCGTCGTCGCCACGCTGTCCCGGCGCGGTCTGCTCACTCCGGGCCGCCCGTTCCGGATCGCGTCGCAACTCAACGCGTTGCGCACCTGGGGGTGGAGTCTCGCCGGCGAGTTACGCCAGGCGGCAGCCCGAGACCCGGGCCGGCCGGCGATCATCAACGAGGACGGCGTCGAACTGACCTATCAGACGCTTCTCGACCGGGCCGAACGCACGGCCCGGTCGATGCGGTCCGGGCTCGGCGTGCAGCCAGGCGACCGGATCGGCCTGCTCTGCCGCAACCACCACGGCCTGATCGAGACGATCGTCGCCGCCAGCCTGCTCGGCGCCGACGCGGTCCTGGTCAACACCGGGCTCTCCGCCGCACAGCTGAGCACCGTCACCGAGGAACAGCGGCTGCGGGTGCTGGTGCACGACGACGAGTTCGCCGACAGGGTCCTCGGGCTGCCCGCCGAGCTGCACCGGGTCGACGAGAGCGCGCGCGAGGAGCTGGTGGCCGGGGCACTGCCCGGCGAGCTACACCCGCCGGAGCGCGACGGGCGGATCATCGTGCTCACCTCGGGCACCACAGGCGCGCCCAAGGGCGCCCGCCGGCCCACACCTGGTGGCTTCGGACCGCTCGTGTCCATCATCGACCGCATTCCACTGCACGCCAAGAACCGGGTGCTGATCGCCGCCCCGATCTTCCACACCTGGGGGTTCGCGGCCCTGCAGATGTGCTTCGCACTGCGGGCCACCATCGTGCTGCACCGCCGCTTCGACCCGGCCGCCACACTCGCCGCCCTGGTGACGCACCGCTGCGATGCCCTCTTCGCCGTACCCGTGATGCTCCAGCGCCTGCTGGAAGTGCCCCCGCCGGACCCACGCCCGACACTCAAGGTCGTCGCGGTCAGCGGATCGGCCCTGCCCGGCGGACTCGCCCCGAAGTTCAATGACGTGTACGGGGACGTCCTCTACAACCTGTACGGGTCCACCGAGGTCTCCTGGGCGTCCATCGCCGGCCCGGTGGACCTGCGCCAGGCGCCCACCACCGCCGGCCGACCGCCGCGCGGCACCCGCCTGGAGATGCTCGACGCCGACGGCCAGCCGGTCCAGCAAGGACAGGTCGGCCGCATCTTCGTCGGCAACGAGATGCTCTTCGAGGGCTACACCTCCGGCGCCACCCGGGAGACCCGCGACGGGCTGCTCGACACCGGCGACCTCGGCCGGCTCAACTCCGACGGGCTGCTCTTCGTCGACGGCCGCGCCGACGACATGATCGTCTCCGGTGGCGAGAACGTGTTCCCGTCCGAGCTGGAGGACCTGCTCGCCCAGCTACCGCAGGTACGCGAGGCCGCCGTGATCGGCGTACCCGACCCCGAGTACGGCCAGCGCCTGGCCGCGTTCCTCGCCCTGCACCCCGGCGAGACGCTCGACTCCGCGGCGGTCCGCGAGTACGTCCGGCACTACCTGGCCCGGTTCTCCGTACCCCGGGACGTGGTCTTCGTGAAGTACCTGCCCCGCAACGCCACCGGCAAGGTGCTCGCGCGCGAGTTGCGCCGCTACTACGGCTGAGTCGGCCAGGAGTCGTGACCCGACCCGGGCGGCCCGACGGCCGGCCTCACCGACGGCGGCCCAGACCCGCCTCCTGCGCCAGCAACGCCGCCTGGGTCCGGTTGGCGCAACCGAGCTTGACCAGAAGCCGGGAGACGTAGCCCTTGACGGTGGCCTCGGACAGGTGCAGGCGGCGGGCGATCTGCTGGTTCGACCGGCCGGCCCCGAGGCTCTCCAGCACCTCCACCTCCCGCTCGGTGAGCGACAGAAGCAGGTCACGGGCACGCTGGCTCGGCACCGTCTGCGCGACGAGGCGGTCAGCCGCCACCGCGGAGAGCACCGTGTGCCCTGCGGCCGCCACCCGCACCAGGGCGAGCAGGTCGTCGGGCGACGTCGACTTGAGCAGGAAACCGGCCGCCCCGGCCCGGAGCGCGCCGGTCACGTAGTCGTCCAGGTCGAACGTGGTGAGAGCCAGGACCCGTGGCGGCGACGGCAGGGTCATGATCCGCTCGGTGGCCCTGATCCCGTCGACGCCCGGCATCCGCAGGTCCATCAGCACCACGTCGGGCCGTAGTCGCACCGCAGCCTCCACAGCGTCCGCCCCGTCGTACGCCTCGCCGACGACCGTCAGGTCCGGCGCGGAACCGAGGATCGTGCGCAGGTGGGCACAGACCATCCGCTCGTCGTCCACGACGAGTACCCGGATCACGACCGCACCGGCAGCATCGCGTGGACGGCGAAGCCACCCGGCGCCGTCGCTCCGGCCGCGAACGTCCCGCCGAGCACCTCGACGCGGTGCCGCAACCCGGCCAGGCCGGTGCCACCGCCGGCGGCAGCCAGGGCAGCGTCGGGTGAGCGACCCGCCGGGGTGTTCGACACCGTGACGCGCACCGTCTGCGCGCCGTACTCGATCGACACGGTGGCGGCGGCACCCGGCGCGTGCTTGTGCACGTTCGTCAGCGACTCCTGGATCAGCCGGAACAGCGTCCTCCGCACCGTCGGAGCGAGCCCCTGCGGGTCGCCCACTTCGGAGAGCCGCACCGGTAGACCGACCGCACGGGAATCATCGACCAACCGGACCAGCTCGGGTGTGTCGTCCGGGACCGGATCAACCCGTGGATGTCCGTCCTCGCCCCGCAGCACCCCCACCAGGTCGCGCAGCTCCGTCAGAGCCTGGCAGCCGTTCGCCCGCAGTTCCTCGGCCGCCGCCCGGGCCGTCGGATCGGTGGTGGTGACCCGAAGCGCGCCCGCCTGCAACACCATGAGGTTGATCCGGTGGGTGACCACGTCGTGCATCTCGGCGGCAAGCCGCACCCGTTCCTCGGCGCGCGCCTGATCGGCCAGGAGCAAGCGCTCCCGCTCGGCCCGCTCCGCCCGGTCGGTCAACTCCGCCAGCAGGCTCCGCCGGGCCCGGACGTACATGCCCAGGACCGCTGCGGCGAGGATGACAGTCGGCGCGGTGAACGGGTCGGCGATCGACCAGGCGCTCGCCCCCACCAGGAACGCCGCCGTCAGCAGCCCGATCACCGTCCACTGTCGCCACCGCCGACCCCGTCCGTACGCCGTCACCGCATACGGAACGAGGACGGCGGCCCAGGCCGGCGCGAAGAGACTGATCCCGGCGATGGTCAGCGCTGCGGTGTACGGGCGTTGCCGACGAACCAGCAGCACGACCGCGGCGGCCACCTGCGCGGCCACGTAGGCCCAGGCAGGTGCGGGGATCAGCTTGGTGTCGACGTCCGGATCCGCCAGTTCCAGCCCACCGCCGGCCGCCGTCGCCACGAGCGCGAGCAGCACGTCCACGGCGACCCGGAACACCCGGCCTCGGCCCATGGCAGCAGGGTAACCGGGCGCCCGGAAAACGGCCTGCCGCGCGTGCGGGGAGCCGACGAAACCACGACCGGCATACGACGAAAGGAGGTGGCGGTCACGACTTTCTCCGCTGACGACACTCGGCGACCCCACGGTGGGATCGACCCATGACCGAATCGGTACGGACGACTGACCGACCACCGGCACCGACCGACGTCTCCACCGTCGGGCCGCGTATCGGCGCGCTGGACGCGCTGCGCGGCTTCGCGCTCTGCGGCATCCTGATCATCAACATCTACCAGCAGGTCGTCTTCCGCGGCGAGGCGGCCGGCACCTCGACGCGGCTGCCGGAGGCGGTGCAACTGCTCTTCTACGAGCGGTTCTACCCGATCTTCTCGATCCTGTTCGGTGTCGGCTTCGGCATCTTCCTCCGACGCGCCGCGACCCGGACCAGCCGGCCCCGGGTGGTGCTGGCCCGCCGACTGGTCGTCCTCCTGCTGATCGGTGTCGCACACTTCGTCGTCCACCCCGGCGAGGCGCTGACCGCGTACGCGTTGGCCGGTCTTCTCGTGCTGCTGCCGCTGAGTTACCTCGGCGGGCGCACGGCCCTCGTCGTCGCGGTACTGCTGCTGCTCGTCGGCGCGCAACTCGTCGTCGGTTACGGGCCCATCCCGGGCCTGCTCGCCCTCGGCTACGCGCTGGCGGCGCTGGGCGTACCGGCCGCCCTTGAGCGTCGCACCGGACGGGTGGCGATCGCATTCGTCGTCTTCGCCGCGCTCGCGGTGACCTGGATCGTGCTGACCATCCGCGACGTGGACCTGCCAACCGTCAACGTCCTCGGCGGACCAGGCGGCGGCGTGAGCCTGCTACCCCCGCTCGCCGGCATCGCCACCGGCCTCGCGTACTGCTGCGGTCTGCTACTGCTGCTACACACGCCGGCCGGGCCGGCGCTCTCCGCGGTGTTGTCGCCAATGGGCCGGATGGCCCTGACGAACTACCTGAGCGCCACCGCACTGTTCCTGCTCGCCGGTCCGCCGCTGGGCATCGACAGCACCCGCGACCTGCCCCGCATTGTGGGACTCACCGTCGCCATCATCGTCGTTCAGGCGGTGTGGAGCGTGCTCTGGCTGCGAACGTTCCGCTACGGCCCGGTCGAGTGGGCGTGGCGCTGCCTGACGTGGTGGCGACGGGCGCCGATCAGACGTCGAGGCGCGGAGCCGACGACCCCGGCCTGACCCACGCCGACCGACGGCTTCAGGCGGGAATCGTGATCCGGTGGTCGATCGCGGCGGCGGCGATGTCGGTGCGGTGCTGCGAGCCCGCCAGCTCCACCCCGTCCACCAGCGCGTACGCCGCGTCCCGAGCGGCCGCCAGGTCGGGGCCGGTGGCCGTACCGCAGAGGACCCGACCGCCGGCGGACAGCAACGCGCCGTCGCCGGCCCGGCGGACGGTGCCCGCGTGGATGACGCCCGGCCGGTCCGCACCGGTGATCACATCGCCGGTACGCGGCGCGGCAGGATAGCCCTGCGCGGCGAGCACCACGGTGACCGCGGCACCGTCCCGCCAGCGCAGCGGCGGGTGCTCGGCGAGCGTGCCGGTGGCCGCCGCGTGCAACAACCCGCCCAACGGCGTCTCCAGCAGCGCGAGCACCACCTGGGTCTCCGGGTCACCGAAGCGCGCGTTGAACTCGATCACCCGGGGGCCGGCGGCGGTCATCGCGAGGCCGACATAGAGCAGACCCGCGAACGGCGTGCCCCGGTGGCGCAACTCGGCCAGCGTCGGGTGGACCACGTCGCGCATGACGTCGTCGACGAGACCCGGCGGCGCCCAGGGCAGCGGCGCGTACGCTCCCATGCCACCCGTGTTCGGGCCGGTGTCGCCGTCGCCGATCCGCTTGAAGTCCTGCGCGGGCAGCAGCGGCAGGGCGGCCTCGCCGTCGGTGACCACGAACAGGCTGACCTCCGGCCCGTCGAGGAACTCCTCGACCACGACCCGGCCACACTCCGCAGCGTGCGCCAGCGCGGCGGACCGGTCGTCGGTCACCACCACGCCCTTGCCGGCGGCGAGACCGTCGTCCTTCACCACGTACGGCGCGCCGAACTCGTCGAGCGCCCGCGCGGTGCTCTCCTCGTCCGTGCAGACGTACGCCCGGGCGGTCGGCACACCGGCGGCGGTCATCACGTCCTTGGCGAACGCCTTCGAACCCTCCAACTGGGCGGCCTCGGCCGACGGCCCGAACACGGCGATGCCCTTGGCGCGTACGGCGTCGGCGACACCGGCGACCAGCGGCGCCTCCGGACCGATAACCACCAGGTCAGCAGCGATCTCCACCGCCAACGCCGCGACGGCGGCCGGATCGGTCGCGGTGACGGACCGCAGCTCGGCCACCTCGGCGATCCCCGGATTACCGGGAGCGGCGATCAACGCGTCGACAGCCGGATCACGCACCAGCCCGAGGGCGAGCGCATGCTCACGCCCCCCACCACCCACCAAGAGAACCCGCACAACCCGCCACCCTACCGCCCCCCCGCCCCGCCCGCCCCGCCGACCCCCGCCCGGCCCCCGCCGGCCCCCGCCGGCCCCCGCCGGCCCCCGCCGGTGATCATGAAGTTATTGCCCACCACCTCGGCGTGTCGGGGCAATAACTTCATGATCAGCGGTGTCGGGCTGCGGCCATCGCCTGTCGGACGCTCCACGGGATGTAGTCCGGGCGCAGGGTGTCCTGCCAGGTGAAACGGAGCACGGTCCAGCCTGCGTTCACCAGGCGGTTCTGACGGTGCCGGTCGGCGAACACGGCATCTGGCAGGCCATGCGGGTCACGACCGTCGGCCTCGGCGATGAGCTGGTAACCACGCCATCCGAGGTCGCCGATGCCCAACAGGTAGCCGTCGTCGTCCCGTACCTCGAGTTGCAGCGCATCGGGCGGCACCCCGCCATCGACGCATCGGAGCCGGGCGCGGGTCTCAAGGGGTGACTGAGCCCGCCCGTCCACCTCAGCGAGGAAGGCACGCGCCGCGATCGCACCCCTCCGCCCACGGATCAGGCGCGGCAGGGCGAGCAAATCTTCGGCTGTCACCAGCCGACGGTTCAATGCCGAATCCAGCACACTCACCGCTGAGAAGCGATCGACCCGAAGACTCACGTCAGCAAGAGTCCTGAGCGGTTCGGTCGCGATAAGTCCGTCCACCCGAACAAGTTGCTCGGACGGGATGACCAACTGGTGGACCACCACCTCGGGATGGGCGATTCGAGCCGGCCTGGCAGTCGGCCCAGGCACCGACAGGTGAATCGAGTCGGTGGCCCGCAAACCAGCCAGCCCGTGCAGTTCAGCGGCTGTCGCGAGCACGGCCGCGGCCGACGGCCCGAACGATTCCAGCGCTGCCCTGATCCGCGCACGGCGCGGCACCCCGCCATACAGGTCGGCGTCCACGAGATAGCTGCCACGCGCTACGACCCGCCAGTGGCCGGCACGGCAGAGCCGCTGCACCTCGTGGGTGGTGAAGCCGGCGGCGCGTGCCTGCCGGAGCGTCACAATCCCGTCGCGCGAGCGAGCGAGGCGCCGCACGGCATCCAGGGCATCCATCCGGTCACCCTGGCCGACCAGAGAACCGCCCGGAACCCCCTGTGGACAACCAACGACACCCTGTGGATAAGTCGGCCGGCTTGATGGGTTGATCATGAAGTTATTGCCACGACACGCCGAGGCGGCGGGCAATAACTTCATGATCAACGAGGTTCGGGGCCGGGGGGCCGGGGGGCCGGGGGGCCGGGGGGCCGGGGGGCCGGGGGGCCGGGGGGCCGGGGGGGCCGGGGGGGGTTAGGGGAGGAGGGGGTGTTGGACTACGTTTTCTTCTCGGCCTGGGCCTACGCCGATGACGCTCACCCTCGTGTTGCAGAGTTCCTCTACGCGGGCGATGTAGCGGCGGGCGTTCTCCGGCAGGTCCTCGGGGGTGCGGACCTTGGTGATGTCCTCCCACCACCCGTCCAACTCCTCGTACACCGGCGTGGCGTGGTGGAAGTCCGTCTGACTCATCGGCATGTCGTCGACCCGCTTGCCGTTGATCTCGTAGCCGACGCAGATCGGCACCTTCGGCAGCCCGGTGAGCACGTCCAGCTTGGTGATGACCAGGTCGGTGACGCCGTTGAGGCGGCAGGCGTACCGGGCCACGACCGCGTCGAACCACCCGCAGCGGCGCTCCCGGCCGGTGGTCGTGCCGTACTCGGCGCCGATCTTGCGCAGGTGCGCGCCGTTGGCGTCGAACAGCTCGGTGGGGAACGGCCCGGCACCCACCCGGGTGGTGTACGCCTTGCTCACCGCGATCACCTGGTTGATCGCGGTCGGCGGGATGCCGGCGCCCACGCAGGCGCCACCGGCGGTCGGGTTGGACGAGGTCACGAAGGGGTACGTGCCGTGGTCCATGTCGAGCATGGTGGCCTGCGCGCCCTCCAGCAGCACCGTCTCGCCCTGGTCCAGCGCGTCCCAGAGCATCGCCCGGGTCTCCGCGATGTACGGCTTGAGCCGCTCCGCGTACTCCAGGTACTCCTCGACGGTCGCCTCGAGGTCGATCGCCTTGCGGTTGTAGACCTTGAACAGGATCTGGTTCTTCTCGCGCAGCGCGAGTTCCAGCTTCTTGCGCAGGATGCCCGGGTCGAGCAGGTCCTGGAGTCGGATGCCGATCCGGGCGACCTTGTCGCCGTACGCGGGGCCGATGCCCCGGCCGGTGGTGCCGATCCGGGACGAACCGAGGTAGCGCTCGATCACCCGGTCCAACGCCCGGTGGTGCGGCATGATGAGGTGCGCGTCACCGGAGATCCGCAGCCGGGACACGTCGACGCCGCGCTCGGCCAGGCCGTCGATCTCGGCGAGCAGCACCTTCGGGTCGACCACCACACCGTTGCCGATGACGATCATCGCGTTCGGCGAGAGCGCTCCGGACGGCATCAGGTGCAGTGCGTACTTCTGGCCGTCCGGGGTGATCACCGTGTGGCCGGCGTTGTTGCCGCCGGAGTAGCGCACGACGTAGTCGACCCGCTCACCCAGCAGGTCGGTAACCTTGCCCTTGCCCTCGTCGCCCCACTGAGCGCCGATGAGCACGATCGCTGGCATCTTTTCCGCCTCCAGAAGGCTCGGGTGCCAGGTGGCGACCGGTTGGCGAGCCCGGGGTGTCAGGTTAACAAGTAGTGACGGCGCGACCGGCAGGGGTCGCGTCGAGAGGCAGGAGGCTCCTTCGGTGTACGACGTGGTGCTGCTCACCCTCGCGTCGGAGCGGGACGCTTCCGGCGGTTGCGGCAGCGGCGGGGCCTGCTGCGGCGGCGCGACCGGATCCAACACCGGCGCCGACGCGGCCGGCACCGCGACGAGCGCCGACGCGGCAGGCACCGCGACGAGCGCCGACGCGGCGACCGGCACCGGCACCGACACCGGCGGCACGCCGGGCGACGCCGACAGTTGTGCCAACGATCGGCCCCGGGTGCCGGTGCTGGCCTGCGCCGATGCGCTGACCGCCCGGGGGGCGCGTGTGCAGACGGTCACCGCCCGCTCGGACGCGGAGATCGACGCCGTACTCGCTCAGCTCGACGGACCACCCCGTCCGGACGGCCTCACCTGGCCGGACACGGACGGCAAGACCCGGCTGGTCGTCGCCACGGCCAGCGACGGTCAGTTGCGCGCCGTGCTGCGCCGGCTGGTCCGCCGGTACGCGCCAGCGCCGAGTCGCCGCCCGGTGGACCTGCGTGACGACCGGACCCTGCCCGACCTGCCCCCGGTCGCCGTACTCCCTCTCGACCCGGCGCGCGGCGGCACCCAGCGGGACCTGGCCGCGCAGCTCGGGTTGCCCCGGGATCCGGCTGCCGTGGCCGCGGCGGTGCTGGACGGCACGCCCCGGCGGCTGGACCTGCTGCGTAACGACGGCGGCTCGGTGACCCTGGACGGCGCACTACTCGGGGCCGCCGACGAGGCGGGCCGCCCGCTGCACTGGCGGGCCCGGGTGGAGGTCGACGACACCATCCTCACCGACGGTGAGGAACCGCTTCTGGCCTGCGCGGTCGGCAACGCCGGCGGCCACGCGTCGCTCGACGACGTGACGTTGCTGGCCGCGCCGGACCCGACGGACGGTCAGGTCGAGGTCGCGGTGGCCGTCCCGGTGGTCGTCCGCTCGGCCCTGGGTCGCAAGCGGGTACGCCTCGAAGTGCGGCGGGCCCGCGGACGGGCGGTGTCGGTGCTGCCCCGTGAGGGAAAGGTGCCTTACCTCGACGATGGTGTCGAGGGTGAGCTGACCCGCAAGCGCTCGTGGTGGGTCGAGCCGGGTGCCTGGGCGGTCTGGGTGGTCTGACCCCGGTTGCGCCGACCGTCACTGGTCGGCCGGTGGGCCTATCCTCGCAGGAGGACTGGGGAGGAACCGTAATGGACAAGAACGCCGACCGGGCGCAGGTGCCCGGCCAGCAGCCGGTGCCGGAGCGGGACATCGAACCACTCTGGCCACCCGATCCGACCGAGCAGGGCGCGGGTGAGGTGGTGCCGCCGTGGGCGGCGGTCGCCAAACAGCGGAGCAACCCGTCGCCGTCCGCGCCATCGGCCATCTCGCCGCCGGTCACCGCACCGCCGATCGCCGCGCCGCCGGTCGGGCGTCCGCCGGTCCCCGGGCAGCCGGGCGCTGCGGCCCTGCCCCCGCCGTCTCCGTCGGATTACCCGTCGCTGACCGGGGCGGTGCCGCCACCGAGCGGTTGGGGAGCCAACGGCCCAGGCGGACCGGGCGCACCGGGCACGGGCTGGGCACCGGCGCAGCCGAGCTGGCCGCCGGCCGACCCGCCGGCCGCTCCACCCGCTTCGACGGCGTCGCCCACCGCCCCCGCTCCGTCGACGGCACCGCTTCCGCCTGCCGTTGGCGGACTCGTCGGTCCCGGCAACGACTCGTCGCCGTCGACCACCGGTACGCCAACCACCGACAGCGCCACGCCGAACCCCGCCCCCGCAGCCTCGGCGAGCACCTCCGCGTCGTCGGGTGATGCGGGCGGGGCAGCAGGCACCGGGGCAACAGGTGCCGCGCCCGGCCCGGGTGCGGTCCCCGGGCCGTCGGCCGTGTCGAGCGGCGTCGACCTGGACCTGCCCTTCTCCCTGGACCACCCGCCGGCGGCAGTCGCAGCCGCCGACCGAGCGGCCACCCCAGACCCAGGCGCGGCAACCCCAGGCACGGCAGGCCCGGCCCCCGCAGGCCCAGGCACCGCAGGCCCAGGAACGGCGAACCCGACCGCCGCAGGGCCGGGAGCGGAACCGGCGTCGCCGAGTGGCGGGGAGAGCGTGCCTGCCGTCGGGGCTGCGCGGCCGGCGGCCGAATCGCCCTGGGCGTATCCACCGCAGCGGCCGGCCAGCCCGCACCCGTCGGCAGAGGACCAGGCCAGCATCCCGCCGCCGATTCCCGCCCCGCCTGTTCCGCCACCGCCGACGCCCGCCGTCGACAATGGTGGTGCGGTGGGGCAGACGTACGCCGGGCAGGCCTACACCGGGCAGACGTACTCGACGGCGATCCCTGGTCAGGCCGGCCCGGCACCGGTCGCCCCGCCGCAGCAGGACGCGGTGCCGGCCCCGCCGCCCGGGCCGTTCCCACCGTCGCCGGGCTGGTATCCGCCACCGTGGCAGCAGGGCACGGCCGCTGTGTCGCCGGCCCCGCCGCAGCAGTACCAGGAGACCGACCCGGTGGCGCGCGTGCCGGCCACGGGCTACCCGGACGCCACGTGGACGCCGGAGACCACTGCCGCGCCGACGGCCGAGGACTTCGCCCGCCGCCGGCAGGTACGGCCCGCCGACCCGGTGGCCACCATGGGCGTACGCGCGGTGGTCAACAAGATGGGTCTGCTCCGGCTCTCGCCGGGACGGCACGAGCAGGAGCTCAAGCGGGACATCGAGATGGTGCGCCGCAACTTCGGTGGGCTGCGGCAGGTGACAGTCGTCAACCCGAAGGGCGGCGCCGGTAAGACGGTGGCCATCCTGCTACTCGCGATGACGTTCGGGCAGAAGCGCGGCGGCTACGTGCTGGCGTGGGACAACAACGAGACCCAGGGCACCCTCGGGATGCGCGCCCAGCAGGACTTCCACTCCCGCACGGTGCGGGACATGCTGCGTGACCTCGGGCAGTTCCAGGGCGCGCACGGGCGGGTCGGCGACCTGTCGCAGTACGTTCGCTCGCAGGGCGAGGGCATGTTCGACGTGCTCGCCTCGGACGAGTCGGCCACCGGTGGCGAGATGCTGACCGCTGCCGCGTTCGCCGAGATCCGCGAGGTGGTCAGCCGGTTCTACAAGTTGATTTTCGTGGACACCGGGAACAACGTCCGGGCGCAGAACTGGCAGGCGTCGATGGATGCCACCGACCAACTCGTGGTCACCATGTCCGCGCGTAACGACTCGGCGGAGACCGCTGCCCGGATGCTCGACCATCTGGAGCAGAGCGGCCGGCAGCGGCTGGTCCGGCAGGCGGTCACCGTGGTGTCGATGCCGCCGTCCCGCAAGGAGATCGACCTGCCGGCCATCCAGGAGCACTTCGCGGCCCGGACCAGGGCGGTGCTGCTGGCGCCGTACGAGCGGCTCATCGACAGCGGCGAGCCGATCCGGTACGGCGGTCTGTCCTCGGCCACCCGGGACGCCTGGCTGAAGATCGCCGCAGCGGTCGCCGAAGGGCTCTGACCGGCCGACGGCCGGCCCGGTGTCGGGCCGGCCGTCGAAGCGGGTCAGTTGCTGGCGAGCGCGTCCGCCGCTGCCGGGTCGCAGTCGCGCAGGAACTGGGCGCAGCGGGCCGCCTCGTCGGCCTCGCCGATCTCGTCGGCAGCCCGGGAGAGCACGTACAGGCAGCGCAGGAAGCCCCGGTTGGGCTCGTGCGACCACGGCACGGGCCCGTGGCCCTTCCAGCCGTTGCGGCGGAGCTGGTCCAGGCCACGGTGGTAGCCGGTGCGCGCGTACGCGTACGCCGTCACCACCGCGCCGGCCGCGAACGCCCGGGCCGCGAGCGCGCCCCAGGCCGCGCTGTAGGTCGGGAAGCGGGCCGCGACCTCGGCGTACGCCTCGTCGGTGCCGGCCTCCTGGGCGGCGGCCAGGGCGGCGTCGGCCTCGTCGTTCGCGGGCAGGAGGGTGGCCGGTGGCTCCGGCAAAAGGTTCTGCATCGCCCCATTCAACCCGCTGGACAGGGCGACACGCGAGCGGGTCGGCCGACGCGTTCCGCTGAACGGCTGAGGAGTTCATCACGCCTGCGGCCTATGCCGCCGCCAGGTGTTTTCCACTACAACTAATGGTCCGGAGCCTCCCCAGGAACCGGTTACGCAGGAGCCCGGTGGCCACGACCACCGGGCTCCTGTCGCGTCCTGGACCGCCCGGGGTTTGGCCGACCCCGCCGAAGGGGCAGGATGGCCGGGTGCCGACCCCACCGCCCACGGACGTCATCGAACCCCACCTGCACGCGAACGAGATCCAGACCCGGGACGAGTTCGACCGGCAGTTGACGACCGGCAGCCTGACCGGGCTGACCGTGCAGGGGCTGCGCCTCGATCTCGCTCCGGTGCCCGACCTGACCGGCATCGAGGTCACCGGCACCCTCTTCGTCGGCTGCCGGTTCGCCTCCCGGGACGTCGGCGCCGATCTGGTTCGGCGCGGCGCGAACGTGGTGCCGCCGTTCTCCGGGCTGCCGTATCCGACCCAGCCGGCGCACCTCTACACCCCGGACGACCTCGCCGCCGGGTTCGTCGAGGGCGGGTTCGCCGGGATGTACGACACCCGGGTGTACGAGCACTACCGGGCGCACGGCGGCGCGCTGCCGGACGTGAAGGAGGCGCTCGGCCAGCGGCTGCACGACCACGGCGTGGACAACGCGCTGGGCGATGCCACCCGGGCCTGGCTGGCGGCGCACGGGTCGCAGTCGGTGGTGGGCATCATGGGCGGGCACGCGGTGCGGCGCGGCAGTCCCGCGTACCGGATGGCGGCAGTGCTGGGTCGGGAGCTGGCGCGGGCCGACCGGCTGGTGGTCACCGGCGGTGGTCCGGGGGTGATGGAGGCCGCGAACCTCGGCGCGTACCTGGCAGACCGCCCGGCGGCGGACCTGACGGCGGCGATCGACCTGCTGGCCACCGCGCCCGACTTCACCGACCACCACCGGTACACGGGGGTCGCGTTGACGGTCCGACAGCGGTACGCGGGCGTGCCCCGCCAGCGGGGCGACGATCCTGGCTGGGCGCGCAGCGGCGGACTGGCCATCCCGACCTGGTTGTACGGGCACGAGCCGGCGAACCTGTTCGCGGGACGGATCGCGAAGTACTTCTCGAACGCGATCCGGGAGGACACCATCCTGCGCCTCGCCCGGGGGGGCATCGTGTTCGCGCCGGGGCGGGCGGGCACAGTGCAGGAGGTGTTCCAGGCGGCCACCAAGACCTACTACGGCACCGACGGGGCCAGCGGCGCGTACATCTTCCTGGACCGTGACTACTGGACGCGGGAGCTTCCGGTGGAGGCACTGTTGCGCCCGCTGCTGGCCGCCTCGCCGTTCGGTGACCTGTCGTCGACGATCCACCTCACCGACGACGTCTACGAGGCCGTCCACCTGTTGACGACCTGAACGACGACGGCCGGCCCCCACGCGGGAGGCCGGCCGTCGCTGCGTACGTCGTTACTTGGTCATCGTGGTGCCGGTGGAGCGCAGGTCCTCGCAGGCCTGCACGACACGGGCTGCCAGGCCGGCCTCGGCGGCCTTGCCCCAGGCGCGCGGGTCGTACTGCTTCTTGTTGCCGACCTCGCCGTCGATCTTCAGCACGCCGTCGTAGTTGCGCAGCATGTGGTCGGCGACGGGCCGGGTGAAGGCGTACTGGGTGTCGGTGTCGATGTTCATCTTCACCACGCCGTAGTCGAGAGCCTCACGGATCTCGCTCAGCAGGGAGCCCGAGCCACCGTGGAAGACCAGGCTCAGCGGCTTGTCCTTGCCGTACTTCGCGCCGACCGCCTCCTGGATCTGGTTGAGGATCTCCGGGCGGAGCTTGACGTTGCCCGGCTTGTAGACGCCGTGCACGTTGCCGAAGGTCAGCGCCGCCATGTAGCGGCCCTTCTCGCCGAGGCCGAGCGCCTCGACCATGGCCAGACCGTCATCGGTGGTGGTGTAGAGCTTGTCGTTGATGGCGTTCTCGACGCCGTCCTCCTCGCCACCGACGACGCCGACCTCGATCTCCAGGACGATCTTGGCCTTGGCGGCCTCGTCGAGGAGCTGGGAGGCGATCTGCAGGTTCTCGGCGACCGGCACGGCCGAGCCGTCCCACATGTGCGACTGGTAGAGCGGCTCCTCGCCGCGCTTCACGCGCTCCTGCGAGATGGCCATCAGCGGACGCACGAACTTGTCCAGCTTGTCCTTCGGGCAGTGGTCCGTGTGCAGGGCGACGTTGACCGAGTACTTCTTGGCCACCTCGTGCGCGTATGCGGCGAACGCCACCGCGCCGGTGACCATGTCCTTGATCGACGGACCGGACAGGTACTCGGCACCACCGGTGGAGACCTGGATGATGCCGTCGCTCTCCGCGTCGGCGAAGCCCTTGAGCGCCGCGTTCAGCGTCTGGGAGGAGGTCACGTTGATCGCGGGGTACGCGTACCGGCCAGCCTTGGCGCGGTCCAGCATCTCCGCGTAGGCCTCGGGGGAAGCGATGGGCATGTGATGTGCTCCTTACTTACCACTCTCGGCCGTGCTGGCCGCTGTTGTTCGTCTGTGCGCCGGACCGCGCTGTCCTCCGCCCGGCAGTATCCCGCAGGTGAGGTGCGCAGGACCAACCGAGGGGGTGTCAGCCGCTCACCGGGTGTCCAGACGGTCCGGCACGATGACGCTGATCAGCCAGGTGACCACGGTCATCACGATCGCTCCCCAGAACGCCGCCCAGAAACCGTCCACCTGGAACGGCAGGTCGAGTCCGCGGGCGATCCGGTCGGTGAGCAGGAAGAGCAGCGCGTTGACCACCAGGGCGAACAGGCCGAGCGTCAGCAGGTAGAACACACAGCCGACCACCCGGATGATCGGCTTGAGCACCGCGTTGATCACGCCGAAGATGAGCGCCACCACGATCAGCGTGAGCACGGTGTTGCCACCCGAACGGCCGTGCACGTCGACGCCGGGCACGATCAGCGTGGTCACCCACAACGCGACAGCGGTGATCGCCAGTCGGATGAGGAAGCCCACGGCACCATCCTGGCACCGGCGCGCACCGTCCCGAGGTGATTCGGCCGACTCGGCTTGCCGGCGGGAAGCCGGCGCAGCCCGTACGGTGGTGGGAGCCGTGCCCCGAGACCCCGGGAGGGACCATGGGTCAGCCCGATGAGGACTTCACCCCCGGCGACCACCTCGCCGCGGACGAACGCGATCCGGAGGTGGAGCCGGCCGACGCGGTCGAACAGGCCATGACGGTCGACCCGGTCCACGCCGACGTCGAGCCGCAGCGCGGCATGGAGGTCGACGACTGGGACGCCATGGAGCAGGCCCGGGTGGTCACCGGGGACGAGTACGACTACCGCTGACAGCTCACCGAGCGACGTCGACCAACGCCGGGTGACGGTCCGCCCACTCGCCGAGTCGATCCTCCCGGAGCGCTCGCAGGAACTCCGGGGCGAACGTCGGGTCGACGCGCAGGTGACGGTCCCTCGCCGTCGGCCCGACGACCGGCAGACCGAGCCCGACCGGCTCGACCGTTCGCAGCGTGGGAACGAGCCGCAGCAGGTTCAGCACGGCCGCCCGATCGGGTGACACCACGAGGTCCGGGCCGACGACGGTCAGCAGTTTCGCGAGGCGTACCGGATCGGTGAGTACGCCCCGGTCGGTGGCCTGGCGGACGAGACCGGCGGCGAAGAGCCGAGCGTTCCGGTCGCGGTCCTGACTGCCCTCGGGCAGACCGTAGCGTTGGCGGAGCAGGTCGACCGACGCGGCACCGTCGAGACGGTGACAGCCGGCCGGGAAGACCCGCCTGGTGTGGACGGAACGCACCTGGTCGGGCAGGCAGACCGGCACACCTCCCACGGCATCGGTAAGCGTGCTCAGGGCGCGGTACGTCAGCACCACGCCGGCATCCACCTGGATCCCGGTCAGTTCGGCCACCGTACGCCGGGTCAGGTCGTACCCCTTGGTCATCTCCGGCCGGGACGACCCGACGCCGGCCGGGAACGCGGAGTTCAGTTTGTCGGTGCCGTGGCCCGGGACCGACACCCCCAGGTCACGGGGCAGTGACACCAGGTAGGGGCGACTGCGGTCGGCCGGGATGTGTACCAACAGCACCGCGTCGGCCCGCGTCGCCGCCGGCCCGTCGCCGTCGAGGCCGAGCAGCAGGATGTTCAGGGCACCGGGCGGTACCGGCCGGGCGGACTCACCGAGCAGTTCGGCGTCCGGCGGCGGCCCTCCGCGCTCCGGGGTCAGCAGCGGCACCCCGAGCCCCAGCACCCCGAGCAGGGCCAGCGCGGTGCCGCCGGCCTGCCAGCGTCGGCGGCGGCGGCGACGTCGGATGGTCAGTCGGTCGATCGCGGCGCGCAGCGGACCGGTCGGCGGGGTCAGCGGCTCGTGCCGGGCGAAGGCGGCCCGCAGGTCATCCTCGATCATGAGCGAACCTCCACGTACTCGGCCCGGAGCGTGGCGAGGGCCCGGGAGATGGACGAACGGACGGTCCCGACGGCACAGCCGAGAATGTCGGCGATCTCGGCGTCGGGCAGGTCCTCGTAGTAGCGCAGCACGAGGGTGGCGCGCTGCCGACGCGGCAACCGGGACAGCCAGGTCCAGATCTGGTCCCGGTCCACGGCGGACTGGGCGTGGTCGACCGGTGCGGGCAGGGACTCGTCGGGTTCCCCGCGCAGCAGCACCCGGCGCATCCACGAGCCCCGTTTCCAGTCGACGTACTGGTTGGTGAGCATCCGGCGGACGTACCGCTCGGGCGAGTCCGCGCGGGCGACCCGCCGCCAGTTCAGCTGGACCCGGACCATCGTCTCCTGCACCAGATCCTGCGCCTGGTGTGGATCACCGGTGAGCATCACCGCGTACCGCAGCAGCGGGGCAAGTCGCGCGTCCGCGAACTCCTCGTACGTCACTGCACCTCCCGGGGTCCTGCCTCAGATGACGGGAGCGGACGCGCCGAACATTGCGGTGGCGGTGATCAGCCTTTCGGTTCGTCCTGGTCACCAGGCGGTGATCAGGGACGGCGGTGAACCTTAGCGGTTCCTTAAGATCCACGGGCTGCACCTGAATCCCCCTACTGGAGGAATCCCCCTCATGCTCACGCACTCCACCCGGCGCTGGCTCGCCGGACTGGGCGTCGTAGGCGCGTTCGTCGCCGCCTCCGCCAGCCCGGCCTTCGCCGCTCCGGCACCCGAGTTCGACATGTACTTCGAGGACGTCACCGTCGCCGTGGACACGCCTGGCGTCGTGCGGGCGCCGTCGCTGTACAGCAGCGAATCCACCGTGCTGAACGAGGTCACGGTCCGCTACGACTACCGCAGCCTCGCCGGCAAGGTAACCCTGACCGGCGAGCGCGCGGACGACTGCGCGGCGGACGGGGAGGACGTGCTGCTCTGCCGTGAGTCCTTCCCCGTCGCCGTCGACGAGATGTATGGCGGCTTCCCAGGCTCGGTCGTCATCGCGCCGACCGAGAAGGCCGCCAACGGCGACAGCGGCACGCTGAAGATCAGCATCAAGGCCGCCAACAAGGCCGTCGCGGACTACACCTCCCGTATCCGGATCGGCGAGGGCGTCGACCTGCAGGGCGGGCCGGACAGCAAGGCCTCGGCGGCGCCGGGCGGGAAGTTCCAGGCCCCGCTGACGGTGCTGAACGCCGGCACGACCGAGGTCGACGGCGTCGTGGCCCTGATCGACAACGACTACGGCATCCGGACCAAGGAGCGGTTCGACAACTGCCTCTACGTCGAGGACTTCCTGCTCGCCTGCGAGTTCGACCAGAAGATCCCGGCTGGCGGCGCCGTAACGGCGACCCTCAACTACGAGTTGGCAACGGACACCTATGCGCCGGGGAGCGAGGAAGGTTACACCCGGTTCATGACTCCGGCCGACTTCGAGGATCTCATCGGCGTTCGCGAGGAGGCCGGTGCCGAGAAGGCCAAGCGTGGCACCGGAAAGACGCTGGCTCTGACGGCGGTCCCGTCCAAGCAGAGGCGCGCCGTGCAGACCGACACCAACCCCGACAACAACTGGAGCACGCTGGACGTTCAGGTCACCGGAAAGAACGGGGCTGACCTGGCGGCCATCGGCGCCACGCTCGCAGGTAAGAAGGGTGCCGTCCTGACCGTCCCGCTGGGCTTCAAGAACAACGGCCCGGCGACGCTGGACCACCTCCACAGCGGCTCCGACGTGACCTTCGTCGACGTGACGGTCCCGAAGGGCACCACGGCAGTCGAGGTTCCCTTCGAGTGTGCTCCGAGTACCGGTAACGACGCCGAGTGGGACGAGGCGGGCACCCCGGGCGCCGCTGCCTACCGCTGCTACCCGGGCCCCTTCGCGCCGGCTGGCGAGGAGTTGACCGGCGAGTTCACGTTCCGAATCGACCAGGTCATCGCCAACGCCACCGGCACGGTGAAGGTCAACGTGCCCTGCGAGTGCGAGGGCGGCTTCCACGCGGACCTGAAGCCCGCCAACGACACCGCGAAGATCCTCGTGAATGCTGGTGGTCAGGGCGGCGGTGACGGCGGCACCCTGCCGATCACCGGTCAGTCGACCGGCCTGGTCGCCGGCCTCGGCGCGCTGCTGCTCGCCGCGGGCGTCGGCGGCTACCTGGTGGCCAAGCGCCGCCGGACCCGCTTCGTCGCCTGATCCATCCCAGCAGTACGGGTGCCCCGCCGACCACGCTGGCCGGCGGGGCACCGTCGTATACGGCCAGCGGGTGGTAAGCACCGGTCCGGCGCGGCACGGGCACCGGGCTTCGGTACCCTTTGTGGCCGTGGACACAGCTGAGAAGACCCGCGCTCTCACGGAGAGCGTCGCCCTGAACCCGCTCGATCCCAAGGAGCTGTTGCAGACCTTCGGGCTGGTCGGCGTGTGGGTGATCCTCTTCGCCGAGACCGGCCTGCTGGTGGGCTTCTTCTTCCCCGGTGACTCCCTGCTGTTCCTCGCCGGTGTGGCAGCCTCGCCGGTGGCGGACGCCATCTTCGGCGACGGCACCCGGCTCTCACTGGCCGGCCTGCTGATCGGGGGGCCCATCTGCGCGATCATCGGTGCGCAGCTGGGGCACTGGCTCGGCGCACGGTACGGCCGGCGGATGTTCGAGCGGCCCAATTCGCGGCTCTTCAAGAAGGAGTACGTGGAGAAGGCCGAGTACTACTTCCAGAAGTTCGGCCCGGCCAAGGCCGTCGTGCTGGCGCGCTTCATCCCGATCGTGCGGACGTTCCTCAACCCGGTTGCCGGGGCGCTGGGCATGCCGGCCCGACAGTTCCTGCTGTGGAACATCGTCGGCGCCGTGCTCTGGGTGGACGGCATCCTGCTGATCGGCTACCTGCTGGCCGATCGGATCTACCAGGCCATCGGCGACAAGATCGACCGCTACATCCTGCCGGTGGTCGCCCTGATCATCGCGATCTCGGTGTTGCCGATCTTCTTCGAGTTCCTCCGCGACCGGCGGGCCCGCAAGCGCGGCGAGGCGGTCGCTGTCGTCGCGGCGGCCAGCGCGGCGGGTGCGGTCGACGCGGTACGCGAGAAGTTCGACCACGACGAGCACCCGCACGACCGTCGGGGCCACGGCCAGGAGCACTGATCCGAGGTACGACGACGGCCGGCCCCCTGGTGAGGGGGTCGGCCGTCGGCATGTCGGACCCGACCTCCGGCGGTGCGGCCGAGGACGAGCAGGTGTCAGCTACCGGTGGCGCCACCCCTGGTTCGCCACCGGACACCGCCTCGGAACGAGACGGTGCGCAGCCTGCGTCAGCGAGCCTTCTTGGTGGCTCGCTTACGCGGCGGGGTCAGCAGGTCGGCGATCGTCGCGATCGCACTCGGGACCAGCCGGTAGTACGCCCAGACACCGCGCTTCTCCCGCTCCAGCAAGCCGGCCTCGGTGAGGATACGCAGGTGGTGACTGACCGTCGGCTGAGAGAGGCCGAGCGGCGCGGTCAGGTCACAGACGCACGCCTCGCCCTCGGGGGCCGACTGGATCAGGCTGAGCAGCCGCAACCGAGCAGGATCGGCGAGGGCCTTGAGGACCCCCGCGAGACGCTCGGCATCGGCACGTTCGATCGGCTCACCGGCAAGCGGCGAGATCTGAGGCATTGTCATTTCGGCCAACGCAGTTCCCACGTATTCCATCCTTCCACCAGCAGCATCGATCCGCCTGCATATCAGCAGATCCGAATCGGTAAACTTTTACGCCACAAGGCCGAGGTCAGCCAACGTATAGGCCGCCCTGTACGGCAATCCGGCGGCTCGCACCGCGTCGCCGGCGCCTCGATCAACAATAACCGCCACGCCCACGACTTCGGCTCCGGCCTCGCGCAGTGCCTCGACAGCGGTCAACACACTTCCGCCCGTTGTGGACGTATCTTCGACCGCCAACACCCGGCGGCCGGCCACCTCCGGTCCCTCGATCCGTCGCTGTAGACCGTGGGCCTTGCCCGCCTTGCGCACCACGAAGGCGTCCAGGGCACGGCCGGTCGGAGCGGCGGCGTGCAGCATCGAGAGCGCGACAGGGTCCGCGCCCAGGGTGAGGCCACCGACGGCCTCGTACTCCCAGTCGGCGGTGAGGTCGAGCAGCGCCCGACCGACCAACGGAGCGGCACGGTGATGGAGCGTGACACGTCGCAAATCGACGTACCAGTCTGCCTCGCGCCCCGATGAGAGCACCACCCGGCCGTGGACCACAGCCAGGTCGGTAATGAATTTACGCAGGTCGTCGTGGTCCCCCATGGCGATAGAGGTTACTGCGCAACTCTGAACGTCGTGTGGACGGCCCTACCCGATCGGCCCGGCGAGACACCGATGACTGGCGATGTTCGACTACGCTCCGCTACCGGCACGAGAGCGGTGCGCCAGCGTCCGACGGCGGCCTCCACGGCGCGGCGAGGCGCCGTCGGCTCAGCGCTCCTCGCGACCGATCCGGCCACGGGTGTCGCGGGAGACGACCTCGAGGAGCCGGCGGGGTGCGTGCCGCAGGCCGGCGACGGCCACCTTGTACTTCCACGCCGGAACGCTTACCAACTTGCCTTTACGCAGGTCACGCAGGGCTTCGTCGACGACGTCCTCGGCTTGCAGCCACATCCACTCGGGCGTCTTGGACATGTTGATGCCGGCCCGTTCGTGGAATTCGGTGCGCGTGTAACCGGGGCACAGGGCCATCACCCGGACGCCGAAAGGACGCGCCGACTGCCCCACGGACTCACTGAAATTGGTGACCCACGCCTTGCTGGCCGAGTAGGTCGAGCCAGGCATCACCGCGCCGAACCCGGCAACCGAAGAGACATTAATCACTGCCCCATCGCGGCGTTCGGTCATCGGGCGCAGCGCGGCCAGGGTCAATCGCATGACGGCGTGCACGTTGAGTCGCAGCAACCGCGCCTCGTCCTCCGCAGTGGAGCGCAGGAACGGCTTGCTCAGGCTGATGCCGGCGTTGTTGACCAGAAGGTGAATGGGACTGTCGGACGCCAGCCGCTGCTCGACGGTGGCGCAGCCGTCATCGGTCGACAGATCCGCTGACAGCGTCTCGACGTCGTGGCTGTGTCGGGTGCGCAGCTCCTCGGCAATCCCGGCCAGTCGATCCGCGTCCCGGGCGACGAGCACCAGGTGCCATCCGTCGGCCGCCAGCCGCCGGGCGAACGCCGCGCCGATACCGGAGGTCGCACCGGTGACCAGGGCCCGCCGCTCGAGGGTCGTGGATTCGAGCGTCACGGGCGGTCCTCACCTGGGTGGGTACGGGGGCGCGGCCGGCGCCTGCGGAAACGCGGGTGGGACGGACGGCGCGGTGGGTGTCGTGCGACGGTGTCGTCCGAACCAGGCGTTCGCCGCCGGCAGGGCCAGCAGCGTGGCTACCACAAGGTAACCGAGGGCCTGCCCGACCGAAAGTCCGGCATTCAGCGGTATCCACCAGGACGGGTACGCGTCCGAGATCAGGCCCAGCAGCTCGGCGGTGGCCCGCTCGTCCGCCCCCAGCCGGAGCGGCGCGGCACGTTCGCCGACGAGCACCGCCACACTGCAACAGCCCGCGAGCAGGCCGAGCCCGCAGATCACCCAGGTGGCCATTCGCGCGCCGCGTCTGCCCGTCAACAGTCCGAGGGCCAGCCCGGCGAGCACGGGTGCGGACAGCGCGGCCACCACCGCGGTCAGCGCCGCCGACGCGCGCAGCAGGGTCACGATGTCGTCGATCTGCTGCGGGCTGGCCGAGGTGTCCCGGGCGGCGGCGCGGAACGCGTCCACCGTCCGACCCAGCACCGTCAGGTCGACGACGGTGTACGCGAGCGCGCCGACCGCCATCAGCAGCAGCACGGCCGTGGCGAGCAGGACCACGGCGGGCCGGCGGGGCGGTGCCGATTCGGCGTACGACACGACGAATCCCTCCGGTAGGCGTCGGGTTGCAACCTACTCGGAGGGATCGTCGGCGTCGTGCCTATCGGTGGGTCAACTCGTCGACGGCGGGGTCGTGCCGGGGCGGTCCGCCGGCGGCGTGTCGTCCGGCCGGTCCGGGTTGGACGGGTTCGCCGGCGGCGTGGTCGGCGGCTCCGGCGCGGACGTCTGGTCGGGGGTCGACGGGTAGGCCGGCTCCCCGCCCGACGGCTGGCCGGGAGCCGGCGGGTAGCCGGGCTGGCCGGAGGCCTGCGGGTACGCCGGGTAGCTGGCGCCCGGGGTCGGCGGCTCCCAGGCCGCGGCGGGCTTGCGGAAGAACTCGTTCGACTTGGGCAGGGCCAGCAGGATCAGTGCAGCCAGCAGCGCCAGCAGGCTGATCACGCCGAGCAGGAGGCTGACCGGGGTGATCCAGCCGGGCAGCGCCTCGTCGAGGCGTCGCTGGACCTCGTCGGCGCTCGGCATGTCGCTGCCGCTGTTACCACCGGTGGTGAAGCCGCCGGCCGCACCGCTGAGCAGGGTGCCACCCGTGCAGCAGACCATGATGCCGCCGACGATCCAGGTGGTGATCCGGGCGCCGTTACGGCCCTGGTTGTTGAACATGGCCAGTACGCCCAGCACGACCGCCAGCAGGAGGACGAGGATCGCGCTGCCGAGGCCGAAGGCGAAGAAGAAGTCCGCGACCTGATCGGCCCCCTCGGCGGCGCTGCTCGCGTACGCGTCGCGCAGCACGTCTCGCGTCTTGCCGATGGTGGAGAGGGTGATGATGAGACTGATCACCTGGCACGCCAGGAACAGGTAGAGCAGGTAGCTGGAAATCGTCACGGTGGAGGGCCGTTGGCGGGCCGGCGTGCTCGGGGAGTCGACCACGATTCTCCTTTCCTAGAGCGGGCCCACACCGTATCGGCAACCGGCCACTCCGGCATGCCGTGACGAAAGCGGCGCGCCCGTCGGGTCGTTCAGCGAGCGTCGTCGGCGGGTCGGATCGCCAGGTCGGCCGGGTCGACCAGGTCACCGCGCGCGACCCGCCAACCCTCCTCGCCGTACGCCTCGAAGGAGAGCCGGGCGTTCCCACCCGACTGGTAGTCGTGGTAGCGCATCGTGCCCTCGGCCGGCAGGCCGGTCTCGCCGATGGCGGTGTAGCGCGCCTGGCCGGTCTCGGCCCAGGTGAACCGCAGGCCGCCGAGGTCGATTGTCGGCGCGCCGGGGGTGACGGTCGCTCCGGACTCGGCGGTCCAGAGCACCACCTCCAACTCGGGGCCACCGTCGCCCTCCACGGAGAGCCGGTGCGGTGTGCCGGAGGCGTCGTCGAGGAGATGCTGCACCCAGGTCCAGTCCCCCTCGACCAGACGGATGGTGCCGCTCACGACGTACTCAGATTGGTGGATCCGGACGCGATGACCCGGTGCCAGCTGGCGGGTCGGCGGCAGGTCGGTGGGCCGGGCCGCAGCCCGCCGCCGGGCGCGCACGACGACCACGAGCACGACCGCCATGAGTACGACGACGGCCCCCACCAGGAACGCCAGCGACCCGTCCACCCGACCACCTCCCCAGGTACGTCGGCGCAGACGGTAACAACCTGGCGCACCGAAATGAGTCGCGTCGTGACCGAAAGCTCAGCTACCGACGGCAGCCGGCGGATGGCCGGGTGCGGCCATCGACAGTTGCCAGTGTCCAGGAGGCGGGATCGTCAGGCCGCCGCGAGTCGCTGGGTGGCGTAGTCGCCGAGGGTGGAGCGGCCCATGACGCAGCCGACGAAGGTGGTGAACTCGGTGGGATCGTCGCGCAGCGACGCCCAGGCCGCCTGGGCGGCCGTCGGGTCGGCCCGTTCCAGCAGCGTCGCCGCGTACGCCCGGCCGGCGGGCGAGCCCTCGGCGAGCAGGCGATCGAGTTGCCGGCGTACCTCCTCGGGGTGGTCGTCGAGTGCGGTCTCGACGCGGCGGTACGCCTCGGTCACCGGCAGCACCTCACCGGCGAATCCCACGCCACCGAGGGCCAGCGTGTCGGCGGCCATCAACTCGTCCGCCGCGGCACGAAGGTCCCGCTCCCACCTGGACATCCCAAACATGTCCCCATCCTTTCCCCGTCGGCACGCCTCTCACCCTGTTGATCAAGAGGTTTGCGTCATCAGAAGACGTCCCGATGACGCGAACCTCTTGATCGTCAACGTCAGGCGGCCGTCACCGTCAGGGCGTTTCCGGCGGGGTCGAGGTCGACCTTGACCGTGTTGCCGTCCCGGATCGTTCCGGACAGCAGCGCCTTCGCCAGCTGGTCGCCGATGGCCGTCTGGACCAGGCGGCGCAGCGGGCGGGCACCGTAGATCGGGTCGTAGCCGTGCTCGGCCAGCCACCCACGGGCGGACTCGGTGATGTCCAGGCCGAGCCGACGATCCGCGAGACGACGTCGCATCCGGTCGAGCTGGATGTCCGCGATGGACCGCAGGTCGTCCCCGCGCAGCGCGGCGAACACCACGATGTCGTCGAGCCGGTTGAGGAACTCGGGCTTGAAGTGCGACCGGACGACGGCGAGGACACCCTCCCGGCGCTGCTCCTCGGAGAACGTCAGGTCACTGATCACCGACGATCCGAGGTTGGAGGTGAGGATCAGGATGGCGTTGCGGAAATCCACCGTGCGGCCCTGACCATCGGTGAGCCGACCGTCGTCGAGCACCTGGAGCAGCACGTCGAAGACGTCCGGGTGCGCCTTCTCCACCTCGTCCAGCAGGATCACCGAGTACGGCCGGCGGCGTACGGCCTCGGTGAGCTGGCCGCCCTCCTCGTAACCGACGTAGCCGGGCGGGGCACCGACGAGACGGGCGACGGAATGCTTCTCCCCGTACTCGCTCATGTCGATGCGGACCATCGCCCGCTCGTCGTCGAAGAGGAACTCGGCGAGCGCCTTGGCCAGCTCCGTCTTGCCGACACCGGTCGGGCCGAGGAAGAGGAAGCTGCCCGTCGGGCGGTCCGGGTCGGCGACACCGGCCCGAGCCCGGCGTACCGCGTCGGAAACCGCGCTCACGGCCTCGGCCTGGCCGACCACCCGGCCGCCGAGCGACTCCTCCATCCGCAGCAGCTTCGCCGTCTCGCCCTCCAGCAGGCGGCCCGCCGGAATGCCGGTCCAGGAGGCGACGACCGCGGCGATGTCGTCCGAGCCGACCTCCTCCTTGAGCATCGCGCCGTCGGCCTGGAGCTGCGCCAACTCCTCCTCGGCCTGCGTCAGCTCGACCTTGAGGGCGGGGATGCGGCCGTACCGCAGCTCGGCGGCGCGCTCCAGCTCGCCGTCGCGCTCGGCCCGCTCGGCCTCGCCGCCCAGGCGCTCCAACTCCTCCTTGGCAGTGGAGAGCTTGGTGATGTGGCTCTTCTCCGTCTGCCAACGTTCGGAGAGCACGGTGAGCTGCTCGCGCTTGTCGGCCAACTCCTGGCGCAACCGCGCCAGGCGCTCGGCGGAGGCGGCATCGGGCTCCTTGGCCAGCGCCATCTCCTCGATCTCCAGCCGGCGTACCGCCCGCTCGATCTCGTCCACCTCGACCGGCCGGGAGTCGATCTCCATCCGGAGCCGGGACGCAGACTCGTCGACCAGGTCGATCGCCTTGTCCGGCAGGAACCGGTCGGTGATGTACCGGTCGGAGAGCGTGGCGGCGGCGACCAGCGCGGCGTCGGTGATCCGGACGCCGTGGTGCACCTCGTAGCGCTCCTTGAGCCCGCGCAGGATGCCGATCGTGTCCTCGATGGTCGGCTCGCCGACCAGCACCGGCTGGAAGCGCCGCTCCAACGCCGGGTCCTTCTCGATGTGCTCGCGGTACTCGTCCAGCGTGGTCGCGCCGACCATCCGCAGCTCACCGCGGGCGAGCATCGGCTTGAGCATGTTGCCGGCGTCCATCGAGCCCTCGCCCTTGCCGGCGCCGACGACGGTGTGCAGCTCGTCGAGGAACGTGATGACCTGGCCGTTGGAGTTCTTGATCTCCTCCAGGACGGACTTCAGCCGCTCCTCGAACTGGCCCCGGTACTGCGCGCCGGCGACCATCGCGCCGAGGTCCAGCGAGACCAGCTTCTTGTCGCGCAGTGACTCGGGCACGTCACCGGCCACGATCCGCTGGGCCAGGCCCTCCACGATGGCGGTCTTGCCGACGCCGGGCTCACCGATCAGCACGGGGTTGTTCTTCGTACGCCGCGAGAGCACCTGGATGACGCGGCGGATCTCGGAGTCCCGGCCGATGACCGGGTCGATCTTGCCGTCCCGGGCGCTGGCGGTCAGGTCGACGCCATACTTCGTGAGCGCCTGGTAGGTCTGCTCCGGGTCGGCGGTGGTGACCCGCCGGTCTCCGCCCCGGACGGTCGGGAAGGCGGCGACCAGGGCTTCCTCGGTGGCCCCGACCGACTTCAGGGCGGCCGACACGGCACCGCCCACGCGGGCCAGACCGGCGAGCAGGTGTTCGGTGGAGGTGTACTCGTCGCCCAGCGGCCGGGCGATCTGCTCGGCGGCCCCGATGGCGTTGACGAATTCGCGGGCCAGCGTGGGCTCGGCGATGCTGGAGCCCCGCGCGGCTGGCAGGGCGTCGACCGCGCGCTCGGCGGCCCGGCGCAGCTCGGCGGGGTCGGCCCCGACGGCGCGCAGCAGGCCGGCGGCGGTCGAGCCGTCGGTGTCGAGCAGGGAGAGCAGCAGGTGCCAGGGCTCGACTGTCGCGTGGCCACGCTGGTTGGCCAGGGTGACAGCGCCGGTGATGGTCTCGCGGGTCTTGGTGGTGAGTTTCTCAGTGTTCATGGGCTCCCCCGGATCGGCGACGTCCATTGGGTTGGACACCACCAGAGTTGAGCGTATTCCACTCAACCTTAGCCTGTGACGCCCGTCACTCGCGACGTCGCCACCGCCAGTCGAACTCCCCGGCCGCCGGGGCCGGGCCGGGCAGCGGGTCAGCCTCCGACACCGTCGACAGGCCACCCACCAGCACCGCGAGCTGCCGGCGGCGCAGCTCACGCGTCCGCTCCCCATCGGGTACGCGCACCGCCGCGCACGCCTCCAACACCAACCCCAGATCCTGTACGACGACGTCGGGTCGCAGCCGCCCGCTGGCGTGCGCCCGCTCGACGAGCGTGGCGGCCAGCTCGCCGGCACGTACCGCGTCCCGGCCCATCTCCTCGGTCGGCGTGAAGGTGCCGGCCAGGTGCACGGTGAGCGAGTGCACGTCCGCGTCGACAACCCGGGCCAGGAACCCGGCGAACGCAGCCCAGTCGTCCGGCTCCGCGAGCGCCTCCTCGGCGACGGCGATGTAGCGGCGCAGCCCGTCGTGGCAGAGCTGGCGCAGCAGGGCCTCCTTGCCCGCGTACCGCCGGTAGAGCGCGCTGATGCCGACGCCGGCGCGGTCCGCGACGGCGGCGATCGGCGCCTTCGGGTCGTCGAGGAAGACCGCGCGGGCGGCTTCGAGAATCACCTCGTCGTTGCGGGCGGCCTGTGCCCGGCGACCAGCCAGGGGTTTCGTCGACATGACCTGAGACTAGCACTGGAACGGATCGTTCCGGTCTGCTACCGTCATGACAGAACGAAACATTCCGTTCCGGAGGAGTATCGAGATGAGCAGCACCGCGATCCGCCCGTTCCGCGTCGAGATCCCGCAGACCGCCCTCGACGACCTGGCCGCCCGCCTCGGCCGCACGATCTGGCCCGCCACCCTGCCCGGCGCCGGCGACGCGTACGGGATCAGCACCGACCGGGTCCGCGCGCTCGTCGACCACTGGCGGGACGGGTTCGACTGGCGGACCATCGAGGCCCGGCTCAACGCCCACCCGCAGTTCGTCACCGAGATCGACGGCGAGCAGATCCACTTCCTGCACGTCCGGTCGTCCCGGCCGGACGCGACCGCCCTGGTGCTCACCCACGGCTGGCCGGGCTCGGTGCTCGAATACCTGGACGTCATCGACCCACTCACCGAGCCGGACGACCCGGCCGCGCCGGCCTTCCACCTGGTCATCCCGTCGC
Source organism: Micromonospora sp. NPDC049102 (assembly GCF_043197485.1). Classification (NCBI taxonomy): domain Bacteria; kingdom Bacillati; phylum Actinomycetota; class Actinomycetes; order Micromonosporales; family Micromonosporaceae; genus Micromonospora; species Micromonospora sp. NPDC049102. The sequence continues at coordinate 214,588 of NZ_JBICTE010000002.1, read as the reverse complement.
TGCCCGGCTACGGCTTCTCCGGCCCCACGCGCAGCGCCGGCTGGAACCGGCACCGCACGGCCCGCGCCTGGGCCGAGCTGATGAGCCGACTGGGGTACGACACCTACGGCGCGGTCGGCAACGACGCCGGCTCGATGATCTCGCCGGAGTTGGGCCGGATCGACCGCAAGCACGTGCTCGGCGTGCACGTCACCCAACTCTTCTCGTTCCCGTCCGGCGACCCGGCCGAGTTCGCCGACCTGTCCGAGACGGACCAGGCGGCGCTGGGGCACCTCCAGTGGTTCTACGAGAACAAGTTCTCCTTCAACCAGGTACACAGCCAACAACCGCAGACCCTGGCGTACGCGCTGGCCGACTCGCCCGTCGGGCTGCTGGCCTGGAACGCCCAGCTCTTCGACGAGAGCCTGGACGCCGACTTCGTCCTGGCCAACGTGGCCCTCTACTGGTTCACCGGCACCGCCGCCTCGGCGCTCCGCCTCTACTGGGAGGACGCGCACGCCGGTCCGCAGCCGTCCGAGCCGACCACCGCGCCGACCGCGCTGGCCATGTTCCCCGGCGACTTCCAGTCCATCCGCCGCTTCGCGGAGCGGGATCACGCGAACATCGTCCGCTGGACCGCGTACGGGACGGACGTCGAGGGGCGCGGCGACGTCGGCGGCCACTACGCCGCCCACCAGGCGACCGACGTCCTGGTCGGCGACATCCGCCAGTTCTTCGCCGCCCTCTGATCGACTCGCTCGGCTTGATCGACTCGTGTCTCCGGCTTGATCGGCTCGTGTTCCCGAAAGTCGGGGTGTCCGGACCCCCGGGACACCCCGACTTGCGTGACGTCGAGTCGATCAGGCCCGGCGGGGTAGGCGGGCGGTGCAGGGCGTCTCGTGGTCGGCGCGGAGCACGCACCGCCGGCCACCGTCCAGCCGCCGGTCACAGAAGACCCAATGCCGTACGCCCTGGTTGTCCTCGGTCGAGACGGTGATCCCGCCGAGGTCGATCCGGGCCAGGAACGCCAGCGACCGACCGGCGGTCCGGCCCAGCATCTTGGCGCGAGCCAGATCCGGCGCCGAGATCGGCAGGTGAATGACGAAGCGCCCGGTCATGGGTGGTGCCACCGGTTCAGGCGTCGGTGATGGTCCTCCTCGCGGTCAGGAGCGCGGTGGAAGGGCAGAGCCGGGACGAACAACGGGGGAAGCTCGCCCCGGCTCGGTGAGCGCTCCAGTGCCATCCGGAAGCGTTCGTCCCGAACCTACAATTGGTAGCGGTTGTAGGTCACCGACCTTGCTCCGATTGCTTGAGGTTGTAGGTGGTCGCGTGATCGAATGGGCGTGCCATCCGGGGAGTGTGTATGCCCAAGCAGCAGTACCAGGTGCTCGCAGACGAGCTACGAACGAAGATCGAATCAGGCGCGTGGCCGCCCGGCACGAAGCTGCCGAGCCGATCACAGCTCTGCAAGGAATACGGCGTGTCGGACACCGTGGTCGGCAAGGCCATGATGATCCTCCGCGCGACCGGGCTGACCGAGACGCTGGACGGCGTCGGCGTATTCGTGGCGGAGAAGCCAATTACCTCCTGACGCGTCAACGGCTCTTTGATCGACACGAGATCGCCGATGTCGGGGTGTCCCACTGGTCTGGATACCGCCACATCGGCGATGTCGAGTCGATCAAGCCGGGCACCTGGATCAGCGTCCAAGATCTGCGCGCTGTTCACGTGGCGGTAGCCTTTGGCGGGTGCGAGTACGTGTCGAGCAGACCGCCCTACCCGGGATCGGGGTACGCCACGATCTGGTGACGGAGTCCGGACGCCGCCTAGGTGTCGTCTCCCACCGCAATGGCCGCCGTGATCTTGTCCTCTACGACCCCGACGATCCCGACGCCTGCCAGGCGGACATACCGCTGACGGACGACGAGGCGGAGGCGCTGGCCGACATCCTCGGCGCGTCGCTGATGCTCGGTCAGCTCTCCGGGCTGCGCGAGCAGGCCGCTGGGCTGCTCACCGAGCAGATCGCCATTTCGGCGGGGTCGCGGTACGTCAACCGGCCGCTCGCCGACACCAAGGCGCGTACCCGCACCAGTGCCTCCATCGTGGCGGTGCTGCGCGACGGCGAGGTCATCGTCTCGCCGCTCCCCTCGTTCCGCTTCGCCGCCGGTGACGTGGTGGTCGTCGTCGGGACCCGCAGAGGTCTCGACGGTGTGTCCGCCATCCTCGCCGACAGTGACCCGGACGGCTGAGGCGGATGCACGATTTCACCACTCTGCTCATCGAGGTCGGTGCGCTGCTGCTGCTCCTCGGGCTCCTGAGCCGGCTCAGTCGACGCTTCGGCCTCTCTCCCATCCCCCTCTACCTGCTCGCCGGGCTCGCGTTCGGGCACGGTGGGCTACTGCCGCTGGACGCCAGCGAGGAGTTCTTCGCGGTCGGCGCCGAGATCGGCGTGATCCTCCTGCTGGTGATGCTCGGCCTGGAGTACTCGGCCAACGAACTCGTCGGCAACCTGCGCTCGGCGGCGCCGGCCGGCCTGATCGACGGGGTGCTCAACGCGCTGCCCGGCGCGGGCTTCGCCCTGCTGCTCGGCTGGGACTGGGTGGCCGCCCTGGTGCTCGGCGGCATCACCTGGGTCTCCTCGTCCGGGGTGATCGCCAAGGTCCTCGCCGACCTGGGTCGGCTCGGTAACCGGGAAACCCCGGTGATCCTCTCGGTGCTCGTCATCGAGGACCTGGCGATGGCGCTCTACCTGCCCCTGGTCACCGCCGTACTGGCCGGCACCGGCCTGCTCGGCGGCGGGATCGCGCTCACCGTCGCGGTGGGCACGGTGCTGATCGTGCTGGTGGTCGCCATCCGCTACGGCCACCTGATCTCGTCCGCCCTGTCGGCGAAGGACCCGGAGGCGCTGCTGCTCGGCGTACTCGGCCTGACCTTGCTGATCGCGGGCATCGCGGCGTCGCTCCAGGTGTCGGCGGCGGTCGGCGCGTTCCTGGTCGGCATCGCGCTCTCCGGTCCGGTCGCCCACCACGCCACCGAGTTGCTGTCCCCACTGCGGGACCTGTTCGCGGCCGTGTTCTTCGTGTTCTTCGGCCTCACCACCAGCCCGCAGGACATCCCGCCGGTGCTGCTGCCGGCGCTCGCGCTGGCCGTGGTCACCATGGGCACGAAGACGCTCACCGGCTACCTGGCGGCCCGCCGGGTCGGCATCGCCGAACCCGGTCGCTGGCGGGCCGGCCTGGCGCTCGTACCCCGGGGCGAGTTCTCCATCGTCATCGCCGGGCTCGCCGTCGCCGCCGGCAGCGTCGAGCCGCGGTTGGCCGCGCTCGCCGCGACGTACGTCCTGATCACCGTGGTGACCGGCCCGATCCTGGCCCGGCTGCCCGACTTCCCGTGGTTCAAGCGGTGGTTGCGCACCCGCGCGCTGGCCCAGCGGCGGGAAGCTGTCCCGGTCAACGACTGACGCTCACCACCGTTGTCCTGCTGACGGGAGGCAGGGCAACGGTGGTGGCCAGGACACCCGAACGGCCGTTCGGGCTGGCCGGCCGACGGATGCCGAATTGCGCCCTGCGGGTACTACCGCCGTAACCGACGGCGGGTTACCGTTTCGCCCCAGCAGCCACGTTCCGCAGGCAGCGTTGCCACCCGCGGGCGAGAGCGGAAGGTTGGCCGGTGAGCGTGCAGGAGTCGACGTTCCACGGCTTCGCGAACCCCGTCGATCCGACGCCGGCGGAGTTGCGAGCTTGGGCGTACCAACCGGATTCGGTGCCGTTGGCGTCCATGCCACCCGACTGGGACCTGCTGGTCTCCGGTGACCGGCTGGTGCTGACGCTCTTCGAGTTGGCGATGGACCCGACCTGCCCGGCCCGACGCTTCGCGTTGCACTGCCTCTACATCTACGCCGCCGACGGCATCCGGACGAACTTCCGGGCTCACCCCAAGCGTCGCTTCCGCAAGCTCGTCGAGCAGGCGGAGCGCGACGGCGACGAGCCGATGAAGATCTGGGCGCACAACGGCCGCGTGCTGCTGGCCCGGCCGGATCTCTTCGTCTACCGGGACTGGTGCGAAGGCGGCTTGGTCCGCGAGAACCGCCGCCTCGGCTGAACCACGCCGCGCGTCACCCCGCCCCACGGTTGCGCCGATCTTGCACTTTCTGCGGTGACTGACTGCGTGAACTGGAACATTTCACCCTGCGAAAGTGCAAGATCGGCGGGGGGGGGGTAGGCGCTCGGCGCGGGGCCGTACAGCAGGGCGAACGGGCCGGGACCCCCCGTGGGTCCCGGCCCGCACGTCGGTCACCGGTCAGTCGCGCTTGCGGTCCGCTTCTGGTCGGGCCTGGTCGCTCTGGTCGACGAACCGTCCTTCCTTGATCCGGTCGCGGAAGGTTCCCTCGGTGACCTTGTCGAACTTCTCGCGGACGGTGTCGGCCAAGCCTTCCAGCCGTTCCTCCGTCTGCTGAGCGACTTTCTTCGCCGGCTCCGCCATCGCTCCCCCTCGCCATGCCGGTAGGCCCGAATTAAGCCGTTTGGACCCCGTATCGACAGGTTAACGGAAGCGGCCCGGTCCGCGCCGGAAAATCGGAGCGCGGGCCGGGCCGAGGGCGGTATGTGGGTCAGCGGTCGGTCGTACGGCGGGGACGCCAGACCACCAGCGCGGTGGACGTGCGGTTGGTCGGCACCAGATCCCGACCCGGGAAGCGGGCCAGCGACTCCAGCTCGGCCACCCGGCGGTACGCGGCGTCCAACTCCGCCTCCAACCGTGCGACCCGCTGCTGCGCCTGCTCCAGCAGCCGTTCCAGCCCGATGATCCGCTTGACGCCGGCCAGGTTGATCCCGTCGTCCTGGCTGAGCCGCTGCACCTCGCGCAGCAGCACCACGTCCCGGACGCTGTAGCGACGACCGCCGCCGGCCGCCCGGCCGGGCTGCACCAGCCCCAGCCGGTCGTACTGGCGCAGGGTCTGCGGGTGCATCCCCGCCATCCGCGCCGCCACCGAGATCATGAGCACCTTGGCCTCGTAGGCAGGGTCACCCGAACCGAGGAACTCGCCCGACATCCCGCTCACCTCCGCGTCCATCCCACCGGACTAACCGACCCGACGCACCCGTGCGTCGAGATGTTCCCGCGCCGCCGGAGGACTCTGCTCGGCGAACGCCTCAAGAGCGGCCCGCGCCTCGTCCGTCAACCGGGCGGGCACCACCACGTCCAGGGTGACCAGCAGATCGCCGGCCTGCCCGTCGCGACGGACCACGCCCTTGCCCCGGGCCCGCAGCACCCGGCCGCTGGGCGTGCCCGGCGGCACCCGCAGCGTCACGGCGCCGTCGAGCGTGGGCACCCGCAGGTCCGTGCCGAGCACGGCCTCCGCGAAGGTCACCGGCACGGTCAATGTCAGGTCGTCTCCGGTACGCCCGAACAACTCGTCCGGCCGGACCTTGACGTGCACGAACAGATCGCCGGCCGGGCCACCGCGCTCACCCGGCTCACCGCGCCCGGCCAACCGGATGCGTTGGCCGTCGGCCACCCCGGCCGGAAAGCGCACGTTCATCGTGCGGGTCTTGGTGACTCCGCCGCTGCCGTGGCACTCCGGGCACTTCTCCTCCACCACTGTTCCGACGCCCTGGCAGTTGCCGCACGGCTCGGAGAAGCTGAACGACCCCTGGTTGCGGTTCGTCACACCGGCCCCGTGGCAGACCGGGCAGGTACGTGGTTGGGTGCCGGGCTTGGCGCCGTTGCCGTGACAGGTGTCGCAGACACCGGGAGCGCGCAACGTCAGTGGCAGGGTCACCCCGCGCACCGCGTCGCCGAAGTCCAGTGCCACCTCGGTCTCGACGTCCCGGCCGCGGGCCGGACCGCGCGCTGCGGCCTGACCACCGGCCTGCCCGCCCGAGAAGATCGAGCTGAACAGGTCCTGGAAGCCGGCCCCACCGCCGAAACGACGGTCACCGCCACCGGCGCCACCGCCGAACAGGTCGGAGACGTCGAACGGCATCCCGCCCGGCTGACCGCCGGCCCGGGCGTTGCGCCGGAACGCGCCCGAACCGAACAGCGAACGCATCTCGTCGTACTCCCGGCGACGGCCGGCGTCCGACAGCACGTTGTACGCCTCGGACACGGCCTTGAACCGCTCCTCGGCCTTCGGGTCGCCCGGATTGTGATCCGGGTGCGATTCCCGCGCCAGCTTGCGGTAGGTCTTCTTGATGTCATCCGCGGAGGCGGCCTTGTCCACGCCGAGCACGGCGTAGAAGTCCTTCTCGAGCCAGTCCTTCGAACTCACCGGTCCACCTCCTTCCGACCGTCGTGGCCCGGCCGCCCCGTCCGCCCCTTGAGGGGGGACGGGACGGCCCGGTCACCGTCTCGCACTATTCCGGATCCGCGACCGCGACCAGCGCGGGGCGCAGCAGCCGCTCACCGAGCTGGTAGCCGCGCCGCATGACCTGCACGCAGGTCGGCTCGCTGACCTCGGCCGAGGTCTGGTGCGCGACGGCCTCGTGCCGGGTCGGGTCGAACGGGTCGCCCTGCTCGCCGAAGGCGGTCAGGCCGAACTTGCCCAGCGCGGCGGTGAGCTGGTCCGCCACCGTTCCGAACGGTCCGACCAGGTCGCCGTGTTCCCGCGCCCGGTCCAGGTCGTCGAGGATCGGCAGCAGCGCGGCCAGCACCGAACCGGTCGCCTGCTCCTGCACCAGGGCACGGTCGCGGTCGACCCGCTTGCGGTAGTTGGCGTACTCCGCCGACACCCGCTGCAGATCCCTGGTCCGCTCGTCGAGCTCGGCCCGGAGCGCCGCCAGCTCGGCACCGAGCGAGGTGCCGGTGCCGCCGCCGTCCACCGGCTGCGCCGGGGCGTCCACCACCGGCGGACCGGAGGGTTCCGGACCGTCGGTGGCGTTGACCTCGACCTCGATCTCGTCGACCACGACCTCGGCGTCCTCGACCAGACCCTCGGCCGGTACGCCGGTCTCCGCGTCGGCGGCGGTGCCCTCCGGCTCCGTCGCGTCACTGAGCTTGCGGTTGTTGCGGATGACGACCCGCTCCTCGGCGCCGGTGGTCGACTCCGTGGGCGCGGAGCCACCCGGCGTCGACCCGGTGTCGCCCGGGTCGGCGGCTCGTGGCTTCTGCGTCATGGGGCTACCTCATCCCTGCCGTGGACACGTGTCGGAGGTGGGCAGTCACTTCTTGCCGTCCTCGTCCACGATCTCCGCATCGACCACGTCGTCGGCCCCGCCGGCCTGCGCGCCACCCGGCGCACCGGTCGCACCGGTCGCACCCGGGCCGGCCTCGCCGCCGGGCTGACCCTGCTCGGCCTGCTGCGCGTAGAGCAGCGAGCCGGCCTGCTGGGAGACCTGCGCCAGCTTCTCGTGCGCCGACTTGATCTTCTCGATGTCCTGGCCGCCCAGGGCACCCCGCAGCTCGCCGAGCGCCTCGTTGAGCTGCTCGCGGTTCTCGCTGGGCAGCTTGTCACCGCTCTCGGCGAGGAACTTCTCGGTCTGCCACTGGAGCGCCTCGGCCACGTTGCGGGTCTCGGCGTCGTCGCGGCGGCGCTTGTCCTCCTCCGCGTGCTCCTCGGCGTCGCGGCGCATGCGCTCGATGTCGTCCTTCGGCAGCGAGGAGCCGCCGGTGATCGTCATCTTCTGTTCCTTGCCGGTGCCCAGGTCCTTGGCGTGCACGTTGACGATGCCGTTGGCGTCGATGTCGAAGGCGACCTCGATCTGCGGCACGCCGCGCGGCGCCGGCGGGAGGCCGGTCAGCTCGAAGGTGCCGAGCTTCTTGTTGTAGGCCGCGATCTCCCGCTCACCCTGGAACACCTGGATCAGCACCGACGGCTGGTTTTCGTCCGCGGTGGTGAAGACCTCGGAGCGCTTGGTCGGGATGGTGGTGTTGCGCTCGATGAGCTTGGTGAAGATGCCACCCTTGGTCTCGATGCCCAGGCTCAGCGGCGTCACGTCGAGCAGCAGGACGTCCTTGACCTCACCCTTGAGCACACCGGCCTGCAGGGCCGCGCCGACGGCGACGACCTCGTCCGGGTTGACGCCCTTGTTGGGGTCGCGACCGGTGAGCTGCTTGACCAGGTCGGTCACGGCGGGCATCCGGGTCGAACCGCCGACCAGGATGACGTGCTCGACGTCGGAGATCTTGATCCCGGCGTCCTTCACGGCCTGCTCGAACGGGCCCTTGCAACGGTCCAGCAGGTCCTGCGTCATCCGCTGGAACTCGGCGCGGCTGAGCGTCACGTCGAGGTGCAGCGGGCCGGCCGCGCCGGCGGTGATGTACGGCAGGTTGATGTTGGTGGTGGTGGCGGCGGACAGCTCGATCTTGGCCTTCTCGGCTGCCTCGCGGAGCCGCTGGAGGGCCATCTTGTCCTGACCGAGGTCGATGCCGTGCTCACCGCGGAACGTCTTGACCAGGTGGTCGATGATCCGCTGGTCCCAGTCGTCGCCACCGAGCTGGTTGTCACCGCTCGTCGACTTGACCTCGACGACGCCCTCGGCCAGCTCCAGCAGCGACACGTCGAAGGTGCCGCCGCCGAGGTCGAAGACCAGGACGGTCTGCTCCTTGGAGCCCTTGTCCAGCCCGTACGCCAGGGCGGCCGCGGTCGGCTCGTTGACGATCCGCAGCACGTTGAAGCCGGCGATCTCACCGGCCTCCTTGGTGGCCTGGCGCTGGCTGTCGTTGAAGTAGGCCGGGACGGTGATCACCGCGTCGGTGATCTGCTCACCCAGGTACGCCTCGGCGTCCCGCTTGAGCTTCATCAGGGTCCGGGCCGAGATCTCCTGCGGGGTGTACTTCTTGCCGTCGATGTCGACGGACCAGTTCGTGCCGACCTCACGCTTGACCGAACGGATCGTCCGGTCCGGGTTGGTCACCGCCTGGCGCTTCGCGACCTCACCGACGAGCACCTCGCCGTTGCGGGCGAACGCGACGATCGACGGGGTCGTCCGCGAGCCCTCAGCGTTGGCGATGACGGTGGGCTCACCGCCCTCGAGAACGCTGACGCAGGAGTTCGTCGTGCCGAGGTCGATACCGACCGCACGTGCCATCTTCGCTTCCTCGCTTCGTAAGGTTGTGCAGGTGACGGGCACCGCCCGCGGCTGCTCGGCGGGCACCGCCCGCAGCGGGCCCCACCACAAGTTGAGTGAACCTGACTCAATAATGCCACGCGCTCGCCAATCGTCAAGTCGAGTTGAGCCGACCCGACGCAACCCAGACGTTACTACCGTCCGGTTGTCTTCCCTTGCATCGGTCGGGCACGCTTTAGCGGTGACGACGCACGGCGATTCCGCCACCCGTTCCGGCGCGCCCGCCGTCGCCGCCCGCACCGTCCCTCCGGACGCCGCGGAGGAGCCGTCCGTCACGACCGGGGACGACAGCCTCCCCGGCGCGCTGTCGGGCCTGAGGGCCGCGATCGGTGCCACCCGCTATCCGCTCGCGCTGCCCTCGGCCAGCTCCGCCCGGCACGCCGCCGGCGCGCTCACCGACCAGCTCGACGACTACCTGCTGCCCCGACTGGCCCGGCTGGACGCCCCACTGCTCGTGGTGGTCGGCGGCTCCACCGGCGCGGGCAAGTCGACCCTGGTCAACAGCCTGGTCAAGGCCCGCGTCAGCGCCGCCGGCGTGTTGCGGCCCACCACCCGGTCCCCGGTGCTGGTGTGCAACCCGGCCGACGCGGCCTGGTTCCGGCAGGGCGACCTGCTGCCCGGGTTGACGCGTACCACCGAGCCGAGCGACGACCCGCGCTCCCTGCACCTGGTGACCGCCCCGGCGCTACCCCCGGGGCTGGCCTTCCTCGACGCACCGGACATCGACTCGGTGGTCGACGCCAACCGCGCACTCGCGAGCCAACTGCTCGCCGCCGCCGACCTGTGGCTCTTCGTCACCACCGCCGCCCGGTACGCCGACGCGGTGCCGTGGGAGCTGCTGCGCAGCGCGCGGAACCGGGGGGCCGTGATCGCCATGGTGCTCGACCGGGTCCCCGCCGAGGCCAGCGACGAGATCGCCGCGCACCTCGCCGAGATGCTCGCCGCCCAGGATCTGGGCCGCGCGCCGCTGTTCGTCCTGCCCGAGACCTGGGTCGACGGTCAGGGGCTGCTCCCCGAGGGGGCCACGGCTCCGCTGGCCGAATGGTTCGCCCGGCTGGCCGCCGACGCCGACGCCCGCGCCGCCGTGGTCCGCCAGACGCTCGACGGTGCGCTGGCCGCCCTGCACCCCGCCGTCGAGGAACTGGCCGACGCCGCCGACGAGCAGGTGACCGCCGCCGACGGGTTGGACGAACGGGTCCGAGCCGCGTACCGCGGAGCCGAGCGGACCGTCGAGCAGGGTCTGCGGGACGGGCGGCTGCTGCGCGGCGAGGTGCTGGCCCGCTGGCAGGAGTTCGTCGGCACCGGCGAGTTCTTCCGCACGCTGGAGGCCCGCATCGGGCGTCTCCGGGACCGGGTGGTGGCAGCCGTCACCGGCCGTCCCGCGCCCTCCTCCGAACTGCGCAATGCCATCGAGTCGCAGCTCGTCACCCTGCTGCGGGGTGTGGCGTCCGAGGCCGCCGAATCCGCGTACACCGGGTGGAAGGCGCACCCGGCGGGCGCGGACCTGCTCGAACCGGGGCTCGCCTATCCGAGCGACGACCTGCCCGAGCGCGCCGAACGGATGGTCCGGGACTGGCAACGCGCCGTGCTGGAGCTGGTCCGCGTCGAGGGCGCCGACAAGAGGTTCGTCGCCCGTACCGCCGCGTACGCGGTGAACGCCACCGGGCTGGCCGTCATGATCGCCGTGTTCGCCTCGACCGCGTTCATCCCCACCGGGCTGGAGGTGGCCACCGGGGCCGGCACGACAGTCGCCGCGCAGGCCGTACTCCAGGCGATCTTCGGCGACCAGGCGGTGCGTACCCTTGCCGCCAAGGCCCGGGTCGACCTCCTGGCACGGGTGCGGACGCTGCTGGACGCGGAGGCCGACCGCTTCCTGGCCCGCACCGCCGACGCCCGGCCCGCCGAGGCGGCCGGCGAGGCGCTGCGCCAGGCGGCCGGACGGGTCGAGCTGGCCCGGCACCGCAGCGGCCTGGCTACCGACGACACCCTGCCGGCCGGCGACGAGGAGGGTTCCCGGTGAGCAACATCGCCGGCCGGGTACGCGAGGTCTTCCGCGGTGACCAGCGGATCGACCCCGACGCGCTGATCGCCCGCCTGGACGCCGTACGCCGACTCCTCACCGCTGTCGACGGCCTGCTGCCCGACGCCGAGCTGGTGCCCACGCACACCCTGGTCGAGCGGGCCGGCACCCGGCTCGCGCTGTCCCGCGACCACACCGTCGTCGCCCTCGCCGGCGCGACCGGCAGCGGCAAGTCCAGCCTGTTCAACGCGCTGGCCCAACTGGAACTCTCGCCCGTCGGTGTCCGCCGACCGACCACCGGTGTGACGCACGCGTGCGTGTGGGGCCCGCTGGAGGACGCCAACCGCCTGCTCGACTGGATCGGCGTGCTGCCCCGGCACCGCTTCGTACGCGAGAGCGCGCTCGACGGCGACGACGAGACACCCCTGCACGGGCTGATCCTGCTCGACCTGCCGGACTTCGACTCGGTACAGCGGTCCCACCGCCTCGAGGTCGACCGGCTGCTCGGCCTGGTCGACCAGGTGGTCTGGGTGGTCGACCCGCAGAAGTACGCCGACCGGGTCATCCACGACAGCTACCTGCGCGAGTTCCACCGGCACCGGGACGTCACCCTCGTCGTGCTCAACCAGGCCGACCGACTGCCGGCGGCCGAGCTGCCCCGCGTCCTGGACGACCTGCGCCGACTGCTCGACTCCGACGGGCTGACCGGCGTGCCGCTGCTCGCCACCACCGCCATCGACCCGGCCGGGATGGTCGGGCTGCGCACCGCGCTGGAGCGTACGGTCGCCGAACGGCAGGCTGCCCTGCGCCGACTGGCCGGCGACGTCGACACGGTGGTCGCCGGGCTGGACGGAATGATCGGCTCGGCCCGGCCGGCGGGTGGTCCGGACGACGCGACCGTCGCCGCGCTGAAACGGGCATTGGCCGACACCGCCGGTGTACCGACGGTGAGCGAGGCGGTCGAGCGGGCGTACCGGCATCGGGCCGTAGCGGCCACCGGCTGGCCGGTGGTCCGGGGCTGGCGGCGGTTCCGGCCCGACCCGCTGCGCCGACTGCATCTGCCCGGTCCGGCCGGCGCGGACGCCGACCCGGCGGAGAGCCTGGTCGCGGCGACCTCGGTGCCCGACCCGACGGCCGCCCAACGATCCGCACTCGGCCTGGCGATCCGTGCGGTGGCCGACCGGGCCGCCGGCGACCTGCCCGCCGCCTGGCCGACGGCCGTGACCTCGGCGGCCCGGTCCCGCCTCGACGACCTGCCGGACGCGTTGGACCGGGCGATCGCCGGCACCGACCTCGGCCTGGACCGCCAGCCGGTGTGGTGGCGCGTCGTCGGCGGTGTGCAGTGGCTGGTCACCCTGGCTGCCGTGGTCGGCCTGGGCTGGCTGGCGCTCGGCTACGCCCTGCGGGCGCTCGGCCTGCCGGCGCTGGACAACCCGATGGTCGGGCAGGTGCCGATGCCGACCGTGCTGCTGCTCGGTGGTCTGCTGGCCGGGCTGCTGGTGGCGGCGCTGACCCGGCCGGTGGTGCGCTGGGCGGCCCGCCGGGCGCGGGCCCGCGCCCGGCAGCGGCTGACGGTCCGCGTCGCCGAGGTCGGCGAGGAGTACGTGCTCGCTCCGGTACGGGTCGTGCTCGCCTCGTACGCGCAGGCGCGCGACGCGCTCCGCGAGGCTGCCCGCCGCTGACGCCTCTGCGTACGCCCCGAGCGGCGTAGGGTCGAAGCATGGCCACGCCTCAGACCCCCTACGACGCGGTGCTGCACGCCGCACGCGACGTGACCAAGCTGGAGTCCGCCCTCGACGCCGAGATGCTCGGCAGCGCGCTGCTGGGCAGTGTCTACGCCATCGCGGAGACCGACCGCGACACCGCCGTGCGGGAGTTCGTCACCGGATTCCTCACCGCCACCGCCCGCCGGCGGATCGCGGCGGCGACCACCATCCGGCAGGTCTTCGCCACGCTCGTCCCGAATGCCGAGGGCGCCGATCGGGTACGCCCCGGCAGCCAGGCGCCCGCCTGGTCCGGTCAGCTCGGCCGGGTGCACCTCACCGGCAGTTGGGCCTACGGGGACGTGTACGGCGACCAGACCTCCTACCTCGCCACCTTCGCGTACGACGACGCGGCCGGGGGCTCGGAGCACGCACTGGTGGCCCTCATCGACCACAACATCGGGATCACCAAGGACATCTTCGTCGGCGGGCCCGCCGAGCGGATCCTGGACCAGGTCCGGCAGATGTGCGCCGACGACGAGCTGACCTGGTTCCGTACCGAGGACCCGGCCCGGCTGCGGGGCGAGGTGGCCCGTCACCTCTCCGTCACGGACGACCTGAGCGAGCTGCCCGGCGAGGGCTCGCTCGCCACCGACCGCGCGCTGGTGGGCGCCCGGCTCGCGGTGCTGCCCATGGCCGCCGTGCCGACCGGCCCGGCCGAGGTCGAACCGCTCACCGCCGCCGAGCGCACCGACCTGGTCCGGCGTTTCCTGGCGTCGCCGGAGGCCGCACGGTTCGGGCTCGACAGCGTCGACGGTCCCGAGCTCGCGTCGCTGCACTTCTGCCTGAGCCTGCTGCTGGACCACGCCGCGTCCTTCCCCGACGCGGACCCGATGCGGTGGAGCCCGGCGGTATCCGGCCTCTTCCTGCTCGACTGGGTGCACCGTCGTGCCGTGCTCGACATGGACGACGCGGCGATGCTGCCCCGGGTCCTGCGCGCCTGGGCCCGGTACGCGTCTCGCCAGCGAGGGCTTCCCGAGGCCGCCGCCGAGCGGACCGACGAGGCCATCGAGGAGATGGTCGCGGAGTTCGCCCGGCTCTACTCGACCGGCGAGCGGCGCAGCCCGGCCACCGCGGCGGTCGCTCAACTGATGGCCGACGGCGTGGACCCGGACGACCCGGCCGCGCTGGACGCCTGGATCGAGGCGAACCGGCACCGCCTCGCCGACGACGGCGCCTGACGGCAACCGGGCGGGTGGCGCAGAGCCGCCCGCCCGCCCGCCCGGTCCGGTGCTGTGCTGTGTGCGGTCCGCTGCTTTTGGCGCGGGGCGCAGCGGGGCGAGGTGGCGTCGCAGTCGGCGCGGTCGCTCAGCGCAGGAGGCCGAAGACGATCGCGGCGATCAACGCGCCGAGCACTCCGCCGGCGAGCACCTGAGAGATGGTGTGGTCCCGCAGACGTACGCGGGACCAGCCGACCACGCCCAACAGCGGCGCGGCGACCAGCAACCCACGCCCGAAGGTCAGCGCCAGGATGACCAGGGTGCCGGCGGACACCGCCGAGTGGATCGACATCTTCCACCAGTGGCTCACCGACACGGCGATCACCAGTCCGACCAGCCCCGCCACCGCCAGCGCCAGCAACGGCCGCGGCGCGCCGAGGACGAGGAGCAGCGCGAGGCCGGCGGCGACCGAGCCGAGACCGACCAGCAGGGGTACCCGGCGCTGCTCCCGACGACCGATGTGGTGGTCGGTGAGCCGTCCTCGACGAACCCCGCCGACGATGTAGGCGAACGGGATGCCGGTGACGAAGACCGTCGCGAGCAGGCCCCACACCAGGCCCCGGGCACTGCCCCGGGTGCTGTGCCAGCTCACCGTGACGATCAGCAGCGACACCAGCACGGCCGGGGCGGTCAGCTCGGTGACGAGTCGGGCGACCCGCAGCCCCGGTCCGGGGCGGGCAGCGACCGGGCGGGGTTCCGCACCGCCGCCCACGCCACCCCCTCTGGTACGCGCCCACCACCGACCAGCGCCGCCTCGGCGACACCTGCCCGTCACCGTACCGCCGGGAAGGCCCTCGAATGCACGGGTCCGGCCGCCGACCGACGGACCGTCACGCCACCCCAACGGTCGCCCCCACGACCCCCCGCGCACCGAACCCCTACGTTCACTCGCGGTGATCAAGAAGTTTGCGTCACCGCGACCACGATTCTTGACGCAAACCTCTTGATCACCGAAGGCCCGTGACTGCGCGGGGTTGGCGCCTGCCCGAGGAACCCTGGCGTCGTCGGTTCCGGGGGGCGGCCTCCACGATCGCGCCGATCTTGCGGTTTCTGTCGTCGTGGTGGGCGGATCGAACCTTATGTCTCGACAGACAGTGCAAGATCGCGGCGGACTCGGGGCTCGGCGGGCTCGGGCTCGGCGGTGGGGCTGGGCGCGAGCGTTGGTGGCGGCGCCGTTGTGGGCTCGGGCGGGCGTGGGGTGGGCGACTGGCGTGGGGTGGGCGACGGGGGCGGGGTGGCGGACGGGGGAGGGGTGCTTGCCGGCGCGGAGAGGGTGCTGGTGGGGACTGCGGTGGGTGTCGAAGGGTCGGTCGTGGTGGGTGCCGGGTCGGTCGTGGTGGGTGTCGCTGGATCGGTTGGCGACGGGCTCGGCGTGGACGACGTCTCGGTCGGGTCCGGCGGGCCGGTCGGCGACGGCACCGGCGACGGGCTGGGCGGTGGCGCGGCGGGCGGCGTGCTCCGCGTGGGTCGGGGGGCTGGCGGCGCGGAAACGACCCGACGGGTGGGCACCCGGTCGTCCAACCTCGGGCCGTACCACGAGTCGTCCGGGACACGCCGGGGCGCGGCGGGCAGCCAGTCGGCGGTCGCGGTCGGACCGGCACTGGGTGTGTCGGGTGTCGGGAGCACGGGCGGCGGCTGACTGGTCACCGGCATCGGGATGACCACCGGCCCGACCGACGGGGTCGGGATGAACGGGGTGCTGGTGTCCGGCAACGCGGAGGTACCCGGGGTGGCCGAGCCGGCGCTGATCGCCGCCAGGACAGGCATCGACGCGGTGCCGGCCAACAGCGCGACGGTGAGCAGGTAGCCCCGGGAGGAACCGCCCGCACCCGGTGCCCGGTGCGCACCGATCACCCGGCGGTAGCCGCCCGGCGAGCGGTGGCGGCCGAGCGCGGGTGTGCCGGGGCCGTCACCTGACTCGTCCACCACACACCCCTTGTCGTCGGCCCCTGCGGTCACTGTCGGAGGTCGTCGCACGGGGTGACGGCCGGGGGCTAATCCCGGCCAATCACCCGATCGGCACGATCCTGCGGCAATCAGCCTCGTCCAGTTACCGTCCGTCAGCCAACACCCACCGCGTGTCGACACGCGACACTGACCGAACGGTGACGAATCAGTACCGGAACTCCTGGTGGACGCGCTACGGCACGATGGCGACAAACGCCAGCAAACCGTCGACGGTCGGAATGCGGGCCGGGCGTACTGTGGGCGCGCTCACCTGCTCTGCGAATATGGAACACGACGGCAACGCAGCCGCGACCTCCGCGCACCCCTGCGGCAGACGCGGCCCGGCGCCGGCGCTCCCGATCCGGGTTCGGCCAGAACCCGGCTCACGCCGCGCGGCAACCCCCACCCGGGCTAGGCGCGGCCGCCAGGAACCGGTCCGGCAGCAGCCGGACAGGCGCACGAGTTGCGTGGCCGGGTGACCCCCCGGTGCCGACGCAGACACGACAGGGAGAGACCGATGGCAAAGGGCGACCCCGGGGGCACCACCCGCAGCAGGCGGGCAGCTCCCCGCTCCAAGAAGGGCGCGACCGGCGACCCCGAGCTGGTGCAGCTGCTCACCCCCGAAGGTGAGCGGATCGACAGCGCCACCGGGCCGGACGGCACCGAGTACCGCGTCGACTTCTCCGACGAGGAGTACCGCGGGCTCTACCGCGACCTGGTGCTGGTCCGCAAGCTGGACGCCGAGGCGACCGCGCTCCAGCGGCAGGGCGAGCTGGGCCTCTGGGCCAGCCTGCTCGGCCAGGAGGCCGCGCAGGTCGGCTCCGGACGCGCGCTGCGGACCCAGGACATGGCCTTCCCGACCTACCGGGAGCACGGGGTCCTCTACTGCCGGGGCATCGACCCGATCATGCCGCTCGGCCTGTTCCGCGGCGTCGACCAGGGCGGCTGGGACCCGAACGAGTTCAAGTTCAACATGTACACGATCGTCATCGGCGCGCAGACCCTGCACGCGACCGGGTACGCCATGGGCATCACCATGGACGGCAAGGTCGGCACCGACGACGGCGAGGCCGCGATCGCCTACTTCGGCGACGGGGCGACCAGCCAGGGCGACGTCAACGAGGCGTTCGTCTGGGCCAGCGTGTTCAACGCGCCGCTGGTCTTCTTCTGCCAGAACAACCAGTACGCGATCTCCGAGCCGCTGGCGCGGCAGACCCGCGTCCCGCTCTACCAGCGGGCCGCCGGCTTCGGCTTCCCCGGCGTACGGGTGGACGGCAACGACGTGCTGGCGTCGTACGCGGTCACCCGCACGGCGCTGGACAACGCCCGGCACGGGCAGGGCCCGAGCCTGATCGAGGCGTACACCTACCGGATGGGCGCGCACACCACCTCCGACGATCCGACCCGCTACCGGATCGCCAGCGAGGTGGAGTCGTGGCAGGCGAAGGACCCGATCCTCCGGGTCAGGACCTTCCTGGAGAAGCAGCAGATCGCCGACGCGGCCTTCTTCGCCGAAGTCGACGAGCAGGCCCGCCGCGAGGCGGTGCACCTGCGCGAGCGCGTGCTCACCATGCCCAACCCGGAGCCGGTGACGATGTTCGACCACGTCTACCCCAACGGGTCGCCGCTGCTCGACGAGCAGCGTGCGCAGTTCAACCGCTACATGGAGTCGTTCGAGGGGAGCGCCCACTGATGGCCACGGAGACGCTCACCCTCGGCAAGGCCCTCAACACCGGACTGCGCCGCGCCCTGGAGACCGATCCCAAGGTCGTCATCATGGGCGAGGACGTCGGCAAGCTCGGCGGCGTCTTCCGGATCACCGACGGGCTCCAGAAGGACTTCGGTGACCAGCGGGTGATCGACACCCCGTTGGCCGAGTCCGGCATCATCGGCACCGCCGTCGGCCTGGCCATCCGCGGCTACCGGCCGGTCTGCGAGATCCAGTTCGACGGCTTCGTCTACCCCGCGTACGACCAGATCGTGTCGCAGGTGGCGAAGATGCACTACCGCTCGGGCGGCAAGCTCAGCATCCCGATGGTCATCCGGATTCCGTTCGGTGGCGGCATCGGCGCGGTGGAGCACCACTCCGAGTCGCCGGAGGCGTACTTCGCGCACACCGCCGGCCTGAAGGTGGTGTCCTGCGCCAACCCGCAGGACGCGTACGTGATGATCCAGCAGGCCATCGCCTCGGACGACCCGATCGTCTTCCTGGAGCCCAAGCGGCGCTACTGGGAGAAGGGCCAGGTCGACCTTGACGCGCCGCTGTCCGACGCGTACCCCCTGCACTCGGCCCGGGTGGTGCGGCCTGGCACGGACGCGACGGTGCTGGCGTACGGCCCGATGGTGCGCACGTGCCTGGAGGCGGCGACGGCCGCCGCCGAGGACGGCCGGGAGTTGGAGGTCATCGACCTGCGCACGCTGTCGCCGCTGGACCTGGGCGCGGTGTACGAGTCGGTGAAGCGCACCGGGCGCGCGGTGGTGGTGCACGAAGCGCCGTCGAACATCGGTCTGGGCGCCGAGCTGGCCGCGCGGATCACCGAGGAGTGCTTCTACTCGCTGGAGTCGCCGGTGCTACGGGTGACCGGGTTCGACACCCCCTACCCCGCCGCCCGGGTGGAAGAGGAATACCTGCCCGACCTCGACCGGGTGCTCGACGCCGTCGACCGCACCTTCGGCTGGTGAGTGACATGTCCCGGATCAAGACGTTCAACCTGCCCGACCTGGGCGAGGGGCTGACCGAGGGCGAGATCCTGGCCTGGCTGGTCAAGGTCGGCGACACCATCGAGCTGAACCAGCCGATCGTCGAGGTCGAGACGGCCAAGGCGGCGGTGGAGATCCCGGCGAAGTGGGCCGGGCAGGTGCAGGCCATCCACCACCCGGAGGGCACCACGGTCGAGGTCGGTACGCCGATCATCGCGATCGACACCGACCCGGGCGCGGGCCCGCTGGACGCCCCGTCCACCACGGCCACGCCCGACGGTGACCTGCCCACTCCGTCGGCGGCGTCGCTGGCGGCGGTGGAGGTGGCACCGGCCGAGGGCATGATCGAGCCCGGCCTGATCGGCGGTGCGGCCCCGGGCGGGCGGACAGCGGTGCTGGTCGGCTACGGCCCGCGTACGACCAGCGCGAAGCGCCGCCCTCGCAAGGGCGCCGTTCCGGCGCAGACCGCGACCACCGTGGCCCCCGCTGGGGTCGATCATGGAGTTGTGGTGGGTGACAAGCCGGCTGGCGCTCCCACGATCCCGGCACCACACGTCCATGATCGACGCGGCGGGGCGGTCGGGGCAGGCGCGGCGGGGGTGTTGGCCAAGCCACCGGTGCGCAAACTTGCCAAGGATCTCGGGGTCGACCTGCGGACGCTGACCGGGTCGGGGCCGCTGGGCTCGATCACCCGGGAGGACGTACAGCAGGCGCTGAGCGGAGCCACGGCGGCGGCCGAGCCGATCATCGCCACCTCGACCGCGACGAGCGCCGCGAGCTTCGGCGCGGACCGTGAGCAGCGCATCCCGGTCAAGGGGGTCCGCAAGCTCACCGCCGAGAACATGTCCCGCTCGGCGTTCACCGCCCCACACGTGACGGAGTTCCTGACCGTCGACGTGACCCGGGCGATGAAGGCCCTGGAGCGCCTGCGGGGCCGACGGGAGTGGCGCGACGTACGGGTCTCACCGTTGCTCCTGGTGGCGAAGGCCGTGCTGCTGGCCGTCAAGCGTCACCCCATGGTCAACTCGACCTGGGCGGGCGACGAGATCGTGGTCAAGGAGTACGTGAACCTCGGCATCGCGGCGGCCACCGAGCGCGGTCTGATCGTGCCGAACGTCAAGGACGCCGGCCGGCTCTCCCTGCGGGAGTTGGCGGACGCGCTGAACAACCTGGTGCAGACGGCGAAGTCCGGCCGCACCTCGCCCGCGGACATGTCGGGCGGCACCCTGACCATCACCAACGTCGGGGTGTTCGGGGTGGACACCGGGACGCCGATCCTGCCGCCTGGTGAGTCGGCGATCCTCGCCCTCGGCGCGGTGCGGGAGATGCCCTGGGTGCACAAGGGCAAGGTCAAGCCCCGTCAGGTCACCACGCTGGGGCTGAGCTTCGACCACCGGATCATCGACGGTGAGCTGGGCTCGAAGTTCCTGCGCGACATCGGGGACTTCCTCGCCGACCCCGAGGCGGCGCTGCTCGCCTGGACCTGACCGGTCCGCAACGCCAGCCACGGCCGGTGTGCCACGGGTTAACGCCCGGCACACCGGCCGTGTCCGTTGGGCGACGGAACTGTCAGCCGCGAGCCCTGTTGACCTTTGATTGTTAGGCAAGTGTCTCAGCTCACCTAATAATCGATGGAAGTTGGCCGGCTTCTGCTGTTGAATAGACGCATCAGGGGCCGACAACCGAATAGCCAGGGGGACCCAGCAATGAGCAGCATGATCGAGCGAATCCGCAACCACCGCGACGCCAACCGCCGCGCGCGTGCCATCGAGCACGCGCTGCGCTCGGCGACTTCGCCGGCCGTTCGCGAGGAGCTTCTCGTCATCGCCCAGCGTCACATGAGCTGACGCTCCACGACTTTCCTCACCTCCTCCAGATCGATGGCCCACCCGGCTCACCGGGTGGGCCATCGGCATTCCGCCCGCAGTTCACACCGGGACGCCAGCACGTGACACCGGGATTCCGCCCTGCCGCAGCGCCCGGTACGGTGGGCTTCGGTCGCCGCCCGCCGGCCCGGCCGACGCCGAGCCGATAGAAGCTGCTCGACGCCAGCCGGCGACGGGCAGTGACGACCGGTGCTCCTTGGACGCCCCAAGGGGCCACCGGATACGGTGCGGGGAGCCGGCACGGCGGTACGCCGGCGACGCCGGCAGCCATGCCGAGGAGACGATCGGCACCGGCGGCCGACATGTAATGGAGGAGGCGCACCCATGACGTCCGAGGGCCCGCACCGTCCCGGCCAGGAGCCGGACGAGGTGTCGCCGGGCGCCGGCGGACCGGCGCCGTACGGCGACCGCCCGGCGCAGCCGGACAACGGCTACAACGCCGCCGGCCCCGACCTGGGCTGGGCACCACCCCCGCCACCCGCCCGGCCGAACCCGTCCTGGGCGACCCAGGCCGAGCAGCAGCCGAGCCCCGCGTGGGATGCGGCCGCCGCACCTCAGCCCAGCGATCCCGCGCAGCCCGCGTGGGCCTCCGGTGGTCCATCGGAGCCGGCCCAACCCGCTCAGTGGACTCCGCCGCAGCAGGGCTGGACGCCGCCCGAGCAGGCCGCCCCCGCCTGGCCCGCCGCCCCCGCCGAGCAGCAGCCCGACTGGGCGCAGGCCCAGCCGGCCGCGCGAGGCGCAGCCCAGGTGCCCCCGGCCACCACCGCGTGGCCCGCCCAGGACGACCCGTCCCGCTCCGGCGGATGGGCAGCCAGCTCAGGCCAGGCCAACCCCCCGGCCCCGGAGTGGCACGCCGAGCCGGCGCAGCCCGCCGGCCGCGCTGGCGTACCCGCCCAGCAGGACGACCCGTCGGGGTCGGGCGGCTGGGCCGTCGGAGCGGCCGCGGCTCGGGAGGACCAGCCCGTGTGGACGCCGGCCGAGCAGGCACCCCAGACCTGGGGCCAGCCCGCCGAGCAGGCGTCTCCTGGCTGGGCGCAGGCCGAGTCGGCCGGGGCGCGCGGCGCGGCCCAGGTCCCGGCCGCTAACTGGCCGGCGCAGGACGATGCCCCGCAGCCCACGACGTGGGGCGGCGCGGAGAGCCGTCCGCAGCAGCCGGACTGGGTGCTCCCGCCCCAGGACCAGCCCGCCGAGCGCCCGGAACCGACCGCATGGCCCCAGGCCGAGCAGTCCGGCTCCGCGTCCGCCCGGGCCAGCGTCAGCGTGCCTAGCAGCGACCCGACGCCCGGGTGGGCCGCCGCAGGCCCGGACAACCCACCGCAGGCCAGCCCTGGCGTCGCGGCAGTCGAGCCGTGGTCACCGGGCGAGGTGTGGGGCCGCGCCGAGGCGGAGGCCTCCGCACAGGCTCGCGGCGGCTGGGACGCCGGCCGGGGCGACGAGCCGCCGGTCTACCAGCCCGCACCCGCACCCGGCATCTCACCCGCCAACGCCGTGCCGCTGCCCCCGCAGGAGCAGCGCGTACCGGGTGCCAGCCTCGCCGCCGCCCCGCCGGCCGACTTCGTGCCCTCGACGCCGTACGCCCCGATCCCTGAGCAGCCGGCATACCCCGAGCGGGACACCCCGGACGCCGCCGGGCCCGCCGCCTGGGGCCGCGCCGAGGAGGCGTCAGCGGGTGCCGCCGTGGTGCCTTCTCCGCGTACGTCCCCGGAGGCCGGCGCGGGCCGCGCGGTCGTACCGGTGTCGGACGCCGAATCGGCCGCCGGAGCGGCGGGCCGTGCCTCCGCGAGCGCCTCGGTGCCGCTGGCCAGCCGGGTGATGCCCCCGACCGACCAGGCCATGCGGCCGGCCAGCGCCGGCACGCCCCAACCCCGGGTGTACGGCCGTCCGGCCCGGCCCGAGGACAACGAGCCGGAGCAGGCGGGCCCGGAGGCGTTCCAGGCCGACCCGAGCCCCGAGCAACCGGGCATGCCCGACTGGCAGCAGGACGCCGGCCGCCCCGCCGCACCCGACTGGCAGCAGGCACCGGAGCGCCCGAGCACCCCCGACTGGCAGCAGGACGCCGGCCGCCCGAGCGCACCGGACTGGCAGCAGGCGTCGGAGCGCCAGGGCCCGCCGGACTGGCAGAACGGGTCGGAGCGGCAGAACGGGTCGGAGCGGCAGGGCTTCCCCGGTTGGGGCGACGACTCGCCGTCCGACCGGTCGTCCGCGCCCAACGCCTTCGGTGAGCCCTCCGCGGCCGCCGCCGCGCCGCCGGCGTTCCCCGCCGCCGCGCCGCCGGCGTTCCCGCCCGGTGTGCCCTCCTTCGTCGACGCACCGGGCAACAACCGGCCGGTGAACGGGGTTCGACCGCAGTCCGGCGGTGAACGTCCGGCCGACCCGTTCGGCCCGGGTGCACCGGCCGCCGGGACCGCTGCGATGAGCGGCGCTGCCGGCTTCGGCGGGCCGGTCGGCGAGCAGGCACCGGGCGCGCAGTTCCCGGCCTTCCCGCCGCCGCAGTCCGCGCCGGCCTGGGGCCAGGAGGCCACCGGATCGGACCAGGGCCGGTTCGACGCGTTCAAGCCGGACGCGGAGGAGGAGCCCAAGGCGGAGCCGCCCGCGCCGAAGGTGCGCAACGGACGGGTTCTGGCCGCGGTGCTGATCGCCGCCGTGCTCATCCTGGCGGTGCCGCTCGGCCTGCTGATGCTGCTCGGCAAGTTCGGTGGGGCGGACAAAACACCGGCCTTCGACCCTGCGGTCGGCACCTGCGTCAAGCAGGTCGGCCAGGGCGCCTCGGCGGTGAACTGCACCGAGGCGGGAGCGTTCACGATCGTCTCCAAGGTGGACGCGAAGGACAAGTGCGCCGACCCTGCTCAGCCCCATGTGGTGCTGCCCGGCGAGGGCACCAACCGGGTGCTCTGCCTCAAGCCGGCCACCAAGTAGGACCTCCGACGGCGGGGTCACGGGCAACCGTGGCCTCGCCGCTCCGCGTCCGGGGGCCGGCGCATGATCCGGTGGCGCTGAGCGGTTTGGGGCGGTGCCCGTGGACGGGGCTGCGGGGCGTGGCAGGCTGCAGGCATGGGAACGACAGCGCGCGTACGGGCACCTGAGCTTCGGGGCCGGCAGTGGCTCAACACCGGCGGCAAGGACCTGACCCTGCAGGACCTGCGCGGCAAGATC
The DNA here is from genome assembly GCF_043197485.1 of Micromonospora sp. NPDC049102. Lineage (NCBI taxonomy): Bacteria > Bacillati > Actinomycetota > Actinomycetes > Micromonosporales > Micromonosporaceae > Micromonospora > Micromonospora sp. NPDC049102. The sequence goes on along the minus strand of NZ_JBICTE010000002.1, from coordinate 190,855 downwards.
GTCCTTGCCGATTTTTGGACCTTCTGTTGCATCAACTGCCTGCACGTACTCGACGAGCTCCGCCCGCTGGAGGAGAAGTACGGCGACGTGCTCGTCGTGATCGGCGTGCACTCGCCGAAGTTCGAGCACGAGAAGGACGCCGACGCGCTGGTCGCCGCCGTCGAGCGGTACGGCGTGCACCACCCCGTACTCGACGATCCCGACCTGGACATGTGGCAGCAGTACGCGGCCCGCGCCTGGCCGACCCTCTCCGTGATCGACCCCGAGGGGTACGTGGTGGCCACGATGGCCGGCGAGGGTCACGCCGAGGGTCTGGCCCGGCTGATCGACGAGCTGATCGCGACCCACGAGGCCAAGGGCACCCTGCACCGGGGTGACGGGCCGTACGTACCGCCGCCGGCACCGGAGACGGCGCTGCGCTTCCCGGGCAAGGCGGCGCTGCTGCCGGACGGCAACCTGCTGGTTTCCGACTCGGCGCGGCACTCGCTGGTCGAGGTGGCCCCGGACGGCGAGACGCTGGTGCGTCGGATCGGCTCGGGCGAGCGGGGTCGGGTGGATGGGCCGGCCGGCTCGGCGACCTTCTCCGAGCCACAGGGCCTGTGCCTGCTGCCCACGCACGTCGCCGAGGTGGCCGGTTACGACCTGGTGGTCGCCGACACCGTCAACCACCTCCTGCGCGGCGTACGGCTGGAGTCCGGCGAGGTGGTCACCGTGGCCGGCAGCGGGCGGCAGTGGCGCGCCTCGGTCGACGACCACGCCCACGACGCGCTCGCGGTGGACCTCTCGTCCCCGTGGGACCTGGCCTGGTACGACGACAAACTGATCATCGCGATGGCGGGTGTCCATCAGCTCTGGTGGTTCGACCCGATCAAGCGGACCGCCGGCATGTACGCGGGCACCACCGTCGAGGCGCTGCGGGACGGGCCGCTGGCCGAGGCGTGGATGGCGCAGCCGTCGGGGCTCTCCGTCTCGGCCGACGGCTCCCGGCTCTGGGTGGCCGACAGCGAGACCAGCGCGATCCGGTACGTCCAGAACGGGGTGCTGGGAACCGCCGTCGGGCAGGGCCTGTTCGACTTCGGGCACGTGGACGGGCCGGCCGAGTCGGCACTGCTCCAGCACCCGCTGGGCGTCTGTGCGCTGCCGGACGGCTCGGTGCTGATCGCGGACACGTACAACGGCGCGGTGCGCCGCTTCGACCCGGCCAGCAACCAGGTGTCCACGGTCGCGGACGGGTTGGCCGAGCCGAGCGACCTGGTGCTCACCCCGTCCGGGGAGGTGCTGGTGGTGGAGTCGGCCGCGCACCGGCTGACCCGACTCGCGCCCGGCGCGCTGTCTGCGGCTGGTGCGAGCACGGTGGACGGCCCTCGGCACCGTACCGAGCGCAAGCCGACCGACGTGGCGGCGGGCGAGGTCACGCTGGACATCGTCTTCACCCCCGCGCCGGGGCAGAAGCTCGACGAGACGTTCGGGCCGTCGACCCGGCTGGTGGTGTCGGCGTCCCCGCCGGAGCTGCTGCTCGACGGCGGTGGCACGGGCACCGAGCTGTCCCGCCGGCTGGTGCTCAACGGCGACGTGACCGCCGGGGTACTCCAGGTCACGGCCCAGGCGGCGACCTGCGACGCGGACGTCGAGCACGCGGCCTGCCATCTGACCCGGCAGGACTGGGGAGTTCCGGTACGCGTGGTCGACGGTGCCGCGACCCGGCTGCCCCTGGTGCTGCGCGGCCTCGACGCGTAGGGCAGCGGGCTCGACGCCCGGCGCTCAGGCGAACGGCGCCACCGTGACGCCGGCGTCGATCAGGCTGGCGCGTACCAGCTCGGTGGCGGAGACCGCGCCCGGAGTGTCGCCGTGGACGCAGATCGACTCGACCGGGCAGGGGATCACGGTGCCGTCCACTGCCACGACGGTCCGTTCGGTGGCCATCCGTACCGCCCGGGTGGCCACCTCCTCCGGGTCGCTGATCAGCGCCCCGGGCGTGCCGCGCGGCACCAGCGACCCGTTGGGCAGGTAACCGCGGTCGGCGAAGGCTTCGGCGACCACCGGCAGGCCCGCGCCGACGGCGAGTTGGGCGAGTGTCGAGCCGGGCAGGCACAGCACCGGCAGGTCGGGATTGTGGCCGCTGACGGCGGCGACCACCGCCGCCGCCTGGGACTCGTCGGTGGCGGCGGCGTGGTACAGCGCGCCGTGCGGCTTGAGGTATCGCACCCGGGTGCGAAAGAGCCGGCAGAACGCGTCCAGGGCGCCCAGCTGGTAGGTGATCTCGTCGCGTAGCTCGGCGAAGTCGTACGCGATCCGCCGCCGGCCGAAGCCGGCGAGGTCCCGGTAGCCGACCTGCGCGCCCACCGCGACGCCGTGCCGTACCGCGCCCTCGCAGACCCGCCGCATCGTCGACGGGTCACCGCCGTGGAAACCGCAGGCCACGTTGGCGCTGGTCACCAGGGCCAGCAGCGCGTCGTCGTCGCCGAGCCGCCAGATGCCGAATCCTTCGCCCAGGTCAGCGTTGAGGTCCATGAAACCTGACGGTAGTACCTGGCCGGGCCTGCGCGAGCGGGGTCACGTCGGTGACCACCCCGATGACCGGGTATCCGCCGGTGGTCGGATGATCAGCGAGGAAGATCAGCGGTTGGCCGTCCGCCGGCACCTGCACCGCGCCGAGCACGATGCCCTCGCTGGGCAACTCGCCGGCCACCGCGCGGGGCAGGGCCGCGCCGGCGAGCCGCGCGCCGACCCGGTTGCTGACCGGGCTCACGGTGTACGCGCTGCCGAACAGCCGGTCGAGCGCGGTCGGAGTGAACCAGTCGTCGCGGGGACCGAGGCGTACGGCCAGGCGCAGTTCCGGCGCGGGTGGCACGCCGATGGTCACGTCCACCGGCGCGGGCTCTCCGGTCGGTGAGCCGAGCGGAAGACGGTCGCCGTCGCGCAGCGGGGCTGGGCCGAGCCCGGAGAGGGTGTCGGTGGCCCGGCTGCCGAGCACCGCTGGTACGTCGATGCCACCGGCCACGGCCAGCCAACTCCGTACGCCCCGACGTGCCGGACCGACGCGCAGCACCGTGCCGGCGGGCACGCTGAGCGGGCGTCCGGTGTCGCCCGCCCGCTCCCCGGCCCGGACGGTCACCTCCGCGCCGGTGATGGCGACGGTGGTTGCGCGGGTCAGCCGCAGCGCGCAGCCGGTCAGGGTGATCTCCAGGCCGGCGGCCTCCTCGGTGTTGCCGACCAGCCGGTTGGCGAGCCGCAGGGCGGCCGGGTCGAGAGCGCCGGACCGAGGTACGCCGAGGTGCGCCCAGCCGGGCCGGCCGAGGTCCTGCACAGTGGTGAGCGCCCCGGCACGCAGCACCTCGATCTCGGCGTCACCTGTCATGCCGCCACCATCCGCACGCGCGTGCCGGGACTGAGCCGGGCGGGCGGGTCCTCGTCGATGTCGAAGAGGGCCAGGTCGGTCCGGCCGACCAGCAGCCAGCCGCCGGGGGACGGGTTGGGATAGATGCCGGCGTACGGGCCGGCCAGGGCGACCGAGCCGGCCGGCACCCGGGGACGCGGGGTGGGCAGCCGGGGCAGCGCCAGCTCGGCGGGGAGCCCGGTCAGGTAGGGGAAGCCGGGGGCGAAGCCGCAGAACGCGACCCGGAACGGGGTGCCGGTCAGGCGGCGCAGCATCGCCGGCACGTCGACACCCCAGTGCTCGGCCACGACAGACAGGTCCGGCCCGTCGAACGCAACCTCCACGACGACCTCCGCGCCTGCCCCGTGCGTCGATCTTGCAGTTTCTGCCGTCGACATGACCCGATCAGGCCGTTCTGTCGGGACAGAAAGTGCAAGATCGACGGAGTGGGCGCGGGTGGTTTCGCACGCGGCGGCGGTGACCGTGGGTGCCCAACGGGACAGCAGGGTGGCGGTGGCGGCTGGGTTTGGTAGCCCGTCGAGCAGGACGGTGTTGGCCGCCGGGACGATCTCGACCGCCGTCAGGTCTCCGCGTTCGCGGCGCTGCCACAACTCGGCCCGCCAGGCCTCGACCAGGTGAGCTGCGGGCAGTCCGGTGGAGGCGTCGCACTCGATCAGAAGGGCGTGCTTCCCAACGGGCCGAATCCGCATCGCCTCATCTTCACCGACAGACGTCGTTTCCACCCCTCGCGATCTTGCACTTTCTGTGGCGGCGATACGGTGCCGTAACCTGAGGTCGTGACGACTTCCGCCCCGCTTCGCCTGAAGCCGGTCGACATCGGCAAGCCCCGGATGCGCGGCTGGCTGCACACGTACGCCTTCTTCGTCGCCCTGGTGGCCGGCATCGTGCTCTGCTCGATCGCTGCCAGCCGACCGGGCTGGGCACCCCTCGTGAGCTGCGGCATCTACAGCCTGACGGTCTGCGGGCTGTTCGGCACCAGCGCCCTCTACCACCGTCGGGTGTGGTCGGAGCGCGGCTACCAGGTGATGCGTCGGATGGACCACTGCATGATCTTCGTGTTCATCGCCGGCACGTACACCCCGCTCTGCACCATGCTGCTCTCGACCCGGCAGGCCACCGTCATGCTGGCCCTGGTCTGGGGTGGGGCCCTGGGCGGTGTGGCGTTGAAGCTCGTCTGGCCGCACGCGCCGCGCTGGGTGTCCGCGCCGCTCTACCTGGCGCTCGGGTGGGTCGCGGTGGCCATGCTGCCGGACATCCTGCACGGCGGCGGCGTCACGGCGTTGGTCCTGCTGATCGTCGGTGGTGCCATCTACAGCGTCGGCGCGGTGTTCTACGCCCTCCGCCGACCCAACCCGTGGCCGGCGGTGTTCGGCCACCACGAGTTCTTCCACGCGTGCACGCTGCTGGCCGCGCTGTGCCACCACGTAGCGATCTACTTCGCGCTGTTCGCCTGAGCCAGTCCGTTCCGGCGAGCCGTCGACCAGCGAAGACCCAACTGCGCCCGGCGGCCGGGGCGCCGCAGGGTGGTTGGTGCGTCCTTTGCTCTGCTTCAGTAGAGCAAAGGACGCCTGCGGCAGTGTCGCCCTGCCACCCGACCCGCCCGACCCGCCCGACGCGCCCAACGTGCCCGACGCGCCGCTGCTGCCACCGATGCGGCGACTCTGTCGCGCCGCGCAGACGCGAGAGCCGGGGCACCGCCACGCTGCGGACCCCGGCTCTCGCGCGGTACGGGTCAGACCGGGCGACCCGGCCGACGCACCTCGCGGTACTCCTGCACGACCCGGTCGCTCTGGACCGGCACCACCCGGTCGACCACCACGGCGTCCTCGCGGACCGGCGGGGCGACCACGGGACGACGCCGGCTGTTCCAGAAGTAGAGGGTGGTGAGCAGGCCGGCGACACCGGCGAGCATCAGCACCCAGCCGACCACGGCCAGGTTCAGCCATCCCAGGTCGGCCTCCACGGCGAATGCGAAGATCGCGCCCAGCGCGATCAGGAAGATGCTGGCACCAATACCCACGTCTCGCTCCTCGGCTCTCAACCTGGCGTACGGCCCGCCGCGGCCGTTGGTAGCGGGTGCGCCACCTTTGACTTGCCCGGGCAGGAAGATCTCCAATCGGGCAAGCTGGGGGCATGACGGACAGCCACGCCGAGACACGGACACTGGTGTTGCTCCGGCACGCGAAGGCCGAGCCGGGCAGCGAGGGTACGGACGACGCGCAGCGCCCGCTCAGTGCCCGTGGGGAGGCCGACGCGGCGGCCGCAGGTGCCTGGCTGGCGCACCACGACCTGCTGCCCGACGTGGTGCTCTGCTCGACCGCCCGGCGTACCCGCCAGACCTGGCACGGCGTGGCGATGGGGATGGCCGGTACGCCGCCGGAGGGCGGGCCGACCGGTCCGCGCCCGACCGTGCGCTACGAACCCGGCGCGTACGACGCCCAACCTGAGGAGTTGTTGGCGCTGGTCCGGACGGCCGATCCGGCGGCTCGGGTCGTACTGCTGATCGCCCACAATCCGGGCGTCTCGCTGCTGTCCGCGTTCCTCGACCCGGAGACGGCCGACGAGGAGGGACTGCGGACCGCCGAACTGGCGGTACACCGCGGCGCGACCACCTGGAGCCAGTGGGGCCGGGACGGGGCACCGATCGCCCAGCGGCACACGGCACGCGGCTGAGCCACCCGCCGGACGGCGACGGGTGGCTCAGGCGTACCTGCTCAGGACGGTGGCGCGGTCGGCGGCGGAGGGTCCGGCGGCGGAGGCATCATCGCCGTGGGATGGGACAGCCGGTTCTCCTCGACGATGAGGGTCCGGGCCCGCTTGCGCCGGTCCTGCCAGAACCAGAGGGTGGTCAGCAGCACGGCCAGCCCGGCCAGGATGAACACCCAGCCGACCGCGCGCAGATCGATCCACCAGACGTTGGCCCGGATCGCAAAGGTCATGATCGCGCCGAGCGCGATGAGAAAGATGCCGCTTCCTACACCCATGTGCGCTGCACTCCCCCGTGCGGTGGCTCTGGGCGTTCCCCTTCGTGGTCGAGGCGGGTTACCCGCCACGGCGGCGGCATACCCGACCGGGGCTGCTGAATACCGCTGACCGTGAGAGCCCGCAGACGTGACGACGGCCGGCGCGGGCGCAAACCCTCGCCGGCCGTCGAGAGGGTGCCGGGTGGTGCGACCCGGAACCGCTCAGGCGTGCCGTGGCACGGTCAGAAGGCCTCCTCCGGGAGGTCCATGATGTCGAGGTCGGCACCCTCGATGATCCGCCGGTCGGCGCCGATGCGCGGCAGCACCTCACGGGCGAAGAACCGGGCAGCGGCCACCTTGCCGGTGTAGAACGCCTTGTCGGTGGCGGAGACCTCGCCGGCGAGGGCCTTGAGTGCGACGTCGGCCTGCTTCTGCAGCAGCCAGCCGACCACTAGGTCACCGATCGCCAGCAGGAACCGCCGGCTGCTCAGGCCGACCTTGTAGACCGCACGAGCGTCACCGGCCTGCGCCTCGCCCAGCCAGCCGGTCAACACGTCGAGGATGTTCTGGATCTCGGCCAGCGCCTTCCCGAGCGCCTGCCGCTCCTCCTTGAGCTGGCCGTTGCCCGCCTCGCTGGAGATGAACTCCTGGATCTCGCCGGACACCGCCATCAGCGCCTTGCCGTTGTCCCGCACGATCTTGCGGAAGATCAGGTCCAGGCTCTGGATGGCGGTCGTGCCCTCGTACAGGGTGTCGATCTTGGCATCCCGGACGTACTGCTCCAGCGGGTAGTCCTGGAGGAAGCCGGAGCCGCCGAAGGTCTGCAGAGCCTCGTGCCCGAGCAGCTCGTACGCCCGCTCCGAGCCGACGCCCTTGACCAGCGGCAGCAGCAGGTCGTTGACCCGCTTGGCCAGCTTGGTGGCCTTCTCGTCGCCGGCCGCCTCGGCGATGGCGACCCGGTCCTGCCAACTGGCCGTGTAGAGGACGAGCGCGCGAAGACCCTCGGCGTACGACTTCTGCAGCAGCAGCGAGCGCCGTACGTCCGGGTGGTGGGTGATGGTGACCCGCGGGGCGGTCTTGTCGGCCTGCTGGACCAGGTCGGCGCCCTGCACCCGGTTCTTCGCGTACTCCAGGGCGTTGAGGTAGCCGGTGGAGAGCGTGGCGATCGCCTTGGTGCCGACCATCATCCGGGCGTACTCGATGATCATGAACATCTGCCGGATGCCGTCGTGCCGGTCGCCCAGCAGCCAGCCCTTGGCCGGTACGCCGTGCTCGCCGAAGGTCACCTCGCAGGTGTTGGAGACCTTCAGGCCCATCTTGTGCTCGACGTTGGTCGCGTAGACGCCGTTGCGCTCGCCCAGTTCGCCGGTGGTCTCGTCAAAGTGGAACTTCGGCACCACGAAGAGGGACAGGCCCTTGGTGCCGGGACCGCCCACGCCCTCCACACCCACCGGGCGGGCCAGCACGTAGTGCACGATGTTGTCGCTGAGGTCGTGCTCGGCCGAGGTGATGAAGCGCTTGACGCCCTCGATGTGCCAGGTGCCGTCCGGCTGCTGGATCGCCCGGGCGCGGCCGGCGCCCACGTCCGAGCCGGCGTCCGGCTCGGTGAGCACCATCGTGGAGCCCCACTGCTTGTCGATGAAGAGCTTGGCCCAGCCCCTCTGCCGCTCATTGCCCTCGACGTGCAGCACGTGCGCGAAGGAGGGGCCGGAGGAGTACATCCAGACCGGCGCGTTCGCGCCGAGCACCAACTCGGCGAGCGCCCACCAGAGGGCACGCGGGGCGTTGGTGCCACCCAGGGCCGGCGGCAGGTCCAGCCGCCAGAACTCGGAGTCCATGAATGCCTGGTAGGACTTCTTGAACGACTCCGGCAGCGGCGCGGTGTGCGTGGCCGGGTCGAAGACCGGAGGATTGCGGTCACTGTCCGTGTAGCTGGCGGCCAGGTCCTCGCGGGCGAGGCGGTCCACCTCGGCGAGGAAGCTCCGGGCCGTGTCGGTGTCGAGTTCCGAGTACGGCTCCTGGCCGAACGCCCGGTCCGCCCCGAAGACCTCGAACAGGTTGAACTCGAGGTCGCGAAGGTTGCTCTTGTAGTGGGTCATGCTCGCTGGCCCCGCTTCCGGACAGGTGTTACCGATCAGTAACCCCGACTGTATTACTCGCGGGTAGCCAGCGACAAGCCGATCACCCGAGTGACGGCGATTACACAGTTTCCGGGCGCTGGCCCCGCTCAGCTCTCGGCGGTGCCGACTTCCCAGCTCGGCACGGCCGGTGTCACTCCCGTACGGGAACCGACGTACTCCATGAGGACCAGCGCGATGTCGTCGTCCAGGCGTCCGTGCACCCACTCGACGAGGGCCGTTTCGAGCGAGGCGAGCCCGTCGGCGACCGTGCCGTGCCCGAGCAGCCGCCACGCCCGGTCGGCGGTGGGGAAGAACTCGCCGTCCCGCCGGGCCTCACCGAGACCGTCGGTGAACAGCAACAGCCGGTCGCCGGGCTCCAGGCGCTCGACCCGGGGACGGACCGCCGGCATGAACCCGAGCGGCGGGGCCGGCGCGGGCGGCTCCAGCGGGATCACCGCGCCCCGGCGCAGCAGCAGCGGCGACGGGTGGCCGCAGTTGACGATCGTGAGCGTCCCGCCCCGTTCCTCGACCAGCGCGGCGGTCACGAAGTCCTCGTCGCCGACGTTGCGGGCCACCGCGCGGTCCAGGTCGGCGACGATGGCGCGCAGGTCGGCCCGCTCGTAGGCCACGTGCCGGTACGAGCCCAGGACGATGCTGGCCAGGCGGACCGCGTCCAACCCCTTGCCGCGGACGTCACCGATGATCATGCGGACGCCGTACGGGGTGTCGATCGCCTCGTACAGGTCGCCGCCGATCTCGGCCGTGGCGGTGGAGGAGATGTAGCGCCCGGCCACCGAGAGCATGCCGACCTGCGGCCCGAGCGGACGCAGCACCGCCTGTTGGGCAACCGACGCGAGTTTGGTCAGCTCGGCGATCTGCTCCGCCTGCCGCTGTCGTACCGAGGCCACCGCCACGGCCAGCCCGCTCGCCAGCCCGACGGCGACCACGTTGACCGAGGTCACCAGCACCATCCTCGGGTCGGCCAGGGCGAAGCCGATCCCGATGAGGGTCGCCGCGGCACCTACACCCAGCACCACCCGCCAGGCGGCCAGGGCAGCGGCGAGGAGCGGGGCGGCCACCAGGAGCGCGACGTAGTGGGCACGGCGGCCGTCGGCCAGCTCCAGCATCGAGACGATCGCGAGCAGGACGACGGCCGCGCCGAGGCCGGCGCGGGATCCGGGGCTCAGCGGGCTACGGCCCGACTGGAGGAGTCGCGTGGGTACGAGGGACAGCATGCCTGATCGACGTGAACGGGTGAATGAACCTGGCCCGTCGTCCGAGGATGTTCTGTCCGGCCGGCCCACGCTTCCGGCCGGATCGGCGTTCCCGAATGTACTCAGCCAAGCACCTCGTAGCGAACGGTGAGCGCGCCGACGTCCACCGAGGCGATGGTCGCGAACGCGGCACGGGAGAGGTCGAGGCAGCGGCCGTCGATGAACGGGCCACGGTCGTTGATCCGCACGACGACCGACTTGCCGTTGCTCGGGTTGGTCACCCGGACCTTGGTGTTGAACGGCAGGGTCTTGTGCGCCGCGGTCAGCTCGTTCGGGTTGAACGACTCGCCGTTGGCGGTGAGCTGCCCGTCGGAGTAGAAGGACGCGCCGCACGAGCCGCTGTCGAGGACCTTCACCGCGGGCGTGGTCTTCTTCGCCCTGGTGGGGCTCGGCTTCGGCGACGCGGTACGGGTCTTGCCCCGGGAGGCGGCCTGCGGCGAGCGACTGGCGGACGGGCTGGCCGTCGCGGTGGCACTGGCGCTCGGGGAGGCGGTCGGGGAACTCGGGGTGAGGCTGCCGGCAGTGGTCGGGGTGAAGTCCAGGGCCGCCTGCCCCGACTGTCCGGAGCCGGACGTGAGCTGGACGGCACCGACCGTGCCACCGACGGCCAGGGCGACGCCGACCGCCGCGGTGGCCGCGATGCCCGCCGGAGAGGAGAAGAAGCGGGTACGGGAGTGCCTACCTGTCACCGGTCCGGTTCCTTTCGTCGACTGAACAAACCGGTCGGACCGTAACGAGAGAAGCACTTCCGAAGTCAACGTGATCATGGTGGTATGCCAGTATTTGCCCCGGTAGCTATAGCCGATCATCCGAGGTGGGGTAGGTCGAGCGGCCCAGGTGCGAACGCGCCGAGCGCCCGTGCCGCACGATGGACGAATGCCCGCTGAGCTGACCGGCCGCCTGGCCGCCCTGTTCCGCTGGATCGACCCCGGACCGGGCGCCAGCCACCTCGTCAGCGACATCTCCGGTTGGTGGCGCGACCCGGGCGTGCTGGCCGAACTGGGACCGGCCCTGGTGGCTCCGTACCGAGAAGCCGAGCCGACGGTGGTACTCGCCCCGGCGGTCACCGGCCTGCTGCTCGGACCACTGGCCGCGACCGCCCTCGGGGTCGGCTTCGTGGCCGCACACAAGCCCGGCGACGGTAGGTTGCCGGCCGGCCCGCTGACCTGGGCACAGAGCCCGCCGGACTACCGGGGCCGACAGGTCGACCTGGCCGTACGGGACCGGCACCTCGGCCCCGAGGACCGGGTCCTCGTGGTAGACGACTGGGTACGCACCGGCGCCCAGATCCACGCCCTCTACGACATCTGCGCCAGGCGCGGCGCACAGGTTCTCGGTGCCGCGGTGGTGGCCGTCGACTGCCCGCCCGAAACCACCACCGCGCTGCGGATCACCGGACTGATCACGGGGACGGATCTGCCGGGTTGACCTGAAGTTCACTTCATCTTCGACGATCGACGGATGAGCGACGGGATCCTCGACGAGGCGTACGAACGGCTCCACCGCACCGGCCCCGAATACGAGGGCTGGCTCTCCAACCACGGCCCGATGGCGGTCGAGGCGCTGGCCCGGCACGGACACGAGCGACAGGTCCACCGCTGGCTGGACGACTACCTCGGCCGGCTCGACGAACTTCCCCGCGGGCTGCGCCCGATCGACGACTGGCGGGCGGCGCTGGGCGACGAGAAGCGGACCGGAGACTGGCTGACGTACTTCGACCAGCACCTGCGCGAGCAGCCGTGGCGGGACGTGCTCGGCACCTGGTGGCCCCGACTGCTGCCCGGCATCGCCGCCGGGGCCACCCACGGGGTGATCCGGGTCGGGCATGCCGTACACGCCCTGCACCTGCACGATGGGAACCCGCCCCGACTCACCGAACTGGGCCAGGCCCTCGGGTACTGGGCGGCCCGTTGGCAGCAGGTACCCGGCGCGGACCGACTGCTCGCCCCGGCCCCGTCGGTCACCGACGCTGATCACGACGCCCCGGACGTGGTGGCCGCGCTGGCCGGGCTGCCCCGGATCGACGACCGGACCGGGGGCATCCGGGAGCGGCTGGGCCGGCTGGTGGGCGTACCCCGGTGGGAACCGGCGCTCGCGGCGCTGCGCCCCGCGCGGACGCCGACCGAGGCGGAGCGTGGGCTCCACACACTCGTGCACCACGCCGGCCTCGACTACCTGCGCTTCGGGCACGCCGAGCCGGTCATGCTGGTGCACGCGGTAACGGCGCCGACCGCCGTGCTGCGTACCCTGCCGGCACTTGACCGGGCGCTCTGGGCGCCGAGCCTCGCCGCGGCCTGGGCCGCGACGGCGGCCGTGACCTCGGTGTACGCCCCGACTGACGCGGTGGCGCCGCCGTCGGTGACCGATGCGACGCCGGAGGAGGTCTTCGCCCGGGCGGCACGGCACGGCGACGAGCACGTGGTCAAGCTGGCCGACGCGGTCCTCGACGCCCACGCGGTGACCGGTGACCGACGGCTGCTCGACGCCGCTGGCTACGCCGTGCAGCTGATCTGAGCCACGGCGGACGAATTACTGCGGCGCGCCCAGCCGCGCTGGCCTAGCCTCGGCAGGATGTGGCCTCGGATCGGTGACCTGCGCACGCTCGCCCTCGGCACACCGGGCGAACTGCGGACGACCCTGAACACGCTGGTGCTGGCCGGTGTGAAGACCGCGACCGCCGGTCGGCTTGCCGAGTACGCGCAGGAGGGCGAGGAGTTGGAGCGGGTCGGCGAACGGCTGGCGCTCGTCGACGACGACGACGCGCTGGCCGGCGTCGTGGAGATCACCGGCGTGGAGGTGGTCCGCTTCGGCGACGTGCCCTGGGATTTCGCCCGGGCCGAGGGCGAGGGCGACCGCTCGATCGAGGAGTGGCGGGCCGGACACTCGGCCTACTGGGCGCGGCTGGGCACACCCGTCGACGACGACACCCCGATCGTCTGCCTGCGCCTGCGACTGGTGTCCGGCGGCGCGGGCGGCGTGGCCACCGGCGACCTGGGCACCTGAGCCGGCGTCATCCGCGCAGCTCGGGCAGCAGCCGGGTCGCCACGTCGGCCAGGACGGTCTCGTCACCGGCGTACCAACTGCTCGCGCGCGGCCAGTGCGTCACCACGTCGGTGAAGCCCAGCTCCGCGGCCCGGCCGACCTGGTCGGCGAAGAACTGCGCGCTGCTCAGCGAGAACACCGGCGCGGAGTCCAGCGAGAGGTAGCGGTCCAGCGTCGCCGGGTCACGGCCAGCCTCGGCCAGCGTCCGGTCCATCCGCGCCGACAGCGTCGACACGCTGGCCCACCAGCTCGCCAGGTCGTTGTCGTCGCCGGTGCCGGTGGTCACCCAGCCCTGCCCGAAGCGGGCCACCAGCCGCATCGAGCGCGGCCCGTTGGCGGCCACCACGAACGGCACCCGGGGCTGCTGCACACAGCCGGGGTCGTTGCGGGCGTCCACCGCGGCGAACCAGTCACCACGCCAGGTGGTGCCGTCCTCGCGCAGGATCAGGTCGAGTAGTTCGGTGAACTCGGCGAACCGGTCGACCCGCTGACGCGGCGGCAGCGTCTCGCCGCCCAGCACCGCCGAGTCGAAGCCGATGCCCCCCGCGCCCAGGCCGAGCAGCAACCGACCTCCCGAGACGTCGTCCACCGTGGTGACCTGGCGGACGAACGCCGCCGGATGCCGGAAGTTGGGCGACGCCACGAGCGTGCCCAGCCGAATCCGGCTGGTCACCGTGGCAGCGGCGGTCAGTGTGGACATGGAGTCGAACCAGGGGCCGTCGACCAGGTCCCGCCAGCCCAGGTGGTCGTACGTCCACGCGTGGTCGAAGCCCCACTCGTCGACCTGCCGCCAGCGGTGCTGCGACTCCGCCCAGCGCTGGTCCGGCAGGATCACGATGCCAATCCGCATGATCGCGAGCCTAGTCTGCATCGCTGTGTGAGTCAGGTCACAGCTGGACACGGTAGGGGCGTCCTGATCGACTCCGACCTCGTTGCGAGCAGGCACCCGGTGGGTGCCGCCCGAGAGAGGGAAGAAGCGACATGACGAAGGTGACCACACAGTTGTCCGTCTCGATGGACGGCTTCTACGCCGGACCGCAGTTCGACGGCCGCGGCGACAAGGAGGCGATCGAGCTGACGCCGACCCGGGTCATCCACACACCGCAGGTCACCCACATCCGGTACAGGGTCAACGGTCGCGCCCCGCTCGTGCTCGACGACCGGGGCAGCGGCGGCGGCCCGACGACGACGACCACGAACTGAAGGAGACGCCATGCCTCAGCTTTTGCGGGTGCAGTGCTTCAACGTTTCACGCGACGGGTTCGGCACCGGCGAGGGGCAGAGCCTGGAACGACCCTTCGGCCACGCGGACCCCGCCGCGTTTTTCTCCTGGCGTTCCGCCACCGCCAGCTTCGTGTACCGCACCGAGCCGGGCGGCACCCGCGGCCTGGACGACTACCTGACCCGCGACGCCGAGCACAACATCGGCGCGGAGATCATGGGACGCAACAAGTTCGGCCCCCAGCGCGGCCCCTGGGAGAATCACGAGTGGCAGGGCTGGTGGGGCGACAACCCGCCGTTCCACACGCCGGTCTTCGTGCTCACCCACCACGTACGGCCGTCGTTCGCCCTCGCCGACACCACGTTCCACTTCCTCGACGCCAGCCCGGCCGAGGCGCTGGCCCGGGCGAAGGAGGCAGCCGACGGCCGGGACGTACGCCTGGGCGGAGGGGTGGCGACCATCCGCGCGTTCCTCGACGCCGACCTGGTCGACACCATGCACATCGCCGTCGCGCCAGTCGACCTGCACCGGGGCGAACGGTTGTGGGAGAGCCCTGACGAACTGCTCGACCGCTTCCACCTGGAGTCGGTGCCCAGCCCCAGCGGAGTCACGCACCTGCTGTTCTGGAGACGGTGACGCAGACGCCGGGCTTCTAGCAGGCTGCACGTGAGGCCCCGGCAAATCGATCACCTTGAGTCGCAATTCCGTCACATGGAGTTGCGCACCCCTGCGTCTGGGTACTGCCAGTAGAAAGAAACTCACCCCTGCAGGGGAGGAACGATGACGCGGGACAAGACCACCCAGGACAAGACCACCAGGGCCAAGACCATCAGGGACAACAAGGCCGCGATGATCGGGCTTGTCGGCGTGGTCGCCGCTGCTGTCATCGGGGCACTGATCGCCGGAATCTTCGCACTGTTCGAGCCGGACAAGGGCAGTGGGGACACGGTCAACAACAGCCCGTGCGGCGTGATCAAGGGCAACCAGATCAACTGCAACAATCCGCAGGGCGAGCCGCTGCCCACGACGAATCAGGCTCCCACCGGAACCGGGCCGTGGCCGTTTCGGACCGTCAACACCTGGGGCGAGAGCGGCGTCGACATGGGAGCTGTGGTGCGCCCCTGCAAGGAACAGGACTGCGGTTGTGACCCTGCGGTCAAGTGCCGGCTGGGCGTGGCGAAGGGAAATACCACCGTGTACGCCCGATGCCTGGCTCACTCCGACTTCACCGGGGTGCCGGGCGAGGTTCAGGACACGGTCTGGTTCAAGATCGCCTGGCCCAACAACAAGCTGAAGGCGACCCAGGTGTTCACCTCCACCGCTCACGACCAGTACTCCGGGTGGATGAAGGGCTCGACGCTGGAGCCCGAGGGGCACAACGGCAACATCCCCGCGTGCCCCGCCGAGCCGCGTGTCGAGCCCTTCAACTAGAAAGACGGAAGCCCTGGCGGGACCATCGGTCCTGACCAGGGCTTCCGTGCGTGGAGCGGGTGACGGGAATCGAACCCGCACTGTCAGCTTGGGAAGCTGATGTTCTGCCATTGAACTACACCCGCGAGCGGCACCACTGTACCCGAGCCGTCGCGCCCGTGCACCCAGCCACCCCCGCGCGCCAGCTGACCACGCTCACCGCGAAAAAGTTTCCAGACGGCAACATATAGTCACTCTTGAATGCATCGATGAGTTGTAACGTCTGCCACACGATGCCAGCCACGGCGTGACACACCCCCTGCCGCGCCGCCAGAAAGAGGTGGGCCCATGGGACTCCGTCCCAACCTGCTGACCCGGCGTGTCGCCGGTGTCGCGTCGACGACCCTCGCGCTGCTGCTCAGCACTGCTGCGGTGGGCGTCGTTCCGGCTGCTTCGGCCTTCTCCGCAGCGCCGGGCGGCGCCTGTTCGGAGCCGGCCGGCAGCCAGGCCAACGCCCGGGCGAAGCCCGGCGCCGCAGCCCTGCACGAACCGAACGAGCTGACCGCCAAGCAGGTCCGCGAGCGGGACGCCGACCTTGCGGCGGCGTTGCGTGAACGGGCCAACTACCGGGCCGGCGCCGGCGCGACGACGCTGGCCACCGTCACCATCCCGGTGGCGGTGCACGTGATCCAGGAGAACAGCAACCGGGCCGGCGGCAACATCCCGGAATCGATGATCACCTCGCAGATCAGCGTGCTCAACCAGGCCTACGCGGGCGGGACCGGCGGCGCGACCACCGCTTTCGCGTTCCGACTCGACAAGATCAATCGGGCGACGAACACGTCCTGGTACCCGATCGTCGATGGCTCGTCCGCCGAGCGGTCGATGAAGTCGTCGCTGCGCACCAACTTCATGGCCTACACCTACGACTCGTGCATGTACCAGTTCACCCCCGGGCAGGCGAGCCGCATGCTGACCGCGTGGAACGCGTACCGCGCGGCGTAGCTCTCCTCGCGTACACCAGGTGCCGGCTCCGTCACGACGGAGCCGGCACCGGCGTTTGTGCCGGATCGGGCCGTGGTCAGGCGGCCGTGCACTGGACGTCACGGTTGCGCCGGGTCGAGCGCGTCTGCGGTACGGCGACAGGCGCGGCCGGTGCGGGCGGGGCTTGCGGATCCAGCCAGACCCGCACGGCCGGACGACTCGGGGTGACGCCGGGAACGCCTGCGGCGTGCTGCTCGCGACGGGTCAACATCGCCACGTCGACTGTGAACTCGAACAGCCGCCAGTCGACCTGCGGCTCGGCACGGGAGCTCTGCGCCAGCCGGGCCACCCGGACCGGATCGGTGATCGGCCAGGCGCGGCCCGCCACGTACGCCTCGTCGTCGCTCTCCTCCGGAGGGAACGAGTGCAGCGCGTACCGCCCGTCCCGTTCGAGGTCGCGGCGCTTCGGCGAGTCGATGATGAAGCAGAAGAGACCCTCGTCGGTGATGACCGGGGAGACCGGGTGGACCCGGGGCCCACCGTCGGCGCGGACCGTGGCCAGGTAGCCGAAGCCCGGCCCGTACTGCTGCAGGAGAACGCGAATCCCATCGGCGAGGCGGGGCTCGTCGGCGGCGAAATCGGACCAGGAAGCCATGCGGGCATTCTATCGAACAAATGTACGAGGAGCGACCTCGACACGCTGGTCACCGCCCACCTCGCTAAGGTGGTCCGATGCTGCTCTCCGACCGCGACCTGGTCTCCGAGATCAAGGCCGGCACGCTGGGCCTGGAGCCGTTCGAGCCCACCCTGGTCCAACCCTCCAGCATCGACGTACGACTCGATCGGCTGTTCCGGGTCTTCAACAACCATCTCTACACCCACATCGACCCGGCGATGCAGCAGGACGACCTGACCTCGGTGGTCGAGGTGCCCGACGGCGAGCCGTTCGTGCTGCACCCGGGAGAGTTCGTGCTCGCCTCGACACTGGAGGTGATCTCGCTCGGCGACCAGCTCGCCGGCCGGCTGGAGGGTAAGTCCAGCCTGGGCCGCCTCGGCCTGCTCACCCACTCCACCGCCGGGTTCATCGACCCGGGCTTCTCCGGGCACGTGACGCTGGAGCTGTCCAACGTGGCGAACCTGCCGATCACCCTCTGGCCGGGCATGAAGATCGGCCAGCTCTGCATCTTCCGGCTGTCCTCGCCGGCCGAACACCCGTACGGCTCGGTGGTCTACGGGTCGCGTTACCAGGGTCAGCGGGGGCCGACGCCGAGTCGTTCCTGGCAGAGCTGGCGCGCCTGGCCGACGCGGTAGGCGACGACGAGGGCCCGCCGCGAGCGGATCGCGACGGGCCCTGACTGCTTCCCGCGTCTCTCAGCCGGGACGGCCGTAGCTGTGGATGGGCCCGTCGTCGGCCTTCTTCATCTTGACGGGCACCCCGGCCTGGGAGGCGTGCACCACCCAGCCGTTGCCGACGTACATGCCGACGTGGTGGATGTCGCTGTAGTAGAGGACCAGGTCACCGGGGCGCAGGTCGCCCTTGCTGACGTTCCTGGTCACCCGGCTCTGCGCGGCGGCGTTGTGCGGCAGCGACACACCGGCCTTCGCCCAGGCGGCCAGCATCAGCCCGGAGCAGTCGTACGACTCCGGCCCCTCGGCGCCCCACACGTACGGCTTGCCGATCTGGGCACAGGCGAACTTGACCGCGATGCCGGCAGCGCCACCCGGATAGCTGGCCGGGCAGGGCGCCGGACGCAGCGGACCGCCGCCGCCGTTGCCGTACACCTTGAGGCGCAGCTTCTGCAGCCGGTCGATCTCCTCGTTGATCTGCTTCTTCTTCGCCGCCAGCTGTGCCTCGGTCCGGGTCAGCTGGGCGACCATCTCGTCCAGCGGCGCCTTCTGCCGGGCCAGCTCGTCGCGGAGATCGGCGACCTGCCGGACGTCCTGCTGCTGGTTGTGGGCGAACCGGTCGAGCATCTCGAGTTGCCCGACCAGCTCACTCGGCGAGCGGCTGCCGAGCATCGTGTTGACGGTCGACAGGTTCTCGCCCATGTACGCCCGTACGGCCAGCGCGCTCACCTTGTTCATCGCGGCGTCGACCTGGCGCTGAAGGGGCGCGATGCGGGCGGCGAGCGTGTCGGCCTGCTTCCGCTTGAGGGCCAGGTCGGCTCGGGTGGCGTTGTGCCGCTCGATGATCGGTTCGAGCTTGTTCCAGTCGGCGTCGATCTGCCGTTCGATCTCGGCGACGGACGGGTCGGCACGGGCCACCGTGGCGCTGCCCGTCAGGACGACGGCGACGCCGACCAGGGCGGCGAGTGCGGTGGTGAAGCGGGACCAGCGTGGGCGCGGCGCGATCGACGTCGCGTCGGCCGGAGCCGACCGCTCGGACGACGGCCGCGGGGCATGGAGGGCCACCGGGTTCCGTACTCCTTCTTCCTGACCGCCTACCGGGTTAGCTGACGGGTTCGGGCGGGAAGTGGGCGCCCTACCGCAGTGGCTGCGGATTCACCCCAGGGGAACGTGGGTCCCCGGCTCGCTCGCAAGCGACTCGGCGGTGTCGGTTCGTTACCGCCCGGGATGGGCAGACCTGCTACCGGGCCGACAAAGGACCAGAGTAGAGACGGCCGTTACCGATCCGCAACCCACGCGTCCGTGACACTCCGTACCGATTGGAGCGGGCCTCCGAGCCTAGGTGAAGGTTTCTTTCTGCGTGTTTTGAAACATGGAAAGGTATTGACGTGGACTCCCGTACGGCGCGAAGGTGACCGCACCGACACCAGTTCACATGTAGGGGGTTCGATGAAGCGTCCGACCCTGCTCGCCGTCGCGGTCCTCACCGCCACGGCGGCCGTACCACTCCCCGCCGGCCCCGCCTCCGCCGCGCCCGCCGCCGACCGCCAGCAGCAGTACGCTGCCGCGGCGACCGAGTACGGCGTACCTATCCACGTGCTGCTCGGCGTCTCCTACCTGGAGTCCCGCTGGGACAGCAACGCCGGTACGCCGAGCACCAGCGGCGGCTACGGACCGATGCACCTGACCGATGCCCGGCACGTGACCGCTCTGCCCCGACGCGCCCACCACGACGCTCCGGGAGAGGACCCGCGTGGCGACGACTCCCGCCGCGCTCTGACGCCCGCCCCGGCCGCCGACCCCGCGCCACCCACCGCCGCCCTGCAGACCGTGGACGCGGCCGCCACACTGACCGGGGCCACGACCGAGGCGCTGCGCACCGACGCGACGACGAACATCCGGGGCGGGGCGGCGCTGCTGGCCGCGTACCAACGGGAGGTGGGCGCCCCCGTCGGCGCCGGCACCGACCCGGCCACCTGGTACGGCGCGGTGGCCCACTACGCCGGCGCGGACAGCGCCGATGCCGCGGCGGCCTTCGCCGACGAGGTCTTCACCACGATCGGCACCGGCCAGACCCGGGTGACCGACGACGGCCAGCGGGTCACGCTGCCGGCCCGCGCCGTACGACCCGAGCGATCCGGGCTGGACCGGCTGGGCCTGCGGCGACTCGCCCGCCCGGACGGACTGGAATGCCCGAGCACGGTGTCCTGTGAGTGGATCCCCGCCCCCTACGCGGCGTTCGGCGACGGCGACTACGGCAACCACGATCTCTCCGACCGGCCCGCCCGGCAGAGGATCGAGTACATCGTCATCCACGACACCGAGGCGAGTTGGGCGACCACACTCCAACTCGTCCAGGACCCGACCTACGTGAGCTGGCACTACTCGCTGCGTTCAGTGGACGGGCAGATCGCCCAGCACGTCCGGACCAAGGACGTCGCCTGGCACGCCGGCAACTGGTACGTCAACGCCAAGTCGATCGGGCTGGAACACGAGGGCTTCGCCGCGCAGGGCACCTGGTACACCGAGGCGATGTACCGGACCTCGGCGAAGCTCGTCCGGCACCTCGCGCTGCGGCTGGGCATCCCGCTGGACCGCCAGCACATCATCGGCCACGACAACGTGCCCGGCACCACCGCGTCGACAGTGCGTGGGATGCACTGGGATCCGGGGCCCTACTGGGACTGGACGCACTACCTCGACCTGCTGCACGCGCCACGGCTGGACACCGGCACCCCGGCCACCGGGCTGGTCCGGATCGACCCCGACTACACGACCAACCAGCCGGCGTTCACCGGCTGCGTCACCCCGGGGACGCCGTGCGCGCCGCGCGGCTCCTCGTCGGTGATCCTGCACACCGCGCCGTCCGCGGACGCGCCACTGGTCAACGACATCGCGCTGCGTCCCGACGGCACCCCGGACACGATGGACGTGTCGGACCACGGCGCCCGCGCCTCCGCCGGCCAGACGTACGCGCTGGCCGGTCGGCAGGGCGACTGGACGGCCATCTGGTACCTCGGACAGCGGGCCTGGTTCCACAACCCGACATCCGCGCCGACCGCCGCCTGGACCGTCGGGATGGTCGTCACCCCGAAGCCCGGCCGGGCGACGATCCCGGTGTACGGGCGGGCGTACCCGGAGCAGGCGGCCTACCCGGCCGGCGTGCCCTACCAGACGATCTCGCCACTGCAGTACACCCTCGCCGCCGGTCAGCGGTACGCCGTCGGCACCGTGCTGCAGAGCGAGTACTACCGGGCCAGCACGTTCGACGGTTCGTCCCCCGGCGACTGGACGGTGATCCGGGGCGAGAAGCGGTACGTGCAGATCCAGTTCGGCCATCGCATCATGTACGTCGACCTCGCCGACGTACAGCTCCTGCCGTCACCGGTGGGCGCACCCCGCTGAGAAGCCACGACGGCCCCCGGTCGGTGTGACCGGGAGCCGTCGGCGTGCGTGGTGCGGATCAGCCGGGTCTACGGAACCCCGCGACGGGCATGGTGTTGATGCTGGACACCATCACCGGTTTGCCGGCCCGTGGTGCGTGCACCATCATGCCGTTACCTAGATACAGCCCGACGTGACTCAGGCCGGAGTAGAAGAAGACCAGGTCACCGGGCATTTCATCACCGCGCGAGACGACCTTGCCCTCGTTCCACTGGTCACCCGTGTGGTGGGTGAGGTAGATCCCGGCCGACTTGTAGGCGTACTGGGTCAAGCCCGAGCAGTCGAACGAGTTCGGGCCGGTGGCACCCCAGACGTACGGGTCGCCGACCTGCTGGCAGGCGGTCCTGATCGCCTTCTGAGCGGCCGCTCTGATCACGCCGTTGATGGTCGGGCAGCCGGCGGTCTTGACAGTGGTCTTCGGCATCGACGCTTCGAGCTTCTTGATCTCGGCGTCGATCTGCTTCTTCTTGGCCGCCAGGTCGTTCTGCTGCTTGGTCTGGGTGGCGATCAGCGCGTCGAGCTTCTGCTTCTCGCCGTCGTACTTGGCCCGGACGGCCAGCACACCCGCGACCTGCTTGCGCTCCTGGGCGGCGAGCCGGTCGAGGAGGGTGAGCTGCTCGGTGAGCGTGTCCGGCTTGGCGCTGACCAGCAGCGCGCCGATCTCCTGCGAGGGGCCCGACATGTAGTAACGGGAAGCGAGGTCACCGACCCGGTTGAGCGCCAACTCGCTCTGCAGGGCCAGCGGCTCGATCTTCTTCTGCAGCGCTGCCGACTTGCTCTTGTTGACCTTCAGTTGCGCCCGCACCTTGTTGTACTGCTCGATCGTGGGCTCCAACTGCTCCCACTTCTTGTCGATCTGCGCCTCGATCTCGTCAACCGTCGGCTCGGCCTGCGCCGGCACGGCGAGCATCCCGGCACCGACCGCGGCGGCCGCGACCAGCACGAGCAGACGGTGGGCGACCCTGCGCAGACCACCCGGTCGAACGGACAACAGCCCTGGTGCGTGACGATGAGGGGGCATGGTTGCCACCGGCACCGACTCCTTTGCAACCGACCGCCGGGCGCCTCGCGTGAGGGAAGGGCCGAGGCAGACGACCCACAGCGGTCAGAGCACCACATTAGGGAAGCGCCGGACCGGAAGCAAGGCGAGCCGAGCCAACGTCACTGTCGCGCAACCACTTGCACACCAAGTGTATTGGTCATTTAACCAACGATTGCGGTCAATACATCATCGAGTGTCACCACCCCGAGTGGACGACGGCCGTCACTGACCAGCACCATGTGCCGCCGTTCCCTGCGCATCGCGAGCAGCAGGTCGGCCAGCGTACGGTCCGGTGGCACCACCGCCAACGGCCGGTACACCTCGGCCGGCACCGGCGCTCGGCGCCCCTGTCCGGCGTACCCGAGGACGTCCTTGACGTGCACGAAGCCCAGCACGCGACGGGTGGACCGCTGGACCACCGGAAAGCGGGACCGGCCGGTACGGGTGGCCAGCACCTCCAACGACGCGGGCGAGACGTCCTCGGCCACCGTCATCACCGTCGACCACGGCTGTAGGGCGTCGGCCGCGGTCCGGGTGTGCAGGGCCAGAGCACCGGTGATCCGGGCGTGCTCCTCGGCGTCGAGCAGTCCCTCCGTACGCGCCTGCGACACCAGCCCCGCCAACTCCTCGGCGGTGAACACCGTCTTGACGGCCTCCGTCGCCTCGATCCGCCACAGGGCCAGCACCCGGCGGGCGGCCCACTTCATCGCCAGCAGCAGGGGCTTGGTGGCCACGCAGAACGCCAGCATGGCCGGGCCCAGCCAGAGCGCGGAGACCTCCGGGCCGGCCAGCGTGATGTTCTTCGGCACCATCTCGCCCACCACCGTGTGCAGGAAGACGACGACGCCGAGCGCGAGCACGAACGCCACCGGGTGCACCGCACGCTCGGGCAGACCGACGGCGTGGAACGGCGACTCGAGCAGATGGGCCAGCGCCGGCTCCGCGATCGCGCCGAGGCCCAGCGAGCAGACCGTGATACCGAGCTGCGCGCCGGCGATCATCAGCGGGATCTGGTTCATCGCCGACAACGCCCAGCGGGCCCGCTTCGAGCCGGCCGCCAACGGCTCGATCGCCGTCCGACGGGACGCGATCAGCGCGAACTCACTGCCCACGAAGAAGCCGTTGCCGAGCAGCAGCAGCACGGCCACCAACAGCTCAGTCATCGGCGCCCGGATCCGCCGGACGCAACACCCGGACCTGCTCGATCCGGTGCCGCTCCACCTCCACCACGGTGAACTCCCAGCCGTCGGCGTCGACCGTCTCGCCGGGCAGCGGAATGTGCCCGAGCCGCGCCAGCAGGAAGCCGGCCAGCGTCTCGTACGGCCCCTCGGGCAGCCGGAAACCCGTCTGCTCGACCAGTTCGTCGGAGCGCAGCACGCCGTCGACGAGCACCGTGCGCTCACCGCCCGGCACGGTCAGCTCGAATGGCTCGACGTCGTCCACGGTGGCCGGATCGAACTCGTCGGCGATCTCGCCCACCAGCTCCTCGACCAGGTCCTCGATCGTCACCACGCCATCCGTGCCGCCGTACTCGTCGACGACGATGGCCAGGTCGGCGCCGGCCGCCTTCAACGCCGCCAGCACGCCGTCCAGGTCCAGGCTCTCCGGCACGTACACCGGTTCCCGGGCCACCGCCGCGACCATGGTCGACCCCCGCGCGGCCAGCGGCACGCCCAGCGCGTCCGGCACACCCGCCACGCCGGTGACGAGGTCGAGGGTCTCCTCGTACACCGGGAAGCGGGTCCGTCCCGTCCGCCGGGACTCCTCCAGCAGCTCGGCCACGGTCGCGGTGGCCCGCAACGCGACCACGTCGACCCGCGGGGTCATCGCCTCGGCCGCCCGCTTGTCGCCGAACCGGATGGTGCGACGCAGCAGCATCGCCGTGTCCGGTGGCAGCGCGCCCGCGCGGGCCGAGATGGCGGCCAGCAGGCCCAGCTCCTCCGGCGAGCGGGCGCTCGCCAACTCCTCCTGCGGCTCCACGCCGAGCGCCCGGACCAGCCGGTTCGCCGAACCGTTCAAGCCCCGGATCAACCAGCCGAACGTCCGGGAGAAGGTGTGCATCGGCCCGGCGGTGGCCAGCGCGGCGGGCATCGGCCGGGCCAGCGCCGCGTTCTTGGGCACCAGCTCACCGAAGAGCATGGAGAGGAGCGTCGCCAGGGCCAGCGCCAGGAACGGGGTGAAGCGCTCGGTGTTCTCCCCGGCCACCGGACGCAGCAGCGGGGTGAAGATCCGGGCCAGCGCCGGCTCGGCCAGGTAGCCGGTGAGCAGAGCGGTGATGGTGATCCCGAGCTGCGCCCCGGAGAGCTGGAAGGACAGCTCGCGCAGCGCGGTGCGTACCGTCCGGGCAGCCTCGTCGCCGGCGGCGGCCCGCCTGTCGATCTCCGCGCGGTCGACCGTGACCAGGGCGAACTCGGCCGCGACGAAGAACGCGTTGCCGGCGGTCAGCGCAACGAAGCCGACCAGTGGCAGCAGCGTCATCAAGAGCAGGCCGTCGATGTCCCCTCACCTCGGCGAGATTCTTGCACGGCGGCGACGACCCCTGCGGGCCGCCGCCACCGATGTGCAGATCCCAGGTGTACGCGTCAGCCGGCGACCGCCGTCGACTCCTTGTCGCCGCGCGGCTGTTCGGGCTTGACCGAGCGCAGCAGGACGCTCGCGACGTCGATGACCTCGACCTGCTCGCCGGCGCCCTTGCCGTTGACACCGTCGTTGAGCATGGTCGAGCAGAACGGGCAGCCCACGGCGACCGTCTTCGCCCCGGTGGCCATGGCCTCCTCGACCCGGTCCACGTTGATCCGCTTGCCGATCTTCTCCTCCATCCACATCCGGGCGCCGCCTGCGCCGCAACAGAAGGAGCGCTCACTGTTGCGCGGCATCTCGATCAGGCCGCTGTCGCGGCCCGCACCGGACCGGATCGCTGCGTCACCCTGACCATCTCCGGCTCCGCCTCCGATGGCGGTGCCCAGCACCTCGCGGGGGGCGGCGAAGACCCGGTTGTGCCGGCCCAGGTAGCAGGGGTCGTGGTAGGTGACACCGCCGTCGACCGGCTGCACCGGGGTCAGCTTGCCGGTGGACACCAGGTGGGCCAGCAACTGGGTGTGGTGCACCACCTCGAACTCGCCGCCGAGCTGGCCGTACTCGTTGCCCAGCGTGTTGAAGCAGTGCGGGCAGGTAGCGACGATCTTGCGCTTGGCCTTCTCGCGGCCCTCGAACGCCTCGTTCAGCGTCTCGACGTTCTGCTGGGCGAGCATCTGGAAGACGAACTCGTTACCGATCCGGCGGGCCGGGTCACCGGAGCACGTCTCGCCCTCGCCGAGGATCGCGAAGCTCACGCCGGCCTCGTTGAGCAGCGTGGCGACCGCGCGGGTGGTCTTCTTGGCCCGATCCTCGAACGCGCCGGCGCAGCCGACCCAGAACAGGTACTCGAAGTCGTCCACCTCGCCGACCCGCGGCACCTCGAAGTCGAGGCCCTTGGTCCAGTCCTCGCGGGTGTTCTGCGGCGCGCCCCACGGGTTGCCCTTGTTCTCCAGGTTGCGCAGCATCACGCCGGCCTCGGAGGGGAAGCTCGACTCGATCAGCACCTGGTAGCGCCGCATGTCGACGATGTGGTCCACGTGCTCGATGTCCACCGGGCACTGCTCGACGCAGGCGCCGCAGGTGGTGCAGGACCAGAGGACGTCTGGGTCGATGACACCGCCCTCTTCGGCGGTGCCGATCAGCGGCTTGTCACCCTCGGCGAGCGACAGGACGTCCAGGTGCGCGAGCTGCGCCTGGGTGGCCTTCTCCTCGCCCGTGAGGTCCTTGCCGCCACCGGCCAGCAGATAGGGGGCCTTGGCGTACGCGTGGTCGCGCAGGCTGAGCACGAGCAGCTTCGGCGACAGCGGCTTGCCGGTGTTCCAGGCGGGGCACTGCGACTGGCAGCGCCCACACTCGGTGCAGGTGCTGAAGTCCAGCAGGCCCTTCCAGGTGAACTGCTCGACCTGGGCCACGCCGAACTGGTCCTTCTCCGGGTCGGCCTCCTCGAAGTCGAGCGGCTTGCCCTGGCTGGTCATCGGACGCAGGGGGCCCAGCCCGGAACCGGCCGGCTTCTCCGGGTCGCGCTTGAAGAAGATGTTGGGGAACGCCAGGAAGCGGTG
The DNA here is from genome assembly GCF_043197485.1 of Micromonospora sp. NPDC049102. NCBI lineage: Bacteria > Bacillati > Actinomycetota > Actinomycetes > Micromonosporales > Micromonosporaceae > Micromonospora > Micromonospora sp. NPDC049102. The sequence continues at coordinate 164,474 of NZ_JBICTE010000002.1, read as the reverse complement.
CCAGGCGACGCCCATGGTGACGTTCAGCGAGATGACGATCAGCCAGGTCATCGAGATGACGATCTTGATGAGCGCGGCGACGCTCGCGCCGTCCGACCAGTCCGGGAGGATCGCGCCGACCGCGTGGCTGACCGGGGTCGCCCAGACCGGATACTCGAAGTGGTCGGTGGCGACCTTGAAGCCCCGGATCACCAAGCCGAAGATCAGGACCAGCAGCACGATCCACTCGACGAAATAGCCCTGCCACATGGTCGAGCCGGTGAAGCGGGAGCGACCGCCGGGCCGGCTCGGCCGGTTACGCAGCCGGATCGCCATCAACACCAGGATGCCGACCAACCCCAGCACCGTGATGATCTCGGTGGCCAGCCCGAAGACGGTCCAGTGCCCGATGACCGGCAGTCCGCCGGTCGGCGTGACCACCTCGAAGTACGCCTCGAGCACCAGCAGGGACAGCACGATGAAGCCGACCATCACGAACCAGTGGGCGGCACCCACCACACCCCACTTGAGCATCCGGGTGTGGCCGGCGGTCTCCACCAGCATCTTCCTGGTGCGGGCGCCCTTGTCGGCGAACCGCTCCGGAGCGGGTTGCCCCAACCGGATGACGGCCGTCATCTTCATGACCGCGCGCACCGCCAGCCACACGGCCACGGCAGTGATGCCAGCCGCGAGGATCGTGGTGACGATCTGGACGCTGCCCATCGAGTTGGCCTCCCCGGTCTACTGCTCGTCGAGCGGTTCAGCAACCGGGGCCGGGGCAGGAAGCGGCCAACATCGCGCCGCCGCCACACCCGCGACCGGACCGGTCGATGACCTCGCTCCGCTCGGTCATGCAGTGCAGCCTACGCGCAAGGTTACCCAGCAGTAACGTGAGTCATCTCGCAGTAGGCCGCGCTGCCTGCGGACACCATAGGGTGCCCAGCCCGGCCCTGCCGGGCAGGGGCTCGGCGGGTGATGGAGATCCTGCGGAGCGGTGGTGGGATCCCGGGGTGCGGTGGCGCCCCGACCGGGCTCAACGCCAGCGGGAGAGCAGCACCAGCGACGCGACCATCGCGCCGAAGCCGACCGCCAGGTTCCAGTACTGCCACGAGGCGACCGGGTACTCCTGCTCGGAGAGGTAGTAGACGACAAGCCAGCCGATGCCCGCGACGATCAGCGCGACCGCGGTGATCGGAAGCCACACCGGGCTAGGCTTGCGCGACGCCGCCGCCGTCGTCGTCGGACGGACGTCCGTCGGCGGGGTGTACACCTTCTTCTTGCGGACCTGAGACTTGGGCACGGCGCTCTCCAGAGGGGGTGACAACCTCGTCCGGCCTGACAACCGGACGCGGAGGCGACGGTTCATGGCCAATAATGTTCGACAGTTAGCGTAGTCCCGAACGGCCGCCTGGACCACGAATGGGGTCAGGCAGGTACATGGAGTGACCGAAAAGGGCGGGACTGTTCGCATCACGGCCCAGCCGTCACGAACCTGTCCCCGACACGCGGAAGGAACGCTCGGTGGAGTACACATCCGGCGCCGCCTCCTGGCAGAAGGTCCTCCGACGGGCCGTCGCCGGGCTGCTGCCCCGGCGGCCACGCCAACGGCGACCAGGCTGGTCGATCGGGGTTCCCCTGATCGCCGCCGCGGCGGGGCTGCTGTTCACCACCACCGCGACCACGGCGGGCGGCACCGCCCTGAGGGAGGACCGGCGGCCCCAGCTCAACCAGCTCATCGAGGAGCGGCAGCAGCAGGTCACAGCGAGCGAGCGCCGCGCTGCCACCCTGCGGAACGAGGTCGAGCAACGCACCAACACGCTCGCCGACTCGGACGCACCGATCAAGGGCCAGCAGAACCGCGCCCAACGCAGCCTCCAGGCCGCCGGATTCACTCCCGTCAGCGGCACGGCCGTGACGGTCGAGCTGAACGACGCACCCCAGCACAACGACGAGGCCCACTCCGACGCCACCAACGACGACCTGGTCGTGCACCAGGGCGACGTACAGGCGGTGGTCAACGCGCTCTGGGCAGGTGGTGCCGAGGCCATGTCAATCATGAACGTCCGCGTGCTCGCAACCAGCGCGGTACGCTGCGTCGGTAACACCCTGCTGCTACATGGCCGGGTGTACTCCCCACCATTCAAGATCGTAGCAATCGGCGATCCCGCTGCACTTCGGCAGGCCCTCGCCAGCTCTGAGGGAGTCCGGTTGTTCAAGGACGCTGTCGACGACTACCAACTCGGCTACAAGGAGTCCGTCTCCACCGTGACCGTGCCGGCCTTCGAGGACTCGACCGCCCTGCGCTCGGCGACGGTGCCCAAGTGAGCGACCCCGAGGACCGGCGCGACGGGCGACACCGGGACCAGGGCGACGAACCGACGGCCTTCCTGCCCAAGGTCAACCGTCCCGAGCCGGGGCGCGCCGAACCGCTCCCGGGCCGTACGGAGTCGTCCCCGGGCCGTACGGAGTCGTCCCCAGGCCGCGTCGAGCCCACTCCGGGCCGGGCGCCGACCGGCAACTGGCCCGAGCCTGTGCTGCCCAGTCGCCCACGGACGACCCGCCCGCCGGCCACCTTCGAGCCGCCGAACCCGACCGGTCCGTCCCCGGTCGACCGTTCCGCTCCGCCGCAGGCGGGCCACCATGCCCCTGCCGCGCGCGCCGACAACGCCGCGCCGCCGAGCGCCGGACGACCCGACCCGCAGCACACCCCCGGCCACCCGGCCCCCACGACGCCGCCGCGCTGGCCGGGCATCCCGGCGGCCGACGTCGCACCGCACGGTGACTCCCCCGCTCCCGGCGGGCCGGCCGCACCCTCCCCGCAGGGACCGGTCCGACCTGCCGCCCCGGGCACCGACCCCACACGGCCACTAGCGGCGGGAGGTGCCGCAGCGAGCCGTCCCTCAACCGCCGGCGCACCGACCACGCCGGTCAACGCTTCCGGCACCCCGACTTCCGGCGACTTCGGTCGGCCCGATCTTTCGACACCCGCAGCGGCCTCCACGCCTCCGGTCGGGGACGCGCCGACCGCGTTCCTCCCGAAGGTCGCCGCCGGGTCCACTCGTCCGACCAGCACGTCGAGCACTCCCATTTCCCCGGCCGGGTCCAGTCGCACCGATGATCCGAACGCCACCGCGGTCATCCCCGCCGTGACCAAGGGACCGACGCCCCGACCGCCGGCCATGGACTCGACGGCGCTGATGGGCGCGGTTCCCCGTACGCCCACCCCCGACGACCCGGCCGGCGCGGACGACGGAGCCGCCGAGCCGCCCCGACCGCGTCGGGGGGAACGGGTCGTCCAACTCCGGCCACACCAGACCGGCGAGGGTTACAAAAGCGTCTACTCCGAGCTGACCCGCCCGTCCCTCGCCTCCCGGTTGCGGACCGGCATCCGGGCCACCGGCGAGGTTCTGATCACCTTCGGCCTGGTGGTGCTGCTCTTCGCCGGCTACGAGGTGTGGGGCAAGTCCGCCGTCGTCGACGCCCACCAGAACGACCTCAGCAGCCAACTCGCCGAGGAGTGGGGGCCGACCGACGACCCGACGGTCGTTCCGTCCACGGGCCCGAGCGCCAAACCTGCCCCACCTGTGCGCGGCAAGCCGATCGCCGGCCTCTACATACCCAAGCTCGAGAAGAACTGGGTGGTGGTCGAGGGCGTCACCCAGGACGACATCCGGTACGCCCCCGGCCACTACCCGACCAGCGCGCTGCCCGGCAAAATCGGCAACTTCTCCGTGGCCGGCCACCGCAACCGGGCCACCTTCTGGAGGCTGGACGAGCTGCACGACGGCGATGCGATCGTGGTCGAGAGCAAGACCGACTGGTTCGTCTACCGGGTGGCACAGACCCGGATCGTCAAGCCCACGCAGGTCGAGGTCGTGGCACCGGTGCCCGGCGAGCCAGACAAGAAGCCGACCAAGCGAATGCTCACGTTGACCACCTGCAACCCGAAGTGGGACAACTACCAGCGCCTGATCGTCCACGCCGAGTTGGACCGGACCCAGCCAAAGTCGGCCGGCCGCCCGACGGAGCTGGGAGGCTGACGCGATGTACGCGTTCATCTGGCGCAAGCTCCCGTTCGGACTGGCCGGCAAGCTCACCGGTTCGGTGCTGCTCGCCGTCGCCACGGTGGCCCTGCTCTGGTACGTTGCCTTCCCGTGGGCCGAGCCCCTGCTGCCCTTCGACGACGTGCAGGTCACCCAGGACTCCGGCGTTCCCGGAGAACCCGGCGAGCCGGGCGGTGGAGACGCGGTGACCGGGGAGACCCCGGGCGGCGACGAGCACGACCTGCCGTACGACACGGAACGGAACAACCCCGAGCCGTCCTCCACGAGCAGGTGACGATGCGCGTCCTGGTGATCGACAACTACGACTCGTTCGTCTTCAACCTGGTGCAGTACCTGGGCCAGCTCGGTGTGGACTGCGACGTACGCCGCAACGACGAGATCGACGTCGCCGAGGTCGGCCGGCTCGACGTTACGGGTGTCCTGCTCTCACCCGGGCCGGGCAGCCCGGACCGGGCCGGTATCTGCCTGGACGTCATCCGGGAGTACGCGGGCAAGCTGCCGATCTTCGGCGTCTGCCTCGGCCACCAGGCCATCGGGGAGGCGTTCGGGGCAACCGTGACGCGGGCTCCCGAGTTGCTGCACGGCAAGACGTCCGAGGTACGGCACCACTCCGTCGGTGTGCTCGCCGGCCTGCCCGACCCGTTCACCGCCACCCGCTACCACTCGCTGGCCGTACTCCCCGAGACGCTGCCCGACGAGCTGGAGGTCACCGGCTGGACCGGCTCCGGGGTGGTGATGGCGATGCGGCACCGGACGCTGCCCATCGAGGGTGTGCAGTTCCACCCGGAGTCGGTGCTCACCGAGGGTGGTCACCTGATGCTCGCCAACTGGCTGGCGAGTTGCGGTCACACCGAGGCGCTGGAGCGCGCCCCCGCGCTGGCCGCCGAGGTGGACGCCCGGCGACTCGCCGCCTTCGCCAACGCGTAGAGATCGGCATCGGCCGGTCAGCTTCCCAGGGCATCCCGCACGGCCGGGCTCACCGATGACCGGACCGCGGGTGGCCGGTCCCGGAGCGCGTCCCAGGCTGCCTTACCGCTGGCGAGGTAGTCCCGGACCGCCTTGCCGGCGAGCATGACGGACCCGCATCCGTCGCATCGAGCGGCGACCCCGTCGACGTCGAGGCCGAGGTGCCGGCAGAGCGTCACCGCCCGGGACAGGTGGTAGGACTGCGTCACGACCAGCGCGCGCTCGACGCCGTACACGTCCCGGGCGCGGACGCAGCTGTCGTACGTGTCCAGGCCGAACGGGTCCGCCACCACCCGTCGCGGGTCGACACCGAGTCGCTCGGTCAGGTACGCCGTCATCACCGTCGGCTCATCGCCGGACGTGCCCGCGCCATCGCCGGAGACGAGCACCACCCGCGCCCGTCCGGTACGCACCAGCTCGGCGGCGGTGTCCAGACGGCCGACGAGCCTGTCGCTCGGTTGCTGCCCGTCCGCTGCCGCAGCGGTGCCCAGGACGATCACGACGTCGGCGGCCGGCGCTTCCTCCGCGTCGTAGCGGTGCCCCCGTGCGCCGATCGTCGTCCACGACCACGGGAGACTGCTCAGCACCGCCACGACCACACCCAGGATCGCCGCGCGCCGCAGCCGTCGTCGCCAGCGGCCCGCCGCTGGTGGACGGTCGCCGGTGGAGACCTCAAGACCCCGCACCCCGATGCGGACCGCTACTCCCCGGAGAGGCGGACCGGCGGCGGGAAGATCGGCTGGCCGGAGCCGCCACCGCCGCCAGGCGTAGGCGTGCCACTCGGCGTCGGCGTCGGCGTCCCCGACGGAGTCGGCGTCTCCTCGACCTGTTCCGCGATGCCGATGTCGATGGTCACCGTCTTGCCCTGGGCGAGCTCGGTGCCGCCCTTCGGGTTCTGCTTCTGGACCCGGCCGGCCTCGGCGGCGGGCACCTCGTCACCGTCACGGAACGAGACCACGTACCCCGCCGCGCGGAGTTCCGCAGCCGCCTCGTCCTTGGTGGAGTTGACGACGTTGGGCACCTTGCTGACGTTGCCGCGCGAGACGTCGACGGTCACCTTGCTGTCCTGGGGGACGGTGGTCCCCGAGGGCGGGTTGACCTTGACGACGATGCCCTTCTGCGCGGGATTGTCGACCGACCTCTGCTCGACGACCAGCCCCAGTGCTTCGAGTTGGGGCTTGACATTCTCGAACTGCGAGTTGACCAGCGCAGGGGGGATCTTGACGTCGGGCTTGCCGTCGCAGATCTGGACGGTCACCGTGCTCGAAGACTTCAGCCGAGCGCCCGCTGCGGGATCCTGCTTGGCGACGGTGCCCTTCGCGCAGTCGTTGGCCAGGACAGGGTCGCCCACCACCGGGTTGAAGCCGGCGTTACGGATCTCGGTGACCGCCGCGTCGCGGGTCTTGCCGGCGAGGGTGGGCACCGACTTCAGATCCTTGTCCTGCTGACTCCACAGCAGCGCGGCGACCAGAGCGATCACCGCCAGCACGCCGACCGCGCTGAACAGGGCGATCAGCCACGAGGACGCCTTGCGCTGGCGCGGGTCGCCGACACGCGCCGGGATCTGCCGGGTCTGCGATCCGGTGGCGGCGGTCGGGTAGCCGCCAGCGCCCCCGGCCGGGGCCATCGCCACCGTCTCCGCCTCGCGCAGCACCGGAGTGGCCAGCACGGGTCGGCCAGCGGCGGCGCGGAGCAGGTCGGCCCGCATCTCGCCGGCGCTCTGGTAGCGGTTGAGCGGGTTCTTGGAGAGCGCCTTCAGCACGATCGCGTCGACCGCCGGCGTCACGTCCGGGTTGATGTCGCTCGGGGTCGGCGGAGTCTCCCGTACGTGCTGGTACGCGACGCTGACCGGGCTGTCGCCGACGAACGGCGGATGCCCACAGACCAGCTCGAAGAGGACACAGCCGGCCGCGTACACGTCGGAGCGGGCGTCCACGGCCTCACCGCGCGCCTGCTCGGGTGACAGATATTGAGCTGTGCCGATGACCGCGCTGGTCTGCGTCATGGTGGTCGCGCCACTGGCCAGCGCCCGGGCGATGCCGAAGTCCATCACCTTGACCTGGCCGGTCTGGGTGAGCATGACGTTGCCCGGCTTGATGTCCCGGTGGATGATGCCGTGCCGGTGGCTGAACTCCAACGCCGCGCACATGTCGGCGCAGATCTCCAACGCACGACGGGGCTGCAACCGGCCCTCGGCGCCGAGGACCTCCTTCAACGTCCGTCCGTTGACGAACTCCATGACGATGAAGGGCAACGTCTCGCCGGTCGGAGCGGTCTCCTCGCCGGTGTCGTAGACCGCCACGATCGCCGGGTGGTTGAGCGAGGCGGCGTTCTGTGCCTCCCGGCGGAAGCGCATCTGGAACGTCGCGTCCCGGGCGAGGTCGGTGCGGAGCATCTTGATCGCGACGTCCCGACCGAGCCGGAGGTCGCGACCGCGGTGCACCTCGGCCATGCCGCCGTAGCCGAGCAGCTCGCCGACCTGGTACCTGCCACCGAGCAGGCGGGCCTGCGCTGTCATCGCGTCTGTCGTCCTTCGCTCGTCGTCGTCCCGCCGTCACCCGGCCGGAATCGTCCCTCACGACGGTACGACGTCCGGGTCGCATCGTCGCGTCCGTCGAGCCGCAGCGCGCCGGACGTCACGGTCTGTGAAGCCGGCGCCTCGGACGCACCGTTCTGCGACTGCTTGCGCAGGTTGTAGGAAATCACGCCGGAGCAGAGCAGGACCAGTAAGGCCACCAGGATGGCGAGGAGCACCATCCCGGGCCGGGAACGGCTGGGCTCGGGTGCCGGTCCGGCCTGCCTGGCGTACGCCGGTGGTTGTTCCTGCCGGGTCTGTGCCGGCGGCACCGCTGCGGCGCCGCGCGGATAGCCACCCTGGGCGACCGGCGGTCGGGCGTGCGGTACGGCCGGCGCGACAGCCGTGGGGCGGGGTTGCGCCGGCGCGATCGTGGTGGGCCGCTGCCCGACGGGCGGCTGTCGGTGCGGCGCGCCCGGCGGGCGGAACTGCTGTGCCTGCGGGACCTGGGCCCGGCCGGGCGCGGCGGGCGAGGACGGTGCCCCGGAGATCGGCGCGGAGTGACCGCCCGCCCGGGCCTGCTGGGACAACGCGGCCTTGAGCTGCCGGGCGACCGCGGCGAGGGCGGCGGCGCTCGGCCACCGGGCGGCCGGGTCCTTGGCCAATGCCCGCTCGACGACCGCCCGGACCTGCGGCGGGATGTCGTTGGGCAGCGGCCGGGGCGTCTCCCGGACGTGTCGCATGGCGATGTCGAGCGGGTTGTCGCCCTCGAACGGCCGCCGTCCGGCGAGGCACTGGTAGGCGACCACGCCGAGCGCGTACACGTCGGATGCCGGGGTGGCCACCTGTCCGGTGGCCTGCTCCGGCGAGATGTACGAGGCGGTGCCGAGCACCGAGCCGGCGGCGGTGAGCTGCCCGACGATGTCGGAGCGGGCGATGCCGAAGTCGGTCAGCACGAGCGTGCCGTTCGGCCGGACCAGTAGATTGCCCGGCTTCACGTCGCGGTGCACGATGCCCTTCTCGTGCGCGGCGTGCAGCGCGTCCGCAGCCTGCGCGACGAGGGCCATCGTCCGAGCCGGCGTGAGCCGGCCGACCCGGCTCAGCGTGGACGACAGGGCGTCGCCCTCGACGTACTCCATGACCAGGAACGCGATCTGCTGGTCGTTGCCGAAGTCGTAGACGTCGACGACACCGGAATGGTTGATGGTGGCCATCGTCCGGGCCTCGCCGCGGAACCGCTCGGCGAAGTCCGGGTCGTCGAGCAGCGCGGGGAGCAGGCTCTTCACCGCGACCGTCCGGCCGAGCACCTGGTCGGTGCCGCGCCAGACGTCGCCCATGCCGCCGCTGGCGATCCGCTCGTCGAGACGGTAGCGGTTGCCGAGCTGGACACCGGGGCTGAGCATGTCAGCGGCCCCCAGGGTCGGCGATGGCGGCCCGCATGATCTGGCCACCGATCCGGGCCGCCTCGGAGCTGCCACCGCTGCCGGCCTGTTCCAGTACGACGCACACGGCCGAGACCGGGTTGCCGTTCTTGTCCAGGGCGAAGCCGATGAACCAGCCGTGGTCGGGGCGGTCCGGCGCGGACTGCGCCGTGCCCGTCTTGCCGCCGACCGTGTAACCGCTGATCGCCGCCTTCTGGCCGGTGCCCTTCGCAACGACGCTGACCATCATGTCGCGCAGGTCGGAGGCGACCTGCGGCTCGACGGGCTGGCGCAGCTCCCGTGCCTTCGCGGTGTAGTAGCTGGTGGTCCGGTCCGGTGCGAGGAGCTGCCGGACCAGGTACGGCCGCATCTGGCTGCCGCTGTTGGCGACCGCCCCGGCGATCATCGCGCCCTGCAACGGGGTCATCCGGACGTTGTTCTGACCGATCGAGGACTGGGCCAGTGCGGCCGGGTCGGTGCCGCCGTCCGGGTTCAGCATGTCGCCGGTCCGGCTGGCCGCCGTCCGGAGACCGCCCTCCTCGCCGAGCTGGCCGACGGTCAGGTCGTCCTGCTCGAAGCCGAACTGGCGGGCCTTCTCCTTGACCTTGTCCGCGCCGAGCCGCACGCCGAGCTGCGCGAAGCCCGTGTTGCAGGACTCGGTGACCGCCTCCTGGAGGGTGACCTGCGGCTCCGGGCAGATCGACGGGACGGCGTTACGGATCGGGGTGCCCGAGGTGGGCGGCGTGTAGCTCGACCCGGCCGGGATCGGGGTCGACTTGGTAACGCCGTTCTCCAACGCCGCCGCGGCAACGACGATCTTGAAGGTGGAGCCCGGAGGCAGCGTCTCGGAGAGGGCGCGGTTCTTCAGCGGGCCGTCCGGGTTCTGCTCCAGCTTGTTGATCTCCGCAGCGGCCGCGGCCGTGTCGTGGCTGACGAGCGGGTTCGGGTCGAAGCTGGGCATCGACACCAGGGCCTGCACCGCACCGGTACGCGGGTCGATGGCGATCGCCGCGCCCCGCTTCGCATCCACCTGGTTGTTGCGCATCTGGTCGTACGCCACGTCCTGCGCCCGCTTCGAGAGCGTGAGCAGCACGTTGCCGCCGGCGGTCTCGTCGCCGGTGAACATGTCCTTGAACCGGTCGCCGATCAACTGGTCGCTGGTGCCGGCCAGGAAGTCGTTCTCCAACTGCTCGATGCCGGTGTCGGCCAGGTTGACCGGCTTGTAGCCGAGCACGTGGGCGTACTTGGCGCCGCCCGGGTAGGTGCGCTGGAACTTCAGCTTGCCGGTGGTCTCCTTGCTGGTGGCCAACGCGGTGCCGCCGGCCTCGATGTTGCCGCGCTTGCGCTTGTAGTCGGCGACCTGGACCCGACCGTTGTAGTCACTGGTGCGGTACTCGTCGGCCTTGTACGCCTGGATCCAGTTCAGGTTCGCGAAGAGCAGACCGAACAGGACCATGACGACGACGCCGACACGGCGCAGGGGTGCGTTCACGGCTTGATCACCTCCGTGGGAGCACCGTGCAACTGCTCGGGCGGACCGCCCGAGGGCCGGGCCGCCTTGCCGGCGCCGCCGGTAACCGGCCGCCGGGCCCCGTCGGAGACCCGCAACAGGACCGCGATGAGCAGCCAGTTCGCCATCAGCGACGAACCACCGGCGGACAGGAACGGAGTGGTCTGGCCGGTCAGCGGGATGAGCTTACTGATGCCGCCGACGATCACGAAGACCTGGAGGCCCAGGGTGAAGGCGAGACCGCCGGCGAGCAGCTTGCCGAACGAGTCACGGACCGCCAGCGCGGCGCGCAGGCCCCGCTCCACGATCAGCAGGTAGACCACCAGCAGCGCGGAGAGACCGAAGAGGCCGATCTCCTCACCGATGCCGGCGAAGATGAAGTCGTTCTGCACCTCGGGCAGGATGTCCGGCTGACCACCGCCCGGCCCGGCGCCGAAGAGCCCACCCGTGCCGAGCGCGAGCAGACCCTGGACGAGCTGGTAGCCCTTGTCGGTCGGGTCGGCGAACGGGTCCAGCCAGATCTCGGCACGCAGGTAGAAGTTGGCGAACGGGCCGCCGACCGTCGAACCGAGGACGTACGCGAGATAGGCGCCACCGAAGAAGAGGAGAAGACCGATCAGCAGCCAACTGACCCGTTCGGTGGCGATGTAGAGGGTCACCACGAACATGCCGAAGTACAGCAGCGAGGTGCCGAGGTCCTTCTCGAAGACCAGCACCAGGAGACTGATCAGCCAGACCACGACCACCGGGCCGAGATCCCGCCCACGCGGGAAGTCGATACCGAGGAACCGCCTGCTGGCCAGCGAGAGCACCTCACGCTTGCGCACGAGGTAGTACGCGAAGAAGACCAGCAGCGCCAGCTTGGCGAACTCACCCGGCTGAAGCGTGAAACCGCCGACCCGGATCCACAGCTTGGCACCGTTGATCTCGGACATGCTGCGCGGCAGCACCGCCGGGAGCATCACCAGCACGATGCCGGCGAGCCCCAGGGTGTACGCGTACCGGGAGACCGAACGGTGGTCGCGCATGATGGCGAGCAGGCCGGCGGCGAGGATCACCGCGGCGAGCGTCCAGGCGAGCTGCCGCCCGCCGATGCCGGCGAAGGTGGCCAGATCCTCCCGGTCGACCGGGGCGGCGTCGCCCAGGTCGATCCGCCGCAGGAAGCCGACGCCCAGGCCGTTCAGCAGGGCCACCGCCGGCAGCAGAGCCGGATCGGCGAACGGGGCGAGGAACCGGATGACCAGGTGCAGACCGAGGAAGACCGCGCCGAGCGCGGCGGCGGGCATCCAGAAATCCGGCGTGACCGTGTCCAGAAGGTTCGCCTCGACGGTCGCCATGTACGCGGCCACCAGCACCATGGCCAGCAGCAGCAGGGACAGCTCGGCGTTGCGTCGGGACCGGGCCAGGCGTACGCCGGACTCCCCGCCCGTGGTGGCGGGCGAGGATGCCGGTGTGGCCGCTACGGTCACGGGTGGAGTCCTTGGGATCTCAGTCGACACTCACTCGGGAGACCGGCAGCCGGCCGGGTCGAGCGCCGGCGGTGCCGAGTCGGAGGGCGTGGCGTCGGGTGCGGTGGTCGGATCGGTCCCGCGTACGGTGGCCGCCATGGTCGGGCTCGCGCTGAGGACCCCGTTTACCGACGCGCTCGGGCTGGTGGCCGGCGTCGGGGACGTCACGGTCGGGCTCGCGGGGGGAGTGGGCGAGGGCGTGCCGGTCGGCGCCGCCGTGTCGGGCGTGCAGAGCGGCTTCAGGTTGGGGTTGCTCGGGGTGTCGCTGGTCAACTCCGCGAGCTGACGCTCGGCGTCCGGTTCACTCTTGGCCCGGATGCCCACCTTGACCGTGTCCTGGGCGGCGACGGTGAGGTCGTCCAGGCGGGTGCCACTGGTGCGGTGCACCGTGGACAGGTCCATCCCGGCGATCTGCCCCTGGATGCCGCGGAAGACGGCGACCTGGCCCTCCTCGGTGGCACCCACGTAGTACTGGCGCTGGGTGTACGTCCAGCCGGCGAAGAGCCCACCGCCGATGATCACCAGGAGCGCAAGCGCCATGGCGGTGGTGCGTACCGGACGACGCTTGCGCCGCTCCGGCTCGTCGTCGGCGGCCGCCGGCTCCTCGGGCACGGCGGGACGCGGCGCGGAGAGCGCCGAGGCCCGGGCGGCCGGGGTCGATTCGTCCGCCGAGGTGGCCATGCCGCGATCCCGGGCGGCGGCGCCGCCGACGATCGGGGTGGCCTCGACGATGTCGTGGTCGGTGGCGTCGGCGATGATCACCGTGATGTTGTCCGGGCCGCCGCCGCGCAGCGCGAGCTGCACCAGCCGCTCGACGCACTGCTGCGGATCGGTGTACTCCCGCAGGGTCTCGCCGATGGTCTCGGCGCTCACCACGCCGGAGAGGCCGTCGCTACAGATCAGGTACCGGTCACCGGGGAGCACCTGACGCACCGAGTACTCCGGGTCGATGTCCCGGCCGTCCAGCGCGCGGGTCAGCAGCGACCTCTGCGGGTGGCTGCTGGCCTCCTCGGCGCTGATCCGGCCCTCGTCGACCAGCATCTGGACGTACGTGTCGTCCTTGGTGATCTGGGCGAACTCACCGTCGCGCAGGAGATAGGCCCGCGAGTCGCCGATGTGGACCATCCCCAGCTTGCTGCCGGAGAAGAGGGTCGCCGTCAGCGTGGTGCCCATCCCCTCCAACTGCGGGTTGGCGTCCACCGTGTCGCGGAGTTGTTGGTTGGCGGTGCCGACGGCCGAACGCAACGCGTCGACGAGGGCGTCCCCTGGGACATCCTCGTCGAGCGGCGCCATGGCACCGATGACGATGTTGCTGGCGACGTCACCGGCGGCCATGCCGCCCATGCCGTCGGCAACGGCGAGTAGCCGCGGCCCGGCGTAGACGGAGTCTTGATTGCCGTCACGGATCAGACCGCGGTCGCTGTGGGCCGCATAGCGCAGGGTCAGAGTCATGGCCGTAATTCGAGGGAAGTGCGGCCGATCCGGATCGGCACGCCGAGGGGTACGGGGGTTGGTCCGGTGACCTTAGCGCGATCTAGGTACGTGCCGTTAGTCGAGCCGAGATCCTCGACGAACCACTGGCCCTCGCGTGGCACGAGTCGCGCGTGCCGTGCGGAGGCGTAGTCGTCGGTGATGACCAGGGTGGAGTCCTCGGCCCGACCAATGGTGATCTGCGCTTCGCCCAGGGTGATGCGGGTGCCGGCCAGTTGACCGGCGGTGACCACCAGTTGGTGGGCCGCCCTGCCCCGCTTCACCTTCGCCGGTTTGGCCGCCTGCCCCGTCGAGGCGCCAACCGCGCGTGGTGCCGCCACCAGGCGACCGGACCGGGCTCCCGCGAAGAGATCCCGACGGATCACGCCGACCACCGTGAATACGAAGATCCACAGCAGGATCAGGAACCCGAACCGGGCGACGGTGATGACAAGTGCCGGCAAGGCGGCTCAGCCGTCCACGCGGAAGGTCAGCGTCGTGGTGCCGAGCTGGACCATGTCACCGGGGTTCAGGGCGACCGCGGAGACCCGCTGCCCGTTGACCATGGTGCCGTTGGTGGAGCCCAGATCGGTCAGCACAACCTGGCCGCCGTCGAAATCCAGTCGGGCGTGTCGCCGGGAGATACCGACGTCGGGCAGGCGCAGGTTCGCCTGGTCACCGCGACCGATCACCGTCGACCCCATCTGGAGGGGGTAGGTGCGTCCGTCACCGGAGACCAGCCGCACGTTGCGACCGCCACCGTGCCCGGGCGGCGGACCGTAGCCGCCACCCTGGTCGTACGCGGGGTACGCGGGCGGACCGGCGTCGTAGCCGGGCGCCGACACCGGGGCGACCTCGCCACCGGTGTAGACCTCGGCGGTGACCCGGAACATTCCCGTGTCGAGGCCCTCGCCCCGCTCGATCTCCACGATCACGTCGCCGTAGACCGTCCAGGCCTGCTCGCCGATGAACTCCGCCTGCGACTGGGCCAACTCCTGGGCCAGCGCGGCGGCGTACGGCGCCAGACGACTGTGGTCGAACGGCGAGAGATCGATCACGTAGCGGTTGGGCACCAACGTGCGCCCACCGGCCAGGATCGCCTTGTGCGCCTCGGCCTCCCGCTGCATGGCGTTGAGGATCTCCACGGGGTGGACCACCCCTTTGAAGACCTTGGCGAAAGCCCCTTCGACCAGGCCTTCCAGACGCTTCTCGAAGCGTTGCAGCACGCTCACCGGCTCCTCCTCGGGTCCCGAGGACATGATGGTATCCGGCCGGCGCGCGCGCAGCTCACACGCCGCTCGGCCGCCTGCTCCCGGCCCGTTCGGAAGGACCGGGACAGCCGTGCTAATCTTTCGTCCGCCACGAACGGTAACCGCTCGTGGCGAGCATCTGGGACAGCGTAGTATTCCCGGGGCCTGTTGGAGACAGTGGGTCCGGGGCGGCTACAGTGTTCCGGGTCGTGCCACGGGGATGTGGCGGAATGGCAGACGCGCACGGTTCAGGTCCGTGTGCCCGAAAGGGCGTGGGGGTTCAACTCCCCCCATCCCCACCAAAAGACGAGGGCTCCGCTTGATGCGGGGCCCTTCCGTCATATCGGGGCGTGCCGGGCGTCACGCTATGCTCCGATGGTTTCTGCCTCCGATGGACCAGGAGTGGCGTGTGAGTGTCGCGTTGGTGACCGGGTCGGGCGGTCTGATCGGCTCCGAGGCGGTCCGGCACTTCGCCGGCCTCGGTCTGGACGTCGTCGGCATCGACAACGACATGCGCCGGTACTTCTTCGGTGAGGACGGCTCCACCTCGTGGAGCCTGGAGCGGCTCGGCCGTGACCTCGGTAACTCGTACACCCACTTCGCGGTGGACATCCGGGACCGGGACGGCCTGGAGCAGGTGTTCAAAAAGTACGGCTCGGACATCGCTGTGGTGATCCACAGCGCGGCCCAGCCGAGCCACGACTGGGCGGCCAAGGAGCCGTACACGGACTTCGACGTGAACGCCGGTGGCACCCTCAACATCCTGGAGAACACCCGTCGGCACGCGATCGACGCGCCGTTCATCCACTGCTCCACCAACAAGGTGTACGGCGACCGGCCCAACAGCCTGCCGCTGCTGGAGCTGGAGACCCGGTACGAGCTGCCCGAGGACCACCGCTGGTACCAGGGCATCACCGAGGAGATGTCGATCGACCACTCGCTGCACTCGGTCTTCGGCGCCTCGAAGGTGGCCGCGGACGTGATGGTGCAGGAGTACGGCCGCTACTTCGACATGAAGACCGCCTGTTTCCGGGGCGGCACCCTGACCGGCCCGGCCCACTCGGCCGCGGAGCTGCACGGGTTCCTGGCGTACCTGATGCGCTGCGTGATGGAGGGTCGGACTTACAACCTGTTCGGCTACAAGGGCAAGATGGTCCGCGACGCGATCCACTCGCACGACGTGCTGACCGCGTTCGAGGCGTTCTTCCGGGCGCCCCGTTCGGCCGAGGTCTACAACCTGGGCGGCGGTCGGCACTCCAACACCTCGCACATCGAGGCCTTCCGGATCGCGGAGGAGATCACCGGCCGCGAGGCGCAGATCAACTACGTCGAGCAGAACCGCACCGGCGACCACCAGTGGTACGTGAGCAGCATGGCCCGGTTCGAGGCGCAGTACCCGGACTGGAAGATCACGTACGACGTGCCGATGATCCTGCGGGAGATCTACGAGGCCAACGTGGACAAGTGGGTGCCGCAGGCATGACTCGCCAGACCAAACGCAACGTTCTCGGTGTCCTCGTCGACGCCACCGACTACGCCTCGGCGACGGACGCCGTGGTGGCGGCGGCGCACGAGCGACGGCCCCTCGCGTTGACCGCGCTGGCCGTGCACGGTGTGATGACCGGGGTGCTCGATCCGGCGCACAACGCCCGGCTGAACTCCTTCGACGTGGTCACCCCGGACGGACAGCCGGTGCGCTGGGCGCTCAACCTGCTGCACCACGCCGGGCTCACCGACCGGGTCTACGGGCCGACGCTGACCCTGCACGTGCTCGCCCGCTTCGCGGACGAGGGGCTGCCCGTCTACCTGTACGGCTCGACCGAGGAGACGTTGGCCAAGCTGATCCCGGCGTTGGAGCGGATGTTCCCGGCTCTGAAGATCGCCGGTGTGGAGCCGTCCAAGTTCCGCGCGGTCCAGCCGGGCGAGGACGCCGAGATCGCCGACCGGATCCGGTCCAGCGGGGCCCGGCTCGTCCTGGTCGGGCTCGGCTGCCCGCGCCAGGAGGTCTTCACGTACGCGATGCGCCCGCTGCTGGACATGCCGATGATGGCGGTCGGCGCGGCGTTCGACTATCACGCCGGGCTGTTGCGCCAGCCTCCGTCGTGGATGCAGCGCGCCGGCCTGGAGTGGTTCTGGCGGCTCGGTCTGGAGCCGAAGCGGCTCTGGCGCCGCTACGTGATCCTCAACCCGGCCTACCTGACCCGGCTCGCCGGCCAGAAGACCGGTCTGTGGAAGGCCCGCCCGCCGGCCCCGGCCACCGAGCGGCCGGCGACCTTCGCGGTCTGACAACCGATCTGGTACGACACGAGGCCCCACCCGGGATCTTCCGGGTGGGGCCTCGTCCCTGGGTGGGGAACAGGTCAGACGGTCAGGGTCCAGCTGCTGAGGTAGCCGGTGTCCGCCGAGTAGACGTCGCGCACCTGGAGTCGCCAGGTGCCGTCGGCGGCTTCGCCGGACAGGTTGACCGAGTACGTGGTGTTCACGTTGTCGGCGCTGTCCGAGGTGCTGCTGTTCTTCAGCCGGTACGAGCTGCCGTCTGGAGCGAGCAGGTCGATCACCAGGTCACCCCGGTAGGTGTGGACGATGTTGACCGCCACGGTGGAGGCCGACGAGGCGTTCCGGCCGCAGCCGGAGATGGTGATCTGGCTGGTGATCGCAGCGCCGGCGTCCGGGATCGTCAGGGCGGCGCCGTTGGTGCCGGTGCAGCCGGTGGGGGGCGGAGTGGTCCCGCCACTACCCACGTAGAGCAGCAGGTTCGGTGAGCCCGAGCCGGCATTGGTGATCACGTTCGGCGTGGCGTTGGACACCAACTGGTTGCGCACCTGGGCCGGGGTCCAGCTCGGGTTGGCGCTCGCCACCAGGGCCGCCGCCCCGACCACGTGCGGCGTGGCCATCGAGGTGCCGCTGATCGTGTTGGTCGCGGTGTTGCTCGTGTACCAGGACGAGGTGATCGACGAGCCGGGCGCGAAGATGTCCAGGCAGGTGCCGATGTTGGAGAACGACGAGCGGGCGTCGGAGCTGGTCGTCGAGCCGACCGTGATCGCCTCCGTGGTGCGCGCCGGCGAGACGTTGCAGGCGTTCGCGCCGTTGTCGTTGCCGGCCGCGAGGCCGTAGGTCACGCCGGAGGCGATCGAGTTGCGGACGGCGGTGTCCAGCGAGCTGTTCGCCCCGCCGCCGAGGCTCATGTTCGCCACGGCCGGCTTGATCGCGTTCTGGGTGACCCAGTCGACGCCGGCGATCACACCGGCGTTGGTCCCGCTGCCGGAGCAGTTCAGCACGCGTACGCCGACCAACTGGACGCCCTTGGCCACCCCGTACGTCGAGCCGCCCACGGTGCCGGCGACGTGCGTGCCGTGCCCGTTGCAGTCGTCCGCCGACCCGCCGTCCACGGCGTCGTAGCCGGAGGTGGCCCGGCCGCCGAAGTCGTTGTGGGAGAAGTGGATGCCTGTGTCGATGATGTAGGCGTGCACGTTGCTCGCCGTGTTCGGGTAGGTGTAGGAGCTGTCCAGCGGAAGGTTGCGCTGGTCGATGCGGTCCAGGCCCCAGGACGGCGGGTTGGCCTGCGTACCGGAGATCGACACGGTGTGGTTCTGCTCCACGTACGCGACGGCCGGGTCGGCGGCGATCCGTGCGGCCGCGGCCGCGCTGACGGTGACCTCGAAGCCTCGCAGCGCCGTGCCGTAGGTGCGGGCGATCTTTCCGCCGTGTCGGCTGGTCAACCGTTGCGCGGTGTCGCCGACCCGGTTCGGTGCCACGGCGGTGTCCTTGAGGACGACGATGTAGCTGTCCGGTACGGCGGTTGCCCCACCAGCCTCCCGTACGACGCCGACGGGCTCGGCGGCCAGAGCCGGGGCACCGACGGCCAGCACGGTCGCGGTGGCCACCCCGACCAGTGCGGACCTGCGTGGAAGACCCATCTCCCTACCTCCCTCCGACCGGCGTCGAGACGCGAACGCCGGTACCACTGATCGACAATTGCCGATCTAGGTGAGGGTAGGTCAATGGGGTCGGGCAGATAAACATGCCGAAACGTCCATCACCCGGATGGGATGCCCCCTACGGGCCGGGCTTCCGGGGACAGCGGGGGTCCGCCCCGGATTCGCTGCGTTCCCGAACGGGAAAGACTCTCCGACATGGAGAGTCAGCTCACCATCCTGTTGCCGGTCGCCGCCGTCTGGCTGGCCGCCGGAGTCCTGGCCGACCGACTGCCCCGGCTGCGGGACGCGCGTGCGCTCCGTCGGCGTACCGGATGGTTGCTGGCGCTCGCGCTGGCCGGCGTGGCGCTGCTCGCGGCGGTGTCCATCGGCGGCATGTCGAGCGCCGGCACCGCGCCGATCGACCGGGCCGCCGCGGGGCTCACCCTCGCCACCGGCCCGGCGCTCGTGGTGGCCCTCTGCTCCGTACGGCGGATCCGCCGGCTGCGGGCCGGGGCCGGCGCGTTCTACACCGCACCCGGTACGCCCGCCCCGCACGGGCTGCGTGCCGCTGCGGCCCACCCGCTCGTCGGGCTGCCGTTGCAGGTCACCGCCCTGGCGACGCTGCCGGCCGTGATCGGGGCAGCCGGTGCGGACCTCGGCGCCGAGCCCGGGGTGACCGGCCCGGCGATCACCGTCGGAGCACTCGCGGTAGCCGTCATCGGTGTCCGGCACGCGCTGCGACACAGTCGGCTCATCGAGCGGGCGCAGCCCACGGCCGCGCGGTCAGCGCGAGCGGCCGGCCCCCTGCACGTATAGGAGTTCCAGGATCGCCCGGGTCGCCTCGAACCAGCGATCCAGCCAGCCGGGCGGCGGCACGCTGCCCTTCGGCGGCAACTCCATCAGCAGGCCACGCAGCAGTGGGTGGTCGGCCAGCGAGCTGGTGGGCTCGATCGGCCAGCCGTCCGGCGGGAACGACGGCTCGACCAGCGGGTTGGGGTCCAGCGACGGCAGCGAGAGCGGCGGATCCATCGGCTCCGCATCCGACACCTCCCGCCCGTCCAACTCCTGGTCGGCCGAGATCACCTCGGTCAGTACGGTGTCCCGGCGCGCCCCGCGGTACTTGCCACCGAACCGCTCCGGCTTGGCCGGACCGTTGGTGAGGTTCTCTGATCCGATCGTCGTCATCCGTCTCGCCTACCTCGCTCGGGTGCGAATCGGTGCGGCGCGTCATCGACCAACGCCGTACCGACGGGTTCAACGAGGCGGGCCCGTTGTGGCGACGGGAATCCCGGCGGAACCTCGTCACGCCCGGCCGTCCCGGTCGCCGCTCCCGGCTTGCCGAAGCGCGGACACGGAAGGTCCCCGCCCGGTCGCGGACCGGACGGGGACCTTCATCGACCACTCGGTCAGGCCGAGCCCAACACACCACCCCTGGCTCCGGCGACGAAGGCCCGCCAGTCACTGGGAGCGAAGACCAGGGCCGGGCCGGCCTTGTCCTTCGAATCCCGTACGCCGACTGCCCCGGTCACGTACGCCACCTCTACGCAGTTGTCGCAGTTCGGCCCGCTCTTCGAGCTCTTGAACCACGTCGCCTGCGTCAGGTCCACGGGGAACCTCTTGGTCGCCATTTCGGCTCCTCTGCCAGTTTTGCGATGTGTGCGACGGACTCCTCCGGACGAATGGCCGCAGCGCGGATGTGATCGAAGATGAAGCTGTACTTCTGCAGTTCGTCGCTCTTCTCGAGGAAAAGCCCACCCGTGGCGTTCTCCGCGTACACAACATCCGGATCACCGGGCTCGGGGAAGCTGAGGATCGTGAAGGTGCCGTCCATGCCGGCGTGCGCACCCACCTCGAAGGGGAGGATCTGGAGCGTCACGTTCGGCAACTCGGCCACCTCGACCAACCGCCTGAGTTGGCCGCGCATCACCTCGTCCCCGCCCACCGGCCGACTTACCACCGCCTCATCGAGCACCACCCACAGATCGACCGGATCGTCCTGGGTCAATAACGACTGACGGCCGAGACGGACACGCACTCTTTGATGTACCTGATCGGCGGTGAAGTCCGGACGGGCGGCGCGGATCATCGCACCGGCGTACTCCTCGGTCTCCAACAGGCCGGGGACGACCTGCTGTTCGTACGCCCGGATGGAGCTGGCCGCAGCCTCCAGCCCGACGTACGCCCCGACCAGCACCGTGCTGTACGGGTGCCACCAACCCTTCTGCCGCGCCTCGCGGGCGATCTGCACGAGCTCGTCGCTCTCGGCACCGACCACGCCGTAGATCCGCAGCATGTCCCGCACGTCGCGCGGGGTGGCCGTGGTGTGTCCCGTCTCGATCCGGGAGACCTTGGACGCCGAGCACTCCAACTGCTCGGCCACCACTTCTATGGTGATCCCGGCCGACTCCCGCTGCCGGCGCAACTCCGCGCCGAGCCGTCGCCGTCGGATCGTCGGGCTGCGCCGTTCACTCATCGCGCGGCCTCGGCACTTCTGGTCCTCGCCGCTGGTTGCTCGACCCCACTCTCGGGCTACCTCCGGTCGCCGCGCCACTGGTTGCCGCCTGCCGGGGGCGCGACCGTCGACCGGCGAGCGTTCGCGACGAGGGGTGGTGCCGGTCATCGGCCGGCCGCGACGGGCGAAACCGGCCCTCAGTGTGCCGTCCGTACGCGGATGGCTTCAAGCGCCGCTTTGCGTGGCGAACTCACGTATCGGCAAAAGTCGACGTGCAACTTGCATGAAGCACGTCACTGATGCACTCTGTCCGTATGGCTCGGATCACTCAGCGTTTCGGTCCGCTCTCTGGGCGTGGTGACCCCACCGACCCCGGACAGCCGGACGGGACGCGGGCCCGGCCAGCGACACCCGGACCTGCGCCGGGGTAATGACCCCACCGCTGCAAGCCAGTTGACTGCGGCGGTGGGCGCGGTTCCCGGCAGCAGTCAGGTGATGGTCGGGTGGCGGCACGCCACCAGCGGGTACGGCCCGACCACCACCAGCACCATCCGGTCCACGAGGCGCGATCCCGTCACCGGGCCGAGATCATCCCAGACCAGTCACCCGCCGGCACCCCGCCGGCTTACCCTCCCCAGGAGCCCATGTGCTTCCCCGCTCCGGTGACGTTCTGCACGTGACTCGCGCGGCGAGTGTCCAGTTCCTCAGACCGATCATGTTCCGGGTGATCCGGGTGCTCGACTGGCCGACGTACGACGGTTGGCTCTGGCTCGACGGCTACGAACTCAACGCCGCAGGCGACGCCGTCAACCGACGGTCGATCTTCGTGCAGCGGGAAGGGCTGCAACAGGTGCAGGCCGCACCCGTGCCCCGCCCGCACACCGTACGGACCCGTCGACCCGTTGCCCGTACGCCGGTCCGAGTCGGCTGACCAGCGCGATCCGCCGCGGGTAGGCGTGCCGTCGCCATAGAATCGGTACGCCCACCCCGGCACCGTTCCACCCGCACGTCCAGGACCCTGAGCCTGGGATGGTCATGGTCAATCAGCCCGCCGTGCGGCGGCACCACCGCTGGAGTATCACCTACGCTCTCGGACTGCTCGCCCTCCTCGGAGCCGTGACCACCGCCGTGGTCCTGGTCCGCGATCCGGCGTCGTCCTCCACCCGGCTGGCCGTTCCGGTGCCGGCACCAGAGATCACCGTGGTCAGGTCCGACCCACCGGCCGACGACTACGGTGGGATCGGCGCCGACACCACCGACGGGTACGTCGAGGCGACCGGCCCGGCCGCCGGTACCGGCGCTGGCGGTCAGGCCGATGGCCGCCAGGATCTCGCCGCGCCGACGCCGACCGGGCACGCCGCCACCGACGTACGCCGCTCGCTCTTCTGGTCCGGGATCTTCGGCCTCACCATCTCGCTCGCCGGCCTCGGCCTCGTCGGCACCCGCCGGCGGATGTGGTGAGCGTCGGTCACGGCGTGGTCGTCGCCGTTGGGCTCCGGCTGGTCTGGCTGACCTCCGTCGAGGGCCGGGCCTGGGAGACCACCACCTGCACCTCCTCGTCGGTCCCCACCAGGGTGCCGGCAGCCGGATCGGTCCGCACCACGGTCCCGGGCGGCAGTTCGGACGGGCGGTACACCACCCGGTAGCTCAGGCCCAGCCGTTCCAGCAGCCCCTCGGCGGTCGACTGTCCAAGCCCGGTGAGCGGCGGCACCGGTACCTGCGCCTCCTCGGTGGTGGCCGCCGGGCTGCTCGGCGACGCGCTGCTGGGCGCCGCCGACGTCGGAGCGCTGCTGCTCGGCGGCGCCGTGACGCTGGCCGGCGGGACAGACGGCGTGGCCGGGCCGTCGGGGTCGTCCTCCCGCGTGCTCAGCACCACCCACAGGGCCGTACCGAGCAGGGCGGCGAGCAACAACGCGAGTACGCCCCAGAGGATCGGCAGCCACCACCGCCGGCCGCCCTGCTCCTCCACGTACCAGTCCGCCGACGGTTCGGCCGGGCGAGGCGCTCGTACCTCGGCCCGCCCAGACCACGCCGGCGGCATCGACCGCTCCACCGGCATCCGTGCGGTCCGGTCACTCGCCGACGCGGCTCGGTCGATCGGCATCGTCTCGTCCGGCGACGCGCTGGGTTCCGGCTGCTGCGGGCGGCCGCCGGCTGGCGGCAGAGGGCGGGTCCGGTCGTCGTCGGGTGTACCGGCGGGCGGCTCCTGGCGGTCGTCGCTCATGGCACGTCCTTCCCGAACCGGGCGGGCGCCCTGGCCCTCGACCGTCAACCTAACCGGCCACGTCGACGTCGGCCGGCATCGGTGACGCGAACCGCGTGCCGCCGGCGGGTCGGGGAAGGTCGGGGTCGGTCAGATGGTGGGCTTGGCCGTCGGCTGGCTCGGCGGGGCCGCCGCCCCACACCAGATGCTGACCTCGTCGTTCCAGCGGGCCGGACCGTCCTCGGCCGGTACCTGCTGACTGACCTTTCCGCTGCGCCCACTGCGGTAACTCGGGTAGAGCCCCGCCTCAACCAGCTCGTCCGCTGCCTTGGCGCAGTCGTCGCCGACCACGTCGGGCACCTCGGCGGCGGGCGCCGGACCGGGGATCTGCAGCTCGACGGTGGTACCCCGGGTCACCGTGGTGCCCACGGCCGGCGAGGCCCTCTCCACCGTGCGCCCGATGCCACCACCGAAGACCAGACGCCACCCCAACCGTTGTTTGCGCAGCATCTCGCGCGCCTGCACGAAGTCGGCCCCGACCACCGGAGGTACGGTCAGCCCGGTCCCCTTCGTCGCCGAGGCGGTCGTCCGGGGAGCGGACGGAGTGGTCCGACCGGTGGTCGGCCGAGACGAGGTGGCCTCGTCGGTCGGCGTACCGGTCACCGTGGCGACCGCCTGCGGGTTCGCCGGAGATTCGTCGTCCTCGCCGGCCAACAGCCAGCCACCGGTGGCGCCCACCACGGCCAGGAGCACCGCGACCAGCCCGCCACCGAGCAGCACACTGGCTCGGCTGCCACCGCCGCCGTCCCGACCGCCGCCGGAATCCTGTCGACCCGTGTTCGCGTCCGTCATACCGCCCACCGCCTCATCACCGGCGACCGTACCGTTCGCCGCCCATCACGTTGTGCCGACGGTCCACACCGGCGGGTCACTGCGACTCGCCGCACCGACGACGGGACGTTACGCTGCCCGGCATGGCCAGACGGGGCTGGGGAGTATCGATCGCGACGGCGGTCGGGGTCGCTGCCGGCGCGGGCGCCGCGCAACTGGGCTTCGGCTACGGGCTCGGCGTCATCACCTGGACGCCGACCGAGGCCGGGACCAACGGCACGGCCTGGGCCGACGGTCTCGCCTGGGCCACCTGGCTCGCCGCCAGCTCGACGGTGCTGGGTGCGGTCTGCGCGCAGCGACTGCACCAGCGTGCCGCACCGGCCGACCCGCCGACGACCGACGCCGCGCCGACCTCCATCCCCGCGGTCGAGGCTGACCTGCCGCAGCCGGCGATGCTCGGCTCCGAACGGCCGACCCGGACCGGGGACGCCGACGCGGCGCACGACCGGCCGGCCGTGGCCGTCGATCGGTCGGCACCGCCGACGGACGAGCGCGGCGGCCTGTTTCGGCGGCTGTCCCTGACACTCGGTGCCGGGCTCGGCGGGCTCGTCACCGTACTGCTGGTCGCCGTACCGGCCCGGGTCGCCGTGGGTGCCGACACCGGTGTGCCGCAGCGGGTCGCGGCCCTGCACGCGGCGCTGGGAATCCTGATCGGCGTTGTCGTCGCGCTCTGGGCGCTGCGCTCCCGTACCGTCGCGCTGAACATCACCGCGACGGCCGCCTGGCTGTGGCTGCTCGCGGTGGTCTCGGTCATCGACGGTGTACGCGTCGGACGCGGGCTGACCGGCGCCCAACTCGGCACGTGGCAGCTCGACCCGGACCACGCGCGGTACTGGATCGGGGGCCAGATCTACTGGCCCGGCGCGCTGCTGGCGCTCGTACCCGCGCTCCTGATCGGTGCCCTCACCGCCCGGGGCGCCGTGCGGTCGGGCGGGCACCGGGTGGGCGCTGCGGCCTCCGGCGCGGCCGGCCCGCTGCTCGTCGCACTCGCCTACCTGACCACCGTGCCGCGTTGGGCGACCCCGGGGCCGGCACAGTTCTCGACCCAGCTCATCGCCCCGTACGCGGTGATCGCCGGCGTCGGCGGTTCGATACTGGTCGCCCGCCTCGCCGAACGCGGCAACCGCCGACGTGCCGCCGATCGAGGACCGACCGCCCCGGCCGACGGCCCCGGACGGGCGACGGCGACCGACCACACAGAACCGACGCCGACCGGGCCGGTGGCACGACGCAAACCGGGGTCGACCCCCGGGGCCGGCTCATCCGAACCGGTGTCGACCCCCGGGGCCGGCTCATCCGAACCGGAGTCGACCACTGGGGCGGATTCCACCCGGGCCATGGGGCTCGGCCCGACCTCGCGCCCGACGCCCACCCGGGAGGGTGACTCGGACGGCACCCGACCGGGACGCCGCGCCCGCTCGGTGAGCGACGCCGCAGCCGCTACGGCTGCCCGACGAGGCAGGACCGCCGCGGCGCCGACCACGACGGACACCCAGCCGGACGACGCGACCACCGCCGAACCCCGCATCCCCGCCCCACGTCCCGCCCCGGACGCCGCAGCCCCAGCCGACACCCCGACCCCCCACCGTGCCCGCCCACCCCGCCGCACCACCACCTGACCCACCCCACCCACCGCCCCACCCCACCCCACCCCACACCCACCCCACCGCCCCCACCGTCCCCCTCCGTTGATCATGAAGTTATTGCTGCGACACGCCGCGGCAGGTGGCAACAACTTCATGATCGACAGCGCGGGGGTGGGGGGTGGGGGGGTGGGGGGGTGGGGGGGTGGGGGGGGTGGGGGCCGGGGGGGGGTTAGTCGACGGGCCAGGTGTGGACTGGTTCGTTGGTGCGTTGGAGTTCCGCGTAGCGCTTGACCATGTGGTGCAGGGCTGCCGGGCGGTCCATGCCCCGCTGTCGCTCGGCCGACCAGACCGCCTCGGTCTGCCAGACGGAGCCGTTGCGGCCGGTACGGCAGCGCTGCTCGATGATGCCGAGGAGCCGGTCCCGCTGCGCCGGGGCGACACCGAAGCCGTCCAGCCCGGTCGCGGCAACGGGCAATAGCTGGTCCAGCACGAGCTTGGTGACCGGCACGTCACCGATCCGGGGCCAGTGCAGCACGGCGTCCAGACCACGACGGGCCGCCGAGTGGAAGTTCTCCTCGGCCGACGAGAAGGTGAGCTGGCTCCAGATCGGTCGGTCGGCCTCGGCGAGACCACGGACCAGCCCGAAGTAGAGGGCCGCGTTGGCCAGCATGTCCACCACTGTCGGACCGGCGGGCAGCACGCGGTTCTCCACCCGGAGGTGCGGGCGGCCGTTCATGATGTCGTAGACCGGGCGGTTCCAGCGGTAGACCGTGCCGTTGTGCAGCCGCAGCTCGCTCAGCTGGGGCACTCCGCCGGCGTGCAGCACCTCCACCGGGTCCTCGTCCTCGCAGATCGGCAGCAGCGGTGGGAAGTACCGGACGTTCTCCTCGAACAGATCGAAGATCGAGGTGATCCAGCGTTCGCCGAACCAGACCCGGGGACGTACGCCCTGGGCCTTGAGTTCTTCCGGGCGGGTGTCGGTGGCCTGCTTGAACAGGGCGATGCGGGTCTCGGCCCACAGTTGGCGACCATAGAGGAAGGGCGAGTTCGCCCCGACCGCCACCTGCACTCCGGCAACGGCCTGGGACGCGTTCCAGTAGTCGGCGAAGCTGTCCGGCGCGACCTGGAGGTGGAACTGGAGACTCGTGCAGGCCGCCTCGGGGGCGATCGAGTCGGTGTGCGTGCGCAACTGCTCGACACCCCGGATGTCGAGCTCGATGGCCTCGCCCCGGGCGCCGACGATCTGGTCGTTGAGCACCCGGTAGCGCTCGTTGGTGGAGAGGTTGTCCTCGACGAGGTGCCCCTCGGTGAGGGTGGGCAGGATGCCGACCAGGACGATCTTGGCGTCGGACCTGGCAGCACGTTCGTCGGCCCGGGAGAGGCTGCTGCGCAGGTCGTGTTCGTAGTCGGCGAATCCGGCGTCCTCGATCAGCCGAGGCTCCGCGTTCAACTCCAGGTTGAACTGCCCCAACTCGGTCTGGAACAGCGGATCGGCGATCTCGGCGAGGATCTCCTCGTTGCGCATCGCCGGCTCGGCCGCCGAGTCGACCAGGTTGAGCTCGATCTCGAGGCCGGTCATCGGCCGGTCGGCGTCGAACCCGAAGTCGTCGAGCATCAGGGCGAAGACGTCGAGGCACCGCCGGACCTTCTGCCGGTAACGGACGCGGTCCTCCCGGGTGAAGGCGCCCTGCGAGACGTCCCTGCCCATGTGTCCTCCCGACAACCGGCGCGGTCGGGATCATGCCGTCCCGGAAAGCGCATTGTGAACCATCAACGGTAAGAGCGCTCGCCTGGCCAGAGCCAGAGGCCGACGACGGTGGTCCGACGCCGGCGGGAGCGGATGCGCTCGTGGCGCCATCTCTACCCCGTCGGCGTCGTGCGGGACCCCGCGTTGGCAAGAACAAGTCGTGACAATTCACACGTGCCTGGTACGGACGACGCCGGGCCCGCGCCGACGTACGGCGCGGGCCCGGCGTACCGGTGATCCGTGGGATCAGGCCTGGCGGATGCCTTCGCCCTCGATCTCGATCTTGATCTTGCGGCCGACCAGGACGCCGCCGGTCTCCAGGGCGACGTTCCAGGTCAGGCCGAACTCCTCGCGGTCGATCTCGGTGCTCGCGGAGAAGCCGAAGACGTCCTGGGCACCGAAGGGGCTGCGGCCCACGCCCTCGAACTCGACCTCCAGCTCGACCGGACGGGTGACGTCCTTGATGGTCAGCTCACCGTTGAGCACGAACTCGTTGCCGTTGCGGGACTTGACGCCGGTGCTGCGGAACTCCAGGGTCGGGTACTTCTCCGCGTCCAGGAACTCGGGGCTGCGCAGGTGCGCGTCCCGGTCACCCTGGGTGGTGTCGATGCTGGCAGCCTGGATGGTCGCGACGACCGAGGACTGGAGCGGGTCCTCGGCGATCGTGATGGTGGCGGTCGCCTCGTTGAACTCACCGCGGACCTTGCTCACCATCATGTGCCGGGCGACGAATCCGACCCGCTTGTGCGCCGCGTCCAGCACGTAGGTGCCGGCCGCCGGGATGGTGAGACCGTCCCAGTCGCGGGTAACCGCGTCGATGCTGCTGGTCATGACTGGTGTCCTCCAGAAGATTGTTTAGTAGCCCAACGACTGCTTGGGCAAATATAACCGCAACAACATTCCCCGTGTCAAGTACTGGTAGGATGAACGAGTGACCAACGTGTTCGACGACCCCCGGATCACCGCGGTTGGCCTCCTGTACGAGGCCCACGCCGGGCTCTCGGCCCGGTTCGCCGCCCAACTTGAGGAGCACGGCCTCTCTCAGGTCGAGTTCGAGGTGATTACCCGCCTGGCCCGCTCGCCGGGCAACCAACTGCGGATGACCGACCTCGCCGCACAGACCTCCCTGTCCACGAGCGGGGTGACCCGCGTGGTGGACCGGATGGAACGCGACGGGCTACTCACCCGCCGAGCATGCCCGAACGACCGTCGCAGCTCGTACGCGGTGGTCACCACGTCCGGGATGCAGCGGCTCGACGAGACGCTGCCCGGGCATCTACGGATCATCGAGCAGTGGTTCACCGGCCAGCTCGAACCCGAGGCGCTGGCGGCGCTGCTCGACGGCCTGCGACGGGTGCGGGACGCCGTCCATCCTGGCGCCACCGCCGGCAGCACCGAGCAGGAGATGGCCGACGACTGCGACCCGACCTGACCGCTGGCCCGCAAGAAGGGCGTCCGGGCGACACCGGCAGAAAGACCGGCAGAACTGACCTTGTGGACCGGACAAACCTCTTGAAGAACACCTTTTTCCCCGGCAGCGGTGGCAGGCTTTCGCCCACCGGGGAATCACCGGGGGGTGACGGCGCGGGCGAACAGCGAGGGGTAGCACCAAGGGGGCTCTTCGCCCGCGCCACTCTCGACCCGGAAGTCCCCTACGGGCGACAGGCGTCCATTCACCGTTCGGTGGCTCCGCCCCGCGCGGCGATCAGTGCGTAGAGCAGACCGGACTCCTGCGGCAGCAGTCGGATGCCGGTGTCCTCGCAGACCCGGTCGAGACGATCGAGGACGGCCGGGTCGCCGGTGCTCGCGGCGAGGCCCACCAGCGCCTCCACCACGTCCCGCCGGTCGTGACCGGCCTCGACGGCGGCGGCGAACCACTCGGCCGCCAACTCCCGATCACCCGCGTGCAGCGCCAGGTTCCCCTCGGTCAGCGCGCAGATTCCCACCTCCGGCCCGCTCCACGACAACACCGTGTCGTCCGAGCGTGGTCGCGGCAGCCCGACCCGCCCGGTCCACTGCTGCCCCGGCGCGGCGAGCGTCGCCTCGGCGGTGCCCACGCGCAGTTCGGTGAGCACCTCGGTCGCCTCCGTGACACGTCCGTCCTGAGCGAGCGCCAGGCCGACCGTGCCCAGCACGCGCCGGCGATGACCCGGGTCGCCCAGCTCGAACAGCGCCGCGACCGCCCGCCGCCCCTGGTCGACGGCGTCGGCGTACCGGCCCTCGAGGCGGGACACTTCGGCACGGTTGGCCCAGGCCAGCACCCGCAACCGCTGCTCACCGCCCTCCGCGGCGAGCCGGTCCACAGCAGCCAGCCGTCGGCGCGCCGCAGCCAGGTCGCCGACGCGGATCTCGTGCCAGGCAAGACTGTTCTGCGCCACCGCCAGATCACGGGTACGCCCGTTGCGGGCGGCGAGCCGGAGCACCGCCTCGGCCTGTTCCCGCGCCTCGTCGTGCTCGTCGACGCTGGTCAGCAGCGCGCCGAGCACGCTTCGTGCCTCCAGCTCGCCGGTCACGTCGCCGGACTCTCGGAAGACCTCCAACGCGGCGCGCGCCGTCGGGACCTCGTCGGCCTCGGCACCGTGTTCGGCGGCGAGCCGCGCCACGCCGAGGCTGGCCCAACCACGCAGGATCGGGTCCGCGTCGGCGGTTCGCGGGTCGGCCAGCAACCGCCGCAGCCACTGCCGCCCGGCGACGTCGCGCCCACGAAAGCGCCACCAGCGGGGTAGACAGGCGGCGAGCCGCAGCGCGGTCAGCGGATCGTCGGAGGCCGCGTGGGCCAGCGCGGTGCTGATGTCGCTGCTCACCTCGTCGAGCCGGTGGACCGCGTCGAGCATCCGGGGACCGGCCAGTTCGGTGGCGGTCCGCGCCACGAGCCGGGCGATCACCTCCGCGTGTCGACGTCGTACGCAGGTCAGCTCACCGCCACCGACAGCCTGCTCGACGGCGAAGTCACGGACCGTGTCGAGCAGACGGAACCGGAACGGTCCGGTGCCGCGAACGCTCAGCAGGCCCAGCTCGACCAGGCGGTCCAGCAGTGGAACCGGGTCGATGGCGACCGTGCCGTCCCGGTCGGCCTCGTCGGTGAGCATCTCCTCGGCCATCTCCACCGACCACCGGTTGCCGAACATGGCGAGTCGCCGCAGCGCGTCGCGCTCGTCCGCGGCGAGCAGGCGGTAGCTGGTCGCCACCGCGTCCCGCAGGGTCACCGCCACCGCCGCTCGCGTGGCATCGGTGGCGTACGGACGGCGGGCGGCCACCTCCGGCCCGTCCCACCGACCCCGGGTCGGGTCGGTCGAGGTGGTCAGGTCCAGCACGCGGTCGCCGTACCGGTCGAGCAGTTCGGTGAGGTCGAGCAGCCGTCCCCGAGCGGCCATCAGCTCGATGGCCAGTGGCAGGCCGCCCAGCCGGCGGACCAGCGCGGCCAGCGCCGGTAGCTCGTCGGGGCTGGGCGGCTCCCGACGGACCTGGGCGAGCCGTGCGATGAACAGGGCGACCGCACTCCACGAGACGAGCGTGGCCGGGCCGGAGTGCTCGGCGTCCGGCGGCGGCACCTCGAGCGGGGCGACCGGCCAGACCCGTTCGCCAGGCAGCCCGACCGGGTGCCGTCCGGTGACCAGCACCCGCAGTGACGGCAGTGCCGTGCCCAGCCGGTGCACTGTCTCGGCCACCGGGCCGGGAGCGCGTTCGACGGCGTCCATGACCAGCAGCGCCGGCCGGCCGGCGAGACGGGCGACGAGTTCCGGCAGCCGGGCGGTGCCGAGGACCGTCATCGAGGCGGCGAGCACGTCCGGCGCGTCCGAGCCCTGGCCGACCAGCACGCCGGCCACACCGCCCGGATGGGCGCGTGCCGCCGCGTGGGCCACGGCGAGTGCGAGCGCGGTCTTGCCGACACCGGCCAACCCGACGAGGCTGACCAGCCGGGGGCCGTGCTCCGCGGTCAGCATCGCGGCCAGCTCGGTGACGTCACGGTCGCGTCCGATCAGGGCGACCGGGGGCGGAAGCGCGACCGGCGCGTCGGCCGGTGTCGCGTCGGCCGTCGATGCGCCGCCGGGCGTTCCCGAGATGACATCCGACCCGGACAGCTCACCGCCGAGCGCGCCACGAGCCGTGGCCAGGAACGCCACCCGGGCGGCGCCGGCGAGCCCCAACGCCGAGGCGAGCAGATCGACTGTGGTGCGCTGCGGTCGAACCGAGCGGCCACGCTCCAGGTCCCGCACGGTCCGCACGCCGACCCCGGCACGGGACGCCAGCTCCGCCTGCGTCAGGCCGGCGGAGCGCCGGTGCGCACGGAGCAACTCCGGCAGCCCGGTACGACCGTCCGGGCTCCGCGACCGTCCATGATCCGGAGTCATGGGCACGAAGAGTACGGTTCGCCTCCGACCATCGGCAGTCGAACGTCGTCCTGCCGACGTCCGCTCGCCGATATCCGACAGCCGAACGGTTGATCGACAGTGGCCGCTCCAGTACTGCCGCGGACCCGTGTGTTCCGGTGGGGTCAGAGACCCAGATCGCGGGCGATGATCATGCGCTGCACCTCGCTGGTGCCCTCACCGATTTCAAGGATCTTGGAGTCCCGCCAGAACCGGGCGACCGGGTACTCGTTCATGAAGCCGTAGCCGCCGTGGATCTGGGTGGCCTCGCGGGCGTTGTCCACCGCGATCGTGCTCGCGTGCAGCTTCGCGATGGCGGCCTGCCGCTTGAACGGCTCGCCGGCCAGCATCCGGGCGGCGGCGTCGTAGTAGGCCAGCCGGGCGGTGTGCGCCTTCAGCTCCATGTCCGCGATCTTGAACTGGACGGCCTGGTTGTCGCCGATCGGTCGACCGAAGGCGTGCCGCTCCTTGGCGTACTTGATGGACTCGTCGACACAGCCCTGGGCGAGGCCGACGGCCAGCGCGGCGATGGCGATCCGGCCCTCGTCGAGGATCCGTAGGAACTGGGCGAACCCTCGGCCGCGCGTACCGAGCAGGTTGGCCGCCGGCACCCGACAGTCGTCGAAGGTCAGCTCGTGGGTGTCCGAGGCTGTCCACCCGACCTTGGAGTAGCCGGGGGCCACCGTGAATCCTGGCGTACCGGTCGGCACGATGATCGTCGACAGCTCCTTGGAGCCGTCCGGGTTGGTGCCGGTCACCGCGGTGACGGTCACCATGGCCGTGATGTCGGTGCCCGAGTTGGTGATGAACGCCTTCGAACCGTTGATCACCCACTCGTCGCCGTCCAGCACGGCACGCGTCTGGGTGCCGCCGGCGTCGGAGCCGGTGCCCGGCTCGGTGAGCCCGAACCCGGCAAGCGCCTCGCCGCTGAGCAGCCGGGGCAGCCAGGTCGCCTTCTGCTCCTCGGTGCCGAAGCGGTAGATCGGCATCGCGCCCAACGACACGGCCGCCTCCAGCGTGATGGCCACGCTGGAGTCGACCCGGGCCAACTCCTCCAGAGCCAGACACAGGGCGAAGTAGTCGCCGCCCATCCCGCCGTGCTCCTCGTCGAAGGGCAGGCCG
Organism: Micromonospora sp. NPDC049102; assembly: GCF_043197485.1. Classification (NCBI taxonomy): domain Bacteria; kingdom Bacillati; phylum Actinomycetota; class Actinomycetes; order Micromonosporales; family Micromonosporaceae; genus Micromonospora; species Micromonospora sp. NPDC049102. The sequence continues at coordinate 131,503 of NZ_JBICTE010000002.1, read as the reverse complement.
AACAGGCCCATCTTGCCCATCTGCCGGATCACCTCGTACGGGAAGGTGTGTCGCTCGTAGTGCTCGGCGATGACCGGGGCGACCACCTCGCGGGCGAAGTCCCGCACGCTCTCCCGCAGCGCCGCTTGTTCGTCGGTGAGCCGGAAGTCCATCGCATCCTCCTGGTGGGGACGGTCCGCCGGGCGCTCGTGACGCCGGGACGGGTGGCTGTGCGGGTCAGACCGGGGTGACGCCGTGCCGGCGTCGGGAGAAGTGCCGGTCCTTCGTACGCGCCGCCGCGAACCGGCGGACCAGCTCCGTACGCAGGTCGTGGGGCTCGACGATGGCGTCCACCACCAGCTCGCTGGCGAGCCGGACGACGTCGATGTCCTGCTCGTACTCGGCCCGCTTGGCGGCCACGAAGGCGGCCCGCTCGTCCGCGTCCTCGATCGCCGCGATCTTGTTGGCGTAGACGGCGTTCACGGCGGCCTCGGCCCCCATGACCGCGATCTTCGCGGTGGGCAGCGCGATCGTCGCGTCGGGTTCGAAGCCGGGGCCGGCCATCGCGTACAGGCCCGCGCCGTACGCCTTGCGGACGACCACGCAGATCTTCGGCACGGTCGCCTCGGAGATCGCGGTGATCATCTTGGCACCGTGCCGGATGATGCCCTGCTTCTCGACCGCGCTACCCACCATGAAGCCGGGGACGTCGCTGAGGAAGAGCAGTGGCACGTTGAACGCGTCGCAGAGCTGCACGAACCGGGTGGCCTTGTCGGCCGAGTCGACGAAGAGCACGCCGCCCTTGAACATCGAGTTGTTGCCGACAACGCCGACGACCTGGCCGTCGAGGCGACCGAAGCCGATCGTCAACTCCTTGGCCCACAGCGCCTGGATCTCGAAGAAGGAACCCTCGTCGAGCAGGCCCTTGACGTACCGTCGCATGTCGAACGCCTGCCGCTCGCTGGCCGGCACCAGCGCGGCCAGGTCGACCTTCGCGGACGCGGCGACCGCCGGCGCGGCCGGCGGCGCCTGGGTCCAGTTCGCCGGCAGGTACGACAGGTAGGTCTTCACGACGTCGAGCGCGTCGGCCTCGGTCTTGCAGAGGAAGTGACCGACACCGGATTCGGCGGTGTGCACCTTGGCTCCGCCCATCGCCTCCAGGGTGGTCTTCTCCCCGGTGACCATCTCAACCATCCGGTCGGAGCCGAGGTACATGCTGGCGTTGCCGTCGACCAGCGCGACCACGTCGCAGAACGCCGGGATGTACGCCCCTCCGGCGGCGCTCGGGCCGAACAGCGCGCAGACCTGCGGGATCGAGCCCGAGGCGCGGACCTGGTTCCAGAAGATCTTGCCGGCGCCACGGCGACCGGGGAAGAGGTCGACCTGGTCGGTGATCCGCGCGCCGGCCGAGTCGACCAGGTAGACCATCGGCACGCCGGCACCGTAGGCCCGCTCGATGATCCGGATGATCTTCTCGACGGTACGGGCGCCCCAACTGCCGGCCTTGACGGTGGAGTCGTTGGCCATCAGGCAGACCTGCCGGCCGTCGATCGTGGCGGTGCCGGTGACCACGCCGTCGGCGGGCAGGCCTTCGGCGAGCGCGTTGGCGTAGAGGCCGTCCTCGACGAAGGAACCCTCGTCGACCAGCAGCGCGACACGTTCGCGCGCGAAGAGCTTGCCCTTGGCCTCGTTGGCCGCGTGGTACTTGTCCGCGCCGCCGGACCGGGCCCGCTTGCGCAGTTGCTCCAGCGCCTCACCGTCGAGCGTCACGCCGACTCCCTCGCCCGTGTTGACCTGAACGATCGTTAGGCTATCGCATTCGCACACCCTCCGACGACCCGCGCGGCATCCACGCTCCTTCCCGTCAAACATTGAAATCTATTAATCTCTGTGGATAGGCTCCTGACACCCCCTCTTGGATAGGAGTCAACGATGACCTCACGACTCAGTCGGCTCGCCGTCGCGTTGGTCGCGACGGCAGGTGCCACGCTCGGCGTCACGGTCGCCAACCCCGCGCCCGCGTCCGCCGCGATGACCATCTGCTACAACACCAGCCAGGCAGGCGCCTACGCCGGCACCGCCAACCAGTCCGCCTCGATCTGGAACAACGCCACCAGCAACCTGACGCTCTCCGCGAACTGCGGCTCGAACCTGCGGATCTACCAGATCACCGGCGGCGGCTCGTACGCCGTGCGGACCAGCCTCGGCAACGGCCGGGTCTACATCGACACGCAGCAGGCGGCGCAGTACAGCCCGCTACGGATCATGACCCACGAGATCGGGCACATCCTCGGTCTGCCGGACAACTACAACGGCAACTGCGCGATCCTGATGTCCGGCGGCAGCGCCGGCACCAGCTGCACCAACCCGTACCCGAGCACCGCCGAGGCGAACCGGGTGAGCAGCCTCTTCGCCGGTACGTTCAGCGCGACCGACCGCAGCGCGGACATCTTCCGTGACAGCTGGCCGGCGCCGCTCACCACGGTGGGCTGACCGAACCCCCGCACCACGAAGGGGCCGGCGTGTTCCGCCGGCCCCTTCGTCGCGTCCTCAGCTCGGCATCGGCGTCAGCCGGGTACGCGGGCCCGCCCGCAGCACGCCCGAGGGCAGCTTCTTGCCGAGCAACTCCTCGGCCAGCTCGGCCACCTCGATCAGGGCGTCCAGGTCGATGCCGGTGTCGATGCCCATGTCGTGCAGCATGTGCACCGCCTCCTCGGTGGCCAGGTTGCCGCTGGCGCCCGGCGCGTACGGGCAGCCGCCCAGGCCACCGACGCTGGCGTCGAACTCGGTCACCCCCAGCTCCAGTGCGGTCAGCAGGTTGGCCAGCGCCGTACCCCGGGTGTTGTGGAAGTGCAGCAGCACCGGCACGTGGGCGTTGCGGTCGCGTACCGCAGTCAGCAGCTCACGGACCCGACGCGGAGTGGCCATGCCGGTCGTGTCGCCGAACGCCACCCGGTCCGCGCCGTCGCGGACCACGCGGTCGACGATGCCGGCGACCCGCCCCGGGTCGATGTCCCCCTCGTACGGGCACCCGAAGCTGGTCGCCACGATCACCTCGACCCGCGCGGAGGCCCCGTGCAGGAGGTCGATCAGCTCGGCGATGTCGTCCAACGACTCGTCGGTCGAGCGGTTGACGTTCCGGCGGTTGTGGGTGTCGCTGGCCGACACCACCACCTCGATCTCGGTGAACCCGGCGGCCAGGGCCCGCTGCGCGCCCCGGGTGTTCGGCACCAGCGCCGAGTACCGCACGCCGTCGGTCTTCGCCGCCCGCCGCCACACCTCGTCGGCGTCAGCCATCTGCGGGATCGCCTTCGGGTGCACGAACGACACCGCCTCGATCCGGCGTACCCCGGTGGCGGAGAGCGCGTCGAGGAGCCGCACCTTGGCGTCGGCGGGAATCGGCTCCTCGTTCTGCAACCCGTCTCGCGGCCCGACCTCGCGAATCAGCACGAAATCCGGCAAGTCAGCCAATTGGTTACCTCACTGTCACGAGGGCGGTACCCGGGTTCCGCCGGCTGGGTGCCACCAACACTTGGGTCAGCCAGGCGATCAGTGACGCCGGCGACCTTCCGTGGACCACTCCGTCCGGTCGTCCTGGGATTCGTCGCCGACCGTAAGCGCTTGAGTGGGTGCGGCCGTTTCGACACCACGCCCACCAAAGCTCCTCGGGGCGTTTTCAAGGTCAGGGTATCGCCATTCTAAGCGAGTTCAAGTATTTGAGTGATCGCTACGGGTCTCGGTTGTCTCGGCGCAGGACTGGTGCGATCGAGGACGCCGTTGAGGTGTTATCGAGGGCACGGGGCGCGTCGCCGGCCGCAGCCAGGGGACACCACACCCGGCTGATCTTCCCGACACCGGTGAGCCCGGCTCCGCAGCTCGCTCCGATGACGCCGTCTCTCACGTACGTCGAGGTCGCCGGCAGCCTACCGGCGTCAGACGTCAGCTCACTGCAGGATCAGACGCGCCAGAGGTCTACTGTGACCGAGCCCGCCGAACGGCCAGCGCCGCCCGCCCATCACACCCGCAATGCTGCCCACGCTGGCGCATCGACTGCCGCCACGACGACGCCGCCCCTTTTCCCACCCGAGCGCTCCCGCACCGAGGCGCGGTCGACGCCGTTCACGTCTACGACGACGCGTGCCTCCTGGTCAAGACAGAGGTGCGGGTCGCGTACTGGGACAAGCCCCGGACTGGATCGGCCCCGAACTGGCCAACCTCTAACGCCGCTACGCCGAGATCAGCGGCCACACCGGGAATATGGTCACAGAGTCTGGCTTGACCCTTTGCCGCCAAGTGCCATGCTCAGGTGCTGTCGCAGGAAAGTAGGAGCGAGTGACGGTGACAGCGCGTGTGAATTGTCCCGAATTCCTCACTACCTGGGTGGACTCTGGCTCTTTCGTGAGCCAGGAGCCAGGGTCGGTGCCGGCAGAGGTGCACGACGCCACGCCCGCGCCGGGCCTGCATCTGGTCCACACCGCTCCGGCCCTGGACGGGCTTGCGGTAGTGGCGCGGACGTTGTTGACGCAGCCGCTGAGCGTCGTCGCCCGGATGGTGGACGCTCCGCCGGCGTCAGTCGCCGCCGCCCTCACCCTGGACGGGGCGATCGCCCGCACCGGCACGCTTGGCTTACCCGTCCTTGTCACCGGCAACGCCCTGGCCGGCGCAGGCAGTGATCGGGTCCTGCCGATCGACATCCACGGGCGTCCCGCCACGCCGGACACCGCCGAGTACGTACTGGTTCTGCCGGCCGTTCATCTGTTCGCCAAACATCCTTCCATCGCCGGCACAGGCGCCGACCTCGACCTACCTGCTGTCCTCGCCGGCGAGGACAGGGACGTCGTAGCTGTCGCGACCAGTTTTCCCGGCCCGCCCGTTCCGGCGGGGATCGTCCCGGATGTTCGTGATGCCTTGGCCCCGGTGCTGCGCCTACGCGGCGGTGCCACACAGGGCGATCGACTTCGCAGCCTGCCCGCAGCGGGGGCTCGTAGGATCGCTTCACGGCCCGATCGGGCCACTTTCGAGCAGCTTCGCCGCTATATCGAGACCGCAGCGAGCGAGTCGGCTCGGCAAGCCGGGAAGCACCTTTCGCCAACCTTGACCGCGGCTTTTGGCCTCGAACTGGAGATTCCCGGGGTCACCGTTCCATTCCGGAGCAGAGGCGAGGTCTTGGCCTTCGGACCAGGATGGCGTCTTGAGCCTGACAACGTTCCAGGGTCGACCAACACCGGCGACCTGGAATTCGTGCTGTCACCCATGTCGAGCCTGACGGACGGCAGAGCGGCGACGAGGGAAATCATCGCGCTGGTCGCGGAAATTCGGCGAATAGCATTGGATAGCCCCAACCGGGAGGTTATCCTAAGCGCCGCAGCCACACCCCTGTCTAGTATCACCCTTGCAAGAGATACCGTTTTACTGGTTGGGGACATAAACTTCGGGGCCAAACTGCAAGCGGCGTACGGCATCGGTCTACCACAAATATCAGGAGCTGTAGACAGGCTGCTTTCGAAGGCGCAGTCACGCGCTATCCATCGGGCGACGCAGATGGTGGCCCAGATGCACGAGACCCGGTTCTCCAAGCCGCTGTCGCGGAGCGCAGAAGGTTTCGTAGAACTTATCAACATGTACCGCTCACGCGCTGCACATACCGGACCAAGGCAAGGCGGCAGCGTTCATTCTTTGTTCGGGCTGATGGCGCGCAGCGATTTCACCTCTATCTACGAACGCCTCCTCGACGACGCCGATCGTCGCGACATCAGGAGGTTGCTCCTACCGGAGGCGGCAGGGGCTGTGCCGCTGTTTATGGAGGCCCTTTCGCTCGACATCGCCGACCGTGTCTTCAAGCAAGCGTCGAAGGGCGTGCCAGCTCCATCCCTGGCCAACCATTCGGCGCTGATCCACACCCGCTTACAGCGACTCGCAGCCCTTAGGTCTCCGGATTTGAAGATCGTGACCGACGTAAATAACATATTGCTAGTGAATCATATTCCACAGATGCCGGCGGCTATTCTCGAAGCGGCCGACAGGCTGCGTGTGCGGGATCGGCCCGAACGGGCCGCCAGCCTACTGGTCGAACACTTCAGTAACGAGTATGGCACGCAACGCTTACGGGGCGTCGCCACCCTCGGTGACCGCATCCGTGAGACGCTGGGCCAGACCGATTCGCGAGGCGGACTGTTCAGGAATTCCGGCGAGACTGATGCGGTACGCGTATCGCGGACAGTGCACCTGGTGGACGCGCTTACTCCTTCTCATACCGCAGCTGCTCCAACGCCGGTGACCGAACCGGCAACGTCGGTGACCGAATTGATCCGGCAAAGCAATCTATCCGTCCTACGCACGGCCGACTCGTACGCCGTGATTCCGTCCCGGTTCGCCGACGACGACGCAGCTCGTGCGGCATACCCGTGGCTAGCGGGAGTCAACCCGGATCACTCGAGCACCAACTGTGTGCTCACCGCGATCGTGTCCGACATGAACGCCGGGAGCTCGGACTTCGATTGGGTGGCGGGAACCGCCGACCCGGAGCACGAGGCGCATCTGGTCAACTACCAGCGGCAGGAGTTGGGGCTACCGCAGGACGCGATACCGCCGGTGTACCGAACCAACGTGGAGGCCGCTCGTGCGGCAATGCAGGCCGCGCCACTCGGGTCACGAGCGATACTGCTTGTCCGTGACCCGGCGCTCGAAGCCCTCGGGGCGATGTCCCACGCCTTCAATGTGCTGCACGACGAGCACGGAGTGGTCTTCCTGGACGGACAGCAGGGCGGCCGGGCCCGAATCCCTACCTACGCCGGGGAACAATTCCTCCTGCCCCTGACTGCGCACATTCCCGCACCCGCCGGAGCCGAGACAGTCGACCCCGGCGTTCTCGACGAAGCGGCGGCAGGCCTCGGCATCGAGGCCGAACGTGAGGCGATCGTGGTACCAGTGAAGCGCACCGACAGTAAACTTGTCGCGACTTGGCGCCCGACAGCCGACGGACCGGTTCTCATGTACACGAAGCTCGATAAACGGAGCTATTTCGAACGCATCGATGGGTACTTGGCCGGGAAAACCGATCGGCCCCAAAACGGAGACGGAAAAAGGCTCCGATTTCCGATCATCGAGGATGTTACCCATCCGACGCTGGTCTATCCCGACGGTGACGTGGGCCGCCCCGAATGGCAGCAGGTAAGCCGGGAACTCGAAGCGATTACCGAGCGGCTCGACCAGGCGCCATTGTGGAGGAGAGGTTCCATCGGGGAAGGCGCGGCGATAGAGAAGATCTATCCGCCGGAGGCCGGATGGGAAATTAACGAGGATTTTCAGAACGCCCGAGTGCTCATCGCCCGCCCAAACAAGGGGGACTACATCCAGTGGAATGTGGGCGTACCGCTCGGCGATGGGGTCGATCTGGTGCGATGGCTCCTCAAGGAGGGCCGCATTTATCAACCTGTCTCCCGCGACATACTTCGTGAGGGCATAAAATTTGGCGGCCTTATCGCTGCCCATTACCTTGATGTGAATCCCGCAGACGTCGACCGTTATCGGTACGAACCTGGCGTCGCCGAGATCTGGGACTTCATGACCCACGTCTACACGCATGCCTCCGCTGTTTCCTTCCACGTCTACGGGGATTTTCCTGAAACTTCGGGCCTATTGAAGAACCGGTTGGCAATCGCGCTACGAAACCCCTTGGCTGCCGTCCGCGCAGCCCTACCGGCACCAGCGCGCGGATACCTTGAATACGCTGCCACCAAAATTAAGCGCCAATGGGTCAAAATACGCGGCGCCAGCTTGAGGGCTCGGCACCCATCCGACAGTTGGACACCGGCACTCCGATCCGGAAACCTACTTGATCACGCGATTCCAGGAGCGACGAACTTCTCGATTGGCGACTATCTCGACAATGCACTTCTCGCCCGACCAACGCAGCGATTCCGCCAGCACGACGTCCTTGGCATCAACAGCGGAGCGCGTCGCAGCGAATTCGAACAGCTCGACAACAACGACGGGCGGATGAAGGACGTCGCGGTCTATGAGATCCGTCACCTCCTCGACGGAGCCCTGTCGCACGAGCAGATGAACGCGGTCCAACTGGAGCTTGTCAACCGTCTGCGCAACACTCGGAAAGCTCGCGAGGCATACGAGCGCGGCGAGGGCTTACCGCCCGGCACCGGGCCGGCCGAACGGGCGCCCTGGATCAAGCTTGCGAACGACCTTGCGTACCTCGTCGAGGCATTGCACCAACCCGAGTGGCGCGACAATCTCGAGCCGGTCGGCCGGGAGCTCTTGAAGAGGATCTCTTGGCCACTCGGAACCCTCACCTCGGGTTTGGGACACCAGGGGTGGCAGAAAGCACTAACCGCCGTTGGTGGTCAGCAACTACGCGGGCTTCGGGAAAGCCTCTGGCGGACGCATGCGGGCGACGACAGGTTGAGCGGAATTTTGGAGCGGATCGACCAAATCGCGCTTCAGTCAGCTTCCATAGCCGCCCTACAGTCCGGCCGGCAGAGAGACCTCGCTCGGGACGCCGTAGACCTGTTACCTGAGGCAGCGCAGCCGAACGCGTCACCGGACTCTCTGCTACGCCTGCTCGCCGAGCACCCGGCTGAAACCAACCGCAAGCTGGCAGAAAGTCCATCCCACGAACGCACGTTGACCTCGGCCATACTGAGCGAACTCACCTCGCCCACATGGGGCCGCACCTTCGTCATGCTTCCCGCCGCCACGGCTAAGCGGCTCGTTGACGGAGAACGCTTCCTGCTACGGGGTCAACATGAGGACTTCAACGTCATCCCAGCTGGATACGCAGTGGTGGTTGTGGATTCATTCAGTCGAGTCCCAGCAGACTCCCAGCCCGAACTGAGATTCATTCTTCCAGCAGACGGCTTGATCGCTCTGAAGCAGTCCTGGCCGAACGTCGCCCATTTTCGTTACGACCATCCTACCCAGGTGGCCACGCTGGAGAGGTTGCTGCCCGACGGGATGTTGGAAGACGCGCTACTGCCGCCGGGTATCCGCCGGTCGGAACGTGTCTATTGGGTCGGCCACGTACCATCGGAGGAAACCGAAGCGGAAATTCGCGAGGCGTCCAAAGACTTCGACGGTCCGGTCATTTTCTTGGGCGCCTACAGGCGCGGTGCGGAGGCTGCCCCCAGACACGTACATGACGCCCGCCACCTGGCGCAGCTTTTTGCCCTCAAGCGGCAGCAACCAATTGTGGTGACCAATGCAAAGATTTCTCCCGCGCTGCACGCACTCTCGGCCACGTACGGCTTGAGCATCCTGCACCCCGTCATCCGCCCAGCCAAGACAAGCGAGGGTCTGGCAAATCTGAATTTGGACATCTTTTGGCGGTTGACTGGGGGCAACGGTACTGACACGGAGTTGTCTACCACCTTCGCTGCATGGTTTTTCACCAGTGCAGCCAAATCTGTCAAGCTGGCCAAGAACACGCCTAACTGGGCAGTCGGTGGACTGCTCCTCGCGCCGAACAAAGCCGCGAAGCTTGAGTCGCTCGCCGAATTTGGGAAGCAGCTCACCAAGGAGTCGGCCGTCAACGAGCTGGCGGAGATCGTCAAGCGGGTGGACGACGATCCGTGGTTCCGTAAGTTCACGCCACTGTTGGGCGAGATCGGCAAGCATGGCAAGGCCGAATTCGTACTCGACTTTCAGGAACTGGGCGGCGAAGACCCGACGAACCGCACCCGCCTGCTGATCGGCGAGCGGGGCCATATGATCGATGCTGGCCTACGTGAAAAACTCATTGAAGATTCGTTCGGTGAACATGAAGCCCGAGGAGCGGCCACCGCACTGCATGCGGTGGACCTAGTTGTCACCGGTAGAACGGCGGCCGCTCTGCAGTACGTGAAGGATCACTCCCACCGCCTGTACAGCGCGGAGAAACAGCACTGGGTAAACGCGATCCACGACCTCTCGAAGGCCCATCCGGACAGAGCCTCCGATCTTTACGCGCTCGCCACAGAGGTCTTGAACTGCCGGCCTGACCCCGTCCAGGAGTAAGCTAGGTCAGCGCATACGACCAACGATGCCGGTGTCGTAGGCGCCGGAGCGGAACTCCTCGTTCTCCAGCAGCTCGGCGAAGAACGGGACGTTGTTCTTCGGGCCCTCGATCTGGAACGCCGCGACCGCGTCGCGAGCCCGTTCGAGCACCTCGTCGCGGGTCGCGCCGCTGACGATCAGCTTGGCCAGCAGGCTGTCGTAGAACGGGGTGACCGTGTTGCCCCCGGTGTAGCCGGAGTCCACCCGGACACCCTCGCCCGTCGGCTCCACCCACGTCCTGATCACACCCGGCCCCGGCAGGAAGCGTTTCGGGTCCTCCGCGTTGATCCGCATCTCGATGGCGTGCCCACTCGGCACGAGCGCGTCCGGGTCGAAACTGGGCGCCAGCCCGGCCGCCACCCGCAGCTGCTCCTCCACCAGGTCGACGCCGTAGACGTACTCGGTCACCGGGTGCTCCACCTGCAGCCGCGTGTTCATCTCCAAGAAGAAGAACTCACCGGAAGTGGGGTCGAGCAGGCATTCCACCGTGCCCGCGTTGCGGTAACCCACTGCCTCGCCGGCCCGGACGGCCGCCGCCAGCAGGCGTGCGCGCAGTTCCGGCGAGACGGCCGGCGACGGGGACTCCTCGACCAACTTCTGGTTGCGCCGCTGCACCGAGCACTCGCGCTCGCCGAGCGCCACCACCCGACCGTCGGCCAGGCCGAGGATCTGCACCTCGACGTGCCGCACCCGAGGAAAGTACCGCTCGATCAACACCGAACCGTCGCCGAACATCCGCTCGGCGAAGGCACGCACCTTGTCGTACTCGGTGCGGAGCGTGGCCTCGTCGGCGGCCACGCCCATGCCCATGCCGCCGCCACCGGCTGCGGCCTTGACCATCACCGGGTAGCCGATCTCGGCGGCGGCCGTCACGGCCGCATCCAGGTCGGCGGCCGGGTCGGTGGTGCCGGGCGCGACCGGCACGCCGGCCGCCGCCATCAGGTTCCGAGCATTGATCTTGTCGCCCATGGCGGTGATCGCATCCGCGCCGGGCCCGACCCAGACCAGGCCGCTCTCCATGACGGTACGGGCGAACTCGGCGTTCTCCGACAGGAAGCCGTAACCGGGGTGGATGGCCTGCGCGCCTGTCGACTTCGCGGCGGCGAGGATCGCCTCGACGTTGCGGTAGCTCTGCGCCGGGTTGGGCGGGCCGATGAGAACGGCCTCGTCCGCCTCGACGACGAACGGCAGGTCGGCGTCCGCCTCCGAGTACACCGCGATCGCGCGGATGCCGAGCCGCTTGGCGGTCCGGATGACCCGGCGGGCGATCTCGCCCCGATTGGCGACCAGCAGTGACTCGATCATGTTTCCTCCCGGCGTCCGGATGTTGGGACGATGTCAGGGAATCATGACCGGCGCACTTCTGACGAGTCGGATCAGGCGAGCAGTGCGGCCAGGGTCGCTCCGCGCAGCAGCTCGGCACGTCGGCGACGGTCCACCTCGCCGCCGAGGAACGGGGTCGAGTTCATCAGGCCGAACGCGGCGTGCGCCAACACCCGCGCCTCACCGTCGGGCATGCCCGGGTGCAGCGCGGTCAGCACCGTCACCCACTCCTCGACGTACATCCGCTGCAGGCGGCGGATCCGTCGGCGCGGCTCCTCCGGCAGGCGGTCCAGCTCGTGCAGGTGCAGCGCGATCACCGCCGGGTTGGCCAGCGCGAACTCGACGTGGAAGTCGATCAGCGACTCCAGCACGCCGCGCGGGTCGTCCGGATGCCCGGCGGCGCGCTCCCGGCCGCCGGTCAACAGCCCCTCGCTCACCGGGATCAGCGCGGCGGCCAGCATCGCCTCCTTGCCGGCGAAGTGGTGATAGAGCGCCGGACCGGTCACCCCTGCTGCCGCGCCGATGTCGTCCATCGACACGCCGTGGTATCCACGGGCGGCGAACAGACCGACCGCGATCTCCAGGATCTCGTCCTTGCGGGACCGACGCCGGCCCGTACCCGTCGCACCCCGCGCCTGCTGTTCCACCGTCACCGGGCAAGCGTAGACCGCGAGCTGGGAACGGTGGGCGATGGTTACCGCACGGTCCAGTCGGTGCAGCGGTCAGTCGTCCGGGTCGAGATCGTGCTCCTGTCGTAGCGCAGCCGCCTCGGCGGGCCGGTCGAGCAGATCCAGGGCACGGGCCAGCAACCACGCCGTCTGGCGGACCGGACGCGAGCCGGCCGGCAGCCCACCGAGTACGCGACGCAGCAGCGGCTCCGCCTCGGCCGGCCGATCCAGTCGGAGCAACAGCTCACCGACGAGCGTCTCCACCTGGGCCGCCTCACCGAACGCCTCGATCGACCGCAACCGGTCGGGCACCCCGGAGAGCCGTTCCAGCGCCTCGTCCAGCCGCCCCTCACCGGTCAGCACCCGCGCGCCGGTCTCGGCCGTCATCGCCAACTCGTACGTCACCGGCGGCTCCGGCTGCCCGGCCAACACCCCCGCCAGCCCGTCCGCCAGTTCGACGGCGTGCACCGCCTCCGGCAGGTTGTCGGACCAGAACCAGGCGTACGCCTCCCGACGGCGGGCGCGCAGTTCGTCCAGCGGAAGCTCGGCGAGCCGGTACGCGGTGGCGGCGGCGGCGAACCGCTCGGCGGCCACGGCGTCCCGGTCGGCGTCGTACAGGATGCCGCCGGCCTCCTCCAGCACCTGAGCCCGGTTGGGCAGGTTGTCCGGGCCGTCGAGGTTGACGGACAACTGCTCCAGCAGGGCCAGCGCGGGGTCGATCTCGCCGAGCCCCGCGTAGACCCCGGCCAGCAGATGCCGGCAGCGGTCGGCCTCCGCCTGGGCGCCCAGCCGGTCCAGGCCGAGCACGGCCTCCTCGGCGACCTCGGCCGCCTCCGCGAGCCGACCCACCACCCGGTACGCGTTGGCCAGCTCCCAGCGCAGGAACGCGTCCCCCTCGGCACCATGCTCCACGCAAATCGTCACCGCCTCGACGAAGTCGTCCACCGCGTCGGCGGCCCGGCCGGCGGCGAGCAGCGCCCGCGCGCGGGCGACCCGTACGGGCAGCTCCGCGTCCGCCGGCGCCATCCGCAGCGCCTCGTCGCAGGCGGCCACCGCCTCGGCCGGATCGTCGACCGTCCTCGCGCAGGTCAGGCAGGCTGCCACGACCAACTCCCCGACGCCCAGCTCGCGGCCGATCCGACGCGCCTCCTCGGCGGCGGCGCGGGCCTCGTCGACACGGTCGGACTGCTCCAGCAGATGCGCCCGGTGCAGCGCGACGCGGGCCCTCAGGTGCGCATCGCCGCCCGCGTCGGCAGGTATCCGATCCAGGGCCGTCAGGGCGTCCGCCCACCGATGCCGGTGCAGCAGCGCCAGCGCCAGCCGGTCGTGCCCGGCGGCACGCTGCCGGGCGTCGCCGAGCCGATCCAGTGCCTCGGCGGCCTCCCGGACCAGCGCGAGCCCCTCCTCGGCGTACTCGTCGACGCGGGTCAGCAGCACACCGAGTCGTCCCGCGACCACCTGGGCGGGCAACTCCTCACCCGCCGAGCGGTACAGGTCCAACGCCGCCCGGTTCAGCTCGACCGCGCCCTCGATGTCGTCCTCGTCGCCCCGCTCGGCAGCTCGCAGCGCCAGCCGGTGCGCGACCGTACGCGACGGCAGGTCGCCGGCACCGTACCCCTCGTCGTACGCCGCCAGCGCCGCCTGGAACGTCGCCCGGTCGTGTCGGCCCCAGCTCTCCTCGGCGACGGCCAGCAGCTCGTCGGCGTCGGCGGGCAGGGGCACGGTGGACGGCTCGACCGGCGCTCGGCCAGCTCGCTCGGACACGGGCATCGCCGCGTCGGTCGGTGCGTCCCCGCTCGGACGTACCGTACGGCGACGGACGCTCGCGGAGAGCGGCAGGTGCTCGCCGGGCCGTACGGCGAGCCGACGCGCGATCCACTCCGACTGGTGGGTGGTCCCGTTGCGGACGTCGAAGCGGGCGGCCAGCTCGGTCGCCGTACCCGCCAACTCGTCGGCCAGCGTCGGCGCGGGCACCTCGGCGGCCGGGCGGCCCTCGGCGGCCCGGCGGTAGACCGTCGCCGCGCCGGCTTGGCGCAGCGCGGCGGCGGCGGTGGCCGCGAAGTGCATGGCAGCGGCCGGCGACGGCGGTCGGTCCAGCCAGTCCAGGTGCCGCTCGACCAGCTCGACCGCCCGCGCCTCGTTACCGGTGAGCGTGCAGAACTCGATGTGGTCGCCGATGTCCCACAGGTCGGCGAGGCTGCCGCGCAGCTTGCGGTACGCCTCCCGGTGCGCGTCGCGCGCCGAGGAACTGCGGCCGGTACGCAGGTAGGGCAGGAGGAGCGCAGTGAGGATCGCCTGCGGTTGCTCGGTGCAGGTCAACCGGCCGGCGAGCACCGGCTCGGCAAGGGCCACCGCCTCGGCGTCCCGCCCGGTGTCGGCGAGGTAGCCCACCTGGCTCGTCGGGTCGCACCCGGCGCAGTCGGACAGGTCGTCGCGGGGCGTCGTCTGCCACAGCCGGTACCAGTGCGCGGCGGCCTCGGCGTCGCCCACGTGGTCGGCTACCCGGAACCGGTGCTTGTGGACGGTCTGGAGGCTGTGCCCGCCGGCCCGGTAGCGCCGCTCCATGTCGTCGAGCACGGCGTACGTACGGTCCAGTGGCACCTCGGGGAACTTCAGCAGACCCGAGACCATGTACTTGAAGTGCCACAGCAACTGGTGCAGGTGGCGCTGGTGGTAGGGCTGCGAATCGCGGTCGAACTCGGACAGGCACCAGGAGAACGTCACGAACGACTTCGCCGGCTCGCCCCCGTAGACGTACCCCGTGGTCGCCTGCATGCGGGTGACGAAGGCGAGGTGCCGGTCGTCGACGGCGTCCACCCGGCGCAGCAACTGCTCCAGCGCGGCGATCTGCCCCGCCCCGTACGGCATGTCGGCGATGCCACGCAGCACCCGCCACAGGTCCTCGTCGCTCATGCCTGCTCCCGTCCCGGCACGGCCCGGCCGAGCAGGCCGAGGAAGGAATCGTTCAGCAGCGCGGCGTCGGCCGCGCGGATCGGATGGTGCCCGAGCAGCAGCGCCTGCCCGTACAACGCCTCGATGGCGAGCCCGACCAGCTCCGGGTCGCCCAGCATCGTGACCCGCCGCACCAGCGGGTTGCGGTGGTTGAGCACCAGTTGCGGGCGGTCCGGTGGCGCGGTGGCGGCGAGCGCGTCGAGCACCCCGCCCCACAGCTCGTCGGCCCGGTCGCGGCTCGCCGCGAGCTGGTCGTTGAACGCCGCCGACCGGCTCACCAGGTAGAGCGCGGGCAGCGAGACCGGGTCGTACGCCCGGATGACCACCTCGCAGCCGGAACGCTCGACGGCCCGCTGCGCGGCGCTGAGGAAGGGACGCAGGGCCAGTTCCACGGAGGGATCGAGGGCCTCGAAACGGGTGGTGAGGTCACTCGGCTCGAGTCGTTCGATCAGCACCGAGCGGTCCACCGCCGGCAGCCGCTCGATCAGCTCGGTGTCGTACGTGTAACCGGCGTTGACCACCGCCAGATCCTGCGCGGCGGCCACCGCGGCGAGCTGGCGGAACTCGTCGAGACTGGCCGCGTAGCGGAGCACCCCGTAGCGCTCCCGGAACTCGGCGAGGGTGAGCGTGCCGACATTGGTGTCCATCGGCCACCACCTGTCGACCAGCCGGAGCATGTCGTCGTCGTGCAGCGCCAGCGCCTTCACGCCGAGGTGGTGCACCTGGAGGAACTCGGCCAGCCGGTGCGGGTCGTGCCGCGCCAGCCGGACCAGCCAGCCGCGTACCTGGTCGCCGAGCGCGTCCCGGGTCGCGGTCAGCAGGGTATCCTCGTAGAGGGCCTCGCGGCTGGCCGTCGGGCGCAACTCGGTCGCGTCGACCACGCAGTGCGCGAAGAACGCCCAGTCCGGCAGCAGGCCGTCGGCGTTCTCGGTGAGCAGCATCCGCTTGAGGTAGACGCGGTGCCCGGCGCGCGCCGCCGGGTTCACCGGGGTGGGCAGGATGACGGCGACACCGGTCAGCCCCGCCTCGGGAACGCTCAGCGGCAGCACGTCGAACGGCTCCACACCGAGCGTCTCGCGGGCGTACGCGATCAACGCCGCCCGGTCGACGGGCGCTCCGGGCGTCGTCGGCCAGGGTGGCTCGCCGAGGGTGGTGACCACGTCGCCGACCCGGACGGTGACCGGCAGCAGCGAGCCGAAGAGCCGCGCCAGGTCGACGACGGTCGGGGTGCTGAACCACTGGTCGGCGTCGCGTCGGGGCACCAGCGTCACCGTCGTGCCCACCTCGGCGCGGGCGGCCTCCGGAGGCGCCACGGTCACCGCGTACCGGCCGTCGGCGTATCCGGTCCACCGGACCGTGGGGTTGTCGCCGTGGCGGGTCAACACCTGGATCTCGTCGGCCACCAGGAAGCAGGACAGCAGGCCGATACCGAACTGGCCGAGGAACTCGTGCCGGGAGAAGCCCAGCTCGTCGCGCTTGGAGCTGCGGCCGATGGTCGCCAGCAGCTCGTGCACCTGCGCCTCGGTCAGGCCCACGCCCGTGTCGTGCACCCGCAGGGTGCCGTCCCCGGTGACCTCCGGGGTCTCGATGCGGACCAGCGCCGGAGCGTCCGGCTCGCTCGTACGTCGGGCGGTGATGGCGTCCACGGCGTTCTGGAGCAACTCCCGGACGTAGACCCGAGGGCTGCCGTAGAGGTGATGGCTGAGCAGGTCGACCACGCCACGCAGGTCGACCTGGAAAGTGTGGTCCACGCCTGTGCTCTCCCCGGTCCCGATGCCGGCGCTCACCGTACCCAAGATCACTGACGGTCCGCGTCCCCCTTTCGCCCGGCGGCTTGACCCTCGACCCGGTCGAACCGGCACGGTCGGCGGCATGACCTCCTCCGCTCTGGGCCGGGACTTCCGGCTGCTCTGGTCCGCCGTCGTCGCGTCCCGCTTCGGGGACACGCTGCGGACGCCGGCGCTGGCGCTGCTGGCGGCGACGCTGACCCGTGACCCCCGGGTGATCGCCGGGGTCACCGTTGTCGCGCAGGTGCCGCCGCTGCTCTTCGGCCTGCTCGGCGGCGTGTACGCGGACCGCTGGGACCGCCGTCGGACGATGGCCCGCATCGACGGGCTACGCGCCGCGGTGGTGGCGGCGCTGGCCGTGGCGGTGGCCGTCGACCAGGCCGGCATCGCGCTGCTGCTGGTGGCGGCATTCCTCCTCGCCACGCTGGGCACCCTCTTCGACTCCGCCTCGTTCGCGCTGCTCCCGGCGCTGGTGCCGGCGGCCGCGCTGCCCCGGGCGAACGGCCGCCTCCAGGCGGGTTCGGCGGTGGCGGGCGGTTTCCTCGGCGCTCCCGCAGCCGGCATCCTGTTCGCCACCGCCCCGGCTCTGCCGTTCGCCCTCGACGCCGTCACCTTCGCGGTGGCGGCTCTGCTCGTACTGGCCCTCACCCCGCCGGCCGCCGTCCACAAAGCGCCGGCCACCGTGCCCGCATCGGTGTGGGGCGACATCGTGGAGGGAGTTCGCTGGCTGCGCGCGCACCGGACCATGTGGCGGGTCACGCTGCTCGCCGCAGCGAGCAACCTGGCGATCTCCGGAATCATGGCGGTGCTGGTGCTGTACGCGCTGGACGTGCTGCGGGTGCCGCAGGCCGGTTACGGGCTGTTCGCCGCGGTGGTGATCGTCGGCGGGGTCGCCGGGGCGCTCGGAGCGGGCCGGCTCGCTGCCCGGCTCGGCACGGTGCCCGCGCTGGGCGCGGTTCTCGCCGCGCAGACCGTGGCGCTGACCGGGTTCGCGCTGGCTCGACACCCGGTGCCGGGCGGGATCGCCCTGGCCGTCTTCGCCGCCGGGACCGTGGTGTGGAACAGCCTGTGGGCGTCGTACGGTCAGCGGCAGGTGCCGGCGGGGCTGCTCGGCCGGGTCGGCGCGGCCCAACGGATGGTCGGTCTGCTCGCCGCCCCGGTCGGCGCGGCGCTCGCCGGGCTGGTCGCCGCCACCTACGGGACGGTGCCGGTGATGGGCGCCGCGGCCGGCGTGTTCACCCTGATCACTATCGTCGCGTGGTGGACGCTACCGCGTCGCAAGGCCCTCGCCTCGCCCTCGGATGCAGACGGCATCCACTGTGGAGTAATTGCCCCCAACTTGAATGAGGCTACTCAGCTACGCCGTAGGTAGGGCGAATCTGCCCGGATGGAATTCCGGCACCGGCTCGCCAAGCGGGTGCCCGAGTCCCAGGACCACGGTTCATCCACAGGTGGAGGAACATTGCTCCGAAGGAAAATCACGGCCGTGACGGTCGCCGGCCTCGCCGTCCTGCTGGGCGTCCAGACCGGTGCGACGGCTGCTCCGGCACCGGGCAGCTCGGGCGCTGGCGACCTCTACTACCCGGACTACGGCAACGGTGGCTACGACGTCGAGCACTACGACATCGGCCTGCGCTACTACCCCGACTCCGACCGACTGACCGGCACCACCACGATTCTGGCGACCGCCACGCAGGACCTGTCCACGCTGAACCTCGACTTCGTGCTGAGCACCCGATCGGTACGGGTGAACAACCGACCGGCCACGTACGCGCGCCAGGGCGACCACGAGTTGGTCATCACACCCGAGCGCACCGTCGCCAAAGGAACCCAGCTGACGATCGTCGTGAACTACGACGATGTGCCATCCTCGGTCGTCGCTTCCGGCACCACCGCGTGGAAGCGCACGCCGGACGGCGCGGTCGCCACCGGCGAGCCGAAGTCTGCCTGGTGGTGGTACCCGAGCAACGACCACCCCACCGACAAGGCCAGCTTCGACGTGTCCGTCCTCATGCCGGACGGCCTGGAAGCGATCTCCAACGGCTCGCCTACCCGGTGGGCGCAGCCGGAGTTCAGCGGATGGAGCCGCTGGTCGTGGCGGCAGGAAAAGCCGCAGGCGACCTACCTCGCCTTCCTGGCGTTGGGCGACTACGACACCTACCGGGACACGTCGGCCGACGGCAGCACGATCGTCACCGCGTACAGCCGGCTTCTGGATCCCGCGACCGCCCAGGCCGCGCGGGCCAGCGTGGAGCGCACCGACGAGATCCTCGAATGGGAAGCCGGGATGTTCGGGCCGTACCCGTTCACCTCTCGGGGCGGTGTCGTCGTCAACCTCGCGAGTGGCGGCCTGGAGAACCAGACCCGGCCGGTGTACGGAACGAGTTCGTTCAGCCGTGGGTCGCGAACCTCTCTCGTCGCTCATGAGCTGTCCCACCAGTGGTTCGGTGACTCGGTGTCGGTCGGGCAGTGGAAGGACATCTGGCTCAACGAAGGCTTCGCGTACTACACCGGTTGGATGTGGTCCGAGGAGCAGGGCCTGGGAACGGCCGCCGAGATCGCCGACTACGTCTATGCGTCCTACCCGGCCGACGACCCGTTCTGGCAGGCACTTCCGGGCGATCCCGGCGCGGGCGAGCTGTTCCACGACACCGTTTACGAACGTGGCGCTCTCACCCTGCACCGCCTGCGCGAGCTGGTCGGCGATGACAACTTCTTCGCCATTCTCCGGGCCTGGACCGCGGAGCACCGCTACGGCAACGCCGTCACCGCCGACTTCGTCGCACTGGCCGAGCGGATCTCCGGCAGGGAGCTGGAAAGCTTCTTCCAGACCTGGCTCTACACGCCGAGCCGCCCGGACCTCGGCACCTCGGTGACGAAGGCAGCTCCGGCCCAGCCGAAGTCCTGGCCGGAGCTCGTCGCGGTGCAGAAGACGGCCCACCAACCCGTCGCCTGACAGAACCACCACCACGAAGGCCGGCCGCAGACGTGCCGGCTCCGGGCATCTGGTCCGCCCGGAGCCGGCAGGAGAATCGCTATTCGGACCGTGCCGCGACCCAACCTTTTCCGCCTCCCCGTGCGTCTGTCGGGTGACGCGCACCGCGGGCGGCCGGAAGGGGTGCGGATGGGATCGACGGCGGACGACGGCCGCGACGGCTACCTCGCTTTCGTGGAGAGCAACCAGCACCGGCTCCTGCGCGCGGCGTTCCTGATCTGCGGCAATCGGCACCAGGCCGAGGACCTTCTCCAGGACGCCCTGCTGAAGCTGGCGCTGCGCTGGGCTTCGGTCCGTGACGGCGATCCCGCCGCGTACGTGCGGGCCATCCTCTACCGGGACGCGGTGTCCTGGTGGCGGCGTCGCCGCCGGGAGTGGCTCAGCGCCGCGCCGCCCGAGCGGGCCGCGCCGGACCGGGACGGCGCGCTGCGGCTGACCCTGCACGACGCGCTGGGGACGCTGCCGCCGCGGCAACGGGCCGTGCTGGTGCTGCGGTACTACGAGGACCTCACCGAGGTCGCCACGGCCGAGGCGCTCGGGGTGACCGTGGGCACCGTGAAGAGCCAGTGCCACCTGGCGCTGCGTCGCCTCCGGGAGGTGGCTCCCGAACTCACCGGCGAAGACCGACCGGGTCGGGGCGCCAACGGTGTGGAGGTGAACCAGTGAACGAGCGGGATCTGCGCGACCTGTTCACCGTCACCGTGCAGGACGTGCTGCCCAGCGCACCGGCGACGGCCGGCTGGGATCGGGCGCGGCGTACCCGGCGTACCCGACGGGTCGTCGGCGCGGTCGTCGTGGCCGTGGCGTTGGCCGGCGGTGCGGCGTTCGCCCTACGACCGTCCCCCGATCCACGCCTGACCCATCCGGTGGCGCCCACCGTCGTGCCCACCCACGCGACTTCCGTGCAGCGCCCGCCCGCCGAGCTGACGTTCCCACCCGACCCGCTGAGCCGGATCAGCGGCCCGCCGACCGTGGCGCTGTCCGCACGACCGGTCCAGCGGGCGTTGGCGCTGTTCCAGCCGCTGAACGAGGAGGGTCAACCGGACGGTCCGATCCGAATCCTCGGCGACGACGGCGTGGTCCGCAGTCTCGACGTGGTGACGCCGGCACCCACCTGGGATGAGAGCGGCAACGAGGCGACAGCGGTCAAGCCGGGAGTCCTGTCGCCGGACGGCCGGTGGGCGGCGTTCGCGCAGACCAACGAGCTGATCATGGTCGACCTCAGCACGGCGGGCGTACGTCGCGTCCCGCTCGACGGTCACCTGGAGCTGGTGGTGTGGGCGCACGACCGGGTGCTGGTCGGCGGCGACAACCGGGCGTACGTGGTGGAACGGGATACCGAGGCGGCCAGCACCACCGACGTGTCGGCCTGGAATCTGGTCACACCCGATCCGGAGGCCGGTCGTGGGGCGGCTCTGCTCGAGATGGTCGGCGAGCGCGGTGGCCTGAAGCTGCAGAGCCGGACCGGCTTCGACGGCCCGGTCCGCTCCGAACAGCGGATCACCGGGGACGCGCTGCCCCTGCCGTTCCAGGTGAACGAGTTCTACGGCCGAGGTTGGCTGCACGGGAGCCGGTTGGCCAGCGCCGGATGGATCGTCAACGACCAGATCAGCGGCGCGGAGGGGGTGGCCGTGCTGGACCCGCGCACCGGCGCGGTGACCCACCTGCTCGATCTCGGGCGCGACCGCGCCAAGGGCTGCTGTCCGGTGCTGGGCTGGGACAACAAGGGCGCGGTGCTGCTCCGCCTGGAACCGGCCGCCCTGGCCCGTTGGGACCCGGAGACCGGCGCGATCACCGGAATCATCGCCGACCTGCGCGGCGTACTGGCGCTGGCCGGCTGAGGGGCGACGTACTGGCGCTGGCCGGCTGAGACTCGTCGAGTGCTCAGCCGGCCGGGCGCGCCCCCTCAGGCGGCGATACCGCCGGGCTGGTCGCCCTTGACCACAGGTGCCCGGACCAGGTTGCCCCACTCCGTCCACGAGCCGTCGTAGTTGCGCACCTGCGGGTAGCCCAGCAGGTGCCGCAGCACGAACCAGGTGTGGCTGGACCGCTCACCGATCCGGCAGTACGCGATCACGTCGTCGTCCGGGCTGAGCCCGAGCTGGTCGGCGTAGATCGCCTTCAGCTCGTCGGCGGACTTGAACGTCCCGTCCTCGTTCGCGGCGGACTTCCACGGCTTGCTGACCGCGCCCGGGATGTGCCCGCCGCGCAGCGCGCCCTCCTGCGGGTAGTCCGGCATGTGCAGCATCTCGCCCGTGTACTCGCCCGGGGACCGCACGTCGACCAGCGGCCGGCCCACGGCGATGTGCGCCATCACCTGCTCGCGGAACGCCCGCAGCGGCGCGTCGTCCCGCAGCGGCACCGGGTAGTCCGCGCGTGGTCGGGCGGGCTTGTCGCGGGTCAGCTCGCGCCCCTCGGCGATCCACTTCTGCCGGCCGCCGTCGAGCAGCCGCACGTCGGCGTGGCCGAAGAGCGAGAAGACCCAGAGGGCGTACGCGGCCCACCAGTTGAAGTTGTCGCCGTAGAAGACCACCGTGTCGCCCCGGCCGATGCCCTTCGCGGCGCACGTCTCGGCGAAGGCCGTCGCGTCGAGGTAGTCGCGGGTCACCTGGTCGTTCAGGTCGAGGTGCCAGTCGACCTTGACGGCGCCGGGGATGTGACCGGATTCGTAGAGCAGGACGTCCTCGTCGGACTCGACCACGACGAGGCCCTCGTCGCCCAGGTGCTCGGCCAACCAGTCGGTGGTGACCAGCCGCTGCGGGTCGGCGTACGCCTGGAGGCGGGGATCAGGATCGTTCGGCACAGACATGAACCCCAAGGTACGCCGCGGCACCGCCGGACGGCCCGCCATCGGGGATCGGGGGGTCACGGATGTGGCGCGGAACGCTGCCGGCCCGTCACCCGGGGACGGATGACGGGCCGGCAGACGTCGGTCTAGCTGCTTGCGGGCCCCTCGGCCACCGTGAAGTACCAGGTGGCCGGGTCCGACTCGGTGCCGTCCGCTCTGATGCCGACGACCTCGAGCATCGAGAAGCCGGCCTCCGCCGGCGTCCAGGTCACCGACGCGCTTCCATCGGCGTCAGCCTGCACCGTGCGGGGCTCCTCGTTGAAGAACGAGTAGCGGTAGCTGACAATGCCGGGTACGACCGGCGTGAAGGTGAACACGCCGGGCACACCCGGCCCACCGCCTTCGCCCCACTCCTCGTAGACGGTCGCGGAGATCCTCGGCGCGGTGCCGGTGGCGAAGAAGCTGTAGTTGGTGACCGGCGACTCGTTACCGACGGCGTCCACGCCCCACACATCGAGGGAGTTCGGGCCTCTACGGGGGGTGAGGGTCACCGTGGCCGAACCCCCGGGGTGGTTGGCGGTCACCACGCCTGAAGCACCACTGTTGAGCTGGTAGCGGAACCCGACGACGTCCGCCGCGCCTGCGGCGTCGAAGGTGAATTCGCCTGGCAGCGCCGGCGGCTGCGGCCCGCCGACCGGGAAGTCGCTGGAGGCGACCGTCGGAGCCGTGGCCGGGCCCTCGTGGTCGGTACGGAAATAGCAGACCGGACTCCAGTCACTGCTGGCCCGGTCGTCCGCCGCCTGCACCTGCCAGGCGTAGACCCGGTCGTGCTCGAGCGGGGTGTCGTGAGCCCAGAACCGGCCCAGCGCCCGCTGACCGTCGCGGACGTAGTCGGCCCGTACGATCCGGGCCTCCGGCTCGTCGACCGGCCAGAGTGCGAACGTCGCGGTGAGCTGGTCTGTCCCACCGGTGACGTTGAGATCCTTGTCGTGCACGACAGCCGAAAGAATCAGGTCGCGCCGTGGTACGACCTGGTACGGCTCGGCGACGGTGCAACTCGTGCCACTCAGTGTCTGCAGATCGGTCGGCACCCCGGGCGGGAAGTTGTGGTCGATGGAGAGACCGACCTGGCTGGCGTACTTCCGGGCCAGCGTCGGGTCCTTCTCGACCGCCGCCGGGAGCCGGAGCGAAAGGGTCAGCGTGCTCTTGCCCTCGGCAAGCGCCTGGCGAAGACCTTCCGTCGCGTCGAAAGCGACGTAGGACCACGGGCAGCCCAGCTCGGCAGGCAACGTGGTGGTGTCGATCCGCGCGAGGTCGACCGGTGGCTTCGTCCAACTGGACTGGGCGGTGTACGGCGCGGTGCGCCACAACTCCACCTCAGGACGCTTGGTGCAGTCGCCCGCTCTGGTCTCCTTGGCGTCGAACGTGGCGAGTTGGATGTCCGCACCCCGATAGCGGGTGATGTCGAAGGTGAAGTATGCCCGCGAGGTGTGCGCACGTCCCTTCTTGTCGACCCAGGTGCCGATCGGCACGTCGCCTGCCTGATCGATGTTGATCGTCTTCGGCTGCGCGGAGTCCGTCCAGGCCCAGGAGTTGTTCTTCTCGTAGCGCACGCCGTAGGCGGCAGCCGGCGTGGCGGTCGAGACGACGACCATTCCGACGGCGGCCAGTGTGGACAGTGCGGCGGCGAGCATGGGTCGCCTGGTTGATCTGGACGACGTCCTGACAGGCATGAGGGTCATCCCTCATCCACCCTTCCCCGATGGTCCCCATGCGTGATTGATGGGGGTAGCGGATCGTATCCAGTCGGAGCGCTGTCGGGTGACCCACCAGAGGGCCGGGGGTGGATGGCAGTCGGCCCGATCCGGTGAGGGACGCGCTCAGGCGCGCCGGTGCACGATCCTGCCGGCGACCACTGTCGCGAGGCAGGTGCCGTCGGCGTCGTGCACCGACAGGTCCGCCCGCCCACCGGTAACCAAGGACGGCGTCACGGGTCCCGCCAGCACCAACAGGTCACTCCGGTCGACGGTGGCCCGCAGCGCCGGGTCGGCCAGATGTTCGGCGAGCACCGCAGTGACCCCGCGTCGCAGCAGCGCGTGCACCCGCTCACGCGGGGTGGGCGCCGCCGGCAGCGGGCCGTCGTGCAGCAGGCCGGGCCCGAGCGTGCCGGGCCAACGACGCACCCGCACCTCCGGATGGGCCTCGGTCAGCTCCGCGAGCGGACCGACCGCCTCGACACGGTCGCCGTCGACCAGCACGGCGTGGTCCGGAACCAGCTCGCCGTCCTGTTCGCGCCGCAGCAGTGGCGCGGTGTGCAGCGTGCGCACGTTTCAGTTGACGATCGGCCCGAGCAGCGGACGCTTCGCGGTCACCGTGTCACCGGACGATCGGCCGGTGAGCCGCCGCTTGATCCACGGAGCCAGGTACTGCCCGGCCCAGCGCAGGTCGGCCGCGCGGGCGGCGAGCCACGGGGACGGCGCCGGGTGCGGCGGGACCATCAGCCACTCCTCGTCGCAGCCCACGCCGAGCGCGTTCAGCACCTGCGCGGCGACCCGCCGGTGCCCGGCCGGGGAGAGGTGCAGCCGGTCGGTGCTCCACAGCATCGGGTGGAGGAACGTGTCGTCGGCGTACAGGTCGACCAGGATCGCGCCGTGCCGCGCGGCGGTCTCCCCGACCGCGTGGTTGAGCAGTTCCACCCGGGGCGCGACGAGACGCTGACCGGGCAGCCGCGCCATCACGTCCGCGAATCGGAAGAGCAGCACGTCCGCGCCACCCGAACGGAGCTGCCGGACGACATCGTCGAAGCGGGAGACCAGCGCCTGCGGGTCGAAGCTCCGACGAAGGACGTCGTTACCGCCAGCCGCGAAGCTGATCAGGTCCGGCTTCATCGCCACCGCAGAGGGCACCTGCTCGGCGACCACGCTGGGGAAGAGCCGGCCCCGGATGGCCAGGTTCGCGTACCGGAAGTCGGGGCCCGCCTCGACGGCGAGTCGGATCGCCACCAGGTCCGCCCAACCTCGTAAGGTGCCATCCGGGTACGCATCGTCCATACCCTCGGTGAAGCTGTCCCCGACCGCGACAAAACTGCGCCAGCGCACCCGCGCCCCCTCACGCCACCGTTGCCTGCGGCGACCAGTCTTTCACCGGAGGCGCATCGGTCGGTGCCCCGACCGGCCGACGTGGCGGACGTCATGCGCGCGCCTTGATCGACGACCTTGATCGACGACCTTGATCGACACGAGTTCGCCGATGTCGCGGTATCCCACTCCCGGGACACCCCAACTTCGGCGAACTCGTGTCGATCACCTGCAACGTCGCCGCCACACCGGCAATCGGACGACCGACCAGCCCGCACGGACCAGTCGCGAATCCGGCTGATGGCGGAGTGCCGTGGTTCGCCACCAGGCCCCACAATGGAGAGCCGGTCACCGGGTCGTGCAGCGGGGAGGGCCTAGTTGAGTCAGGCAAGCGAGCCGAGTCCCGCCGGGCCGGCCCCGGAATTGGGCGCACCGTCACGCGCCGCACGGAGCCGTCAGATCCGGCTCGTGGGGCTCGTCGTCGCACTTGCCGTCCTGGCGGCGGCACTGGTCCCGATCATCCTCGCCGCGGGCCCGCCGACACGGGACGCGTTGCTGGAGGACGCCGGTCTCAAGGGCAAGCAGCAGCTCGTCATCGGTGTGAAGGACGACCAGCCGGGCATCTCGCAGCGCCTTCCGAACAACGTCTGGAAGGGCTTCGACGTCGACATCGCGTACATGATCGCGAGCTATCTCGGGTTCGACCACTCCCAGGTGCGTTTCGTGCCGATCGAGAGCGAGGACCGGGCCCGTCGACAGGCCCAGGACAACGACGGGTTCGTCATCGTCGACCTGGTCATCGCCTCGTACAGCATCAACGACAAGCGCCGGGAGGAGGGCGCTGTCTTCTCGGCCGCGTACCTGCACACCGAGCAGTCGGTGCTGACGTTGAAGGACTTCAAGGGGCAGGTGAGCAGCCTGGAGGATCTGCGGGGACTGACGGTCTGCTCGTTGACCACCTCGACGTCCATCCAGCGCCTAGCCGAGGCCGGGGCCACGCCGGTCGGCCGGAACAGGATCAGCGAGTGCGTCCAGGAGCTGTACGACGGCAAGGTGCAGGCCGTCACCACCGACGCGGCGATCCTCGCCGGGTTCGTCACCGGTGATCAGCCGGGCGCCGACGGTCAACACTTCCCGGTGTTCCTCAAGAACGTCAAACCGTTGCAGCACTGGGACATCGGCTCGTCTCCGCAGGAGCGGTGGGGTGTCAACACCGGCCCCAACCAGGCGCTGCTCGACCTGGTCGACCTCGCGCTCTACGAGTCGGCCAAGGACGAGGAGAACTCGGCCTGGGAGAACGCGTTCAACGCCAACCTCCGTTGGCAGCAGGGCTACAACCTCCCGCAGCCGGTCGCGGAGCAGCAGCAGCCCGAGCCGAGAAAGGTAGAGGTGCGACAGTGGCCGTGGGAGAGGATCGCGCTACCACCGCCGGCGCACCCCGGATCGTCACCGGTGCGTTCGGGGCCGTTCGCCCGCGGCGGATGGCGGGGGCGCGGCAGGCGCAACAGTGGCTGCTGACCCTCCTACCCGCCTTCCCCGTCCTCCTGCTGGTGCTGCGGCTGTGGCAGCTCAGCCGGCAGGACATGTCCACGATGCTGCTGCTCGTCCAGTACGTCAGCCCGCTCGGCCTGCTCAGTGCCCTGTTGATCGCACTGGTGTGGGCGTTCCCCGTCGTCGTGCTCACCTTCGGCGTCCTCGGTCGGCTGCTCCGGCTCAGCGCTCCTGATTGCTTCGACCCGGAACGCTCACTGCTGGCCTCCGGGACGGCGCGTACCCCCGGGTGGGTGATCAGCGCGGCGGTCGCGCTGGGGGCGCTCACCTGGCAGCTCCGCTTCCTGCCGTCGCTGCTGATGCTCGGCCTCTGGCTGCTGGCGCTGCGCACCCGCTACCTGCACCCGGATCAGCCAACCCGCATCCTGCTGGTCAGCGTGGCCCTGCCGCTGGCGGCGGCGGTCCTGGCGTACAGCGTGCTCGGACCCGCGATCTGGACGGCGTACCGGGAGGGTGAGCTGGCCACCGCAGCGCTGCTGGCGGTGCCGCCCGCCGCCACCCTGCTGCTCACCGGCCCGATCCCCGGGTGGATCGCGCCAGCGTTGACCCACGGCCTGGCGTTCACGGTCGCCGCGGTCCTTCCGGTGGTGATGGGCGCGGTCTTCCTCCGGGTGCCCCTGCTACCCCTCGCCGCCGTCGAGGTGGTCCCGAAGGAATCGGCCCCGGCGGCCCCGGAAGTCCCGGCGTCGACAGCCCCGGGCGGCTCGGCCTCACGACCATTGAAAAGCACGACCTCAGCGGACCCGGGCGCCCCCGGGAACGGCGGCACGGCAACCCCGGACGGCCCCCCGTCCGCCGCCGACGGCCGGCAGGTGGTGCTCGGCGCGCTCATCACGGTCACCGACACGTCGACGATCGTGCTGGACCGGACCGCCACCGTGCGGTTCCTGCCCAACGACTGGGTCGAGTCGCAGGTCCTCTGCCCGCAGGCGGCGGCGGTGCCGTACAGCCTCGTGTCGGTGGGCGGTTGGCTGGTGGAGGAGACCGCGCTGGACTGGATGATGCCCCGCCGGCCGGTGGCCGACCCGGACGTCCGCTGCGAGGGCCGCCTCCCCGGCACCCCGTGACACCCGCCCGAATTGGATCGCCACAACCCGGATCGCGGTCCTAGGCTGCGCGGATGCTGCTACGCATGTCGACCCTGTTGCTGCGGACCCTGCGCGAGGATCCGGCCGACGCGGAGGTGCCGAGCCATCGGCTGCTGCTGCGTGCCGGTTACATCCGTCGCGCCGCGCCGGGCGGCTACACGTGGCTGCCGCTGGGCAAGCTGGTGCTGGACCGGATCACCGAGGTGGTGCGCGCCGAACTGAACGCGATCGGCGACCAGGAGGTGCACTTCCCGGCGCTGCTGCCCGCCGAGCCTTACCGCACCAGCGGCCGGTGGACGGAGTACGGCGACCTTCTCTTCACCCTCGCCGACCGGCGCGGCGCCGAGCACCTGTTGGCGCCCACCCACGAGGAGATGGCGGCGCTGCTGGTCAAGGACGTGTTCACCTCGTACCGGGATTTCCCGGTGACGCTCTACCAGGTGCAGACGAAGTTCCGCGACGAGGCGCGGCCCCGGGCCGGTGTGCTGCGGGGCCGGGAGTTTCTGATGAAGGACGCGTACTCCTTCGACCTGGACGAGGCGGGCCTGCGGGACGCGTACGCCCGGCACCGGGCGGCGTACCAGCGGATCTTCGACCGGCTGGGCCTGGAGCACACGGTGGTACACGCGATGTCCGGCGCGATGGGCGGCTCGGCGTCGGAGGAGTTCCTGGCCACGACGCCGGTCGGCGAGGACACGTTCGTGGGCTGCACCGCCTGTGACTACGCGGCGAACACCGAGGCCGTCCTCACCCGGGCGCCCGCCGCAGACGACCCCGCCGCCCAGCCCGCGGCGCAGGTGCACGACACCCCCGAGACGCCGACGATCGCCAGCCTGGTCGAGCTGGCGAACAGCCGCCGACTCGGGAACCGCGACGACTGGACCGCCGCCGACACCCTGAAGAACGTCGTCCTGACCGTCCGTCAGCCCGGGGCGGACCGCGCCGAACCTCTGGTGGTCGGGCTGCCCGGCGACCGGGAGGTCGACCTGAAGCGGCTCGCGGCCGCGCTGGAGCCCGCCCAGGTGGCGGTCTTCGACGAGTGGGCCGAGCATCCGGAGCTGGTACGCGGCTACATCGGCCCGCAGGTACTCGCCAAGCTGGGCATCCGCTACCTGGTCGATCCCCGGGTGGTGACCGGCTCCGCATGGCTGACCGGGGCGAACGAGCCGGGACGGCACGCCACCGACGTGGTCTGCGGGCGGGACTTCACGCCCGACGGCACGATCGAGGCCGCCGAGGTGCGCGCCGGTGATCCCTGCCCCGACTGCGGCGACGGCGAGCTGACCATCCGGCGGGGCATCGAGATCGGGCACATCTTCCAGCTCGGCCGCCGGTACACCGACGCGTTCGCCGTTGACGTGCTCGGGCCGGCCGGCAAGCCCGTCCGACCCACCATGGGTTGCTACGGCATCGGGATCTCCCGGGCCGTCGCGGCCATCGCCGAACAGCACCACGACGAACGGGGACTCCGCTGGCCGGCGGCGGTCGCGCCGTGTGACGTACACCTGGTGGTGGCGGGCAAGGGCCCGCAGCTCGACGCGGCGCTGGACCTCGGCGGGCGGCTGGCCGCCGCCGGCCTGCGCGTGCTGGTTGACGACCGGACGCACGTCTCGGCCGGTGTGAAGTTCACCGACGCCGAGCTGATCGGCATCCCGCGCGCCGTCGTGGTCGGCCGCCGACTTGCCGACGGGTACGTCGAGCTGCGTGAGCGGGCCGGCGACGGGCGGACGGAACTTCCGGTGGACGGTGTGGTGGAACTGATCGTCGACGAGGTCGGCCGAGAGCGTGCGAACCTGGTGTAGCCACCGCGTCACGGGGTAGTGCAGTCGGATCGGGTGATACGTCTTCGGAGGATCTCATGACCGGTTACCGGGTCAGCGACGTGATGACCAAGCAGGTCGTGTACCTGTCGGCGGAGACCACCCTGGACGAGGCGGCCAGGGTGATGAAGGAGGCGGACATCGGCGACGTGGTGGTCACCGATGGCGCCACCCTCGCCGGCATGCTCACCGACCGGGACATCGTGGTCCGGGCGGTCGCGGAGAACGCCTCACCGGCGGCCACCACCATCGGCTCGATCGTCACCCGCGAGGTGGTCATGATCGAGCAGCACTGCACGGCCGGCGAGGCCGCGGCGCTGATGCGGGATCGCGGCATCCGACGGGTGCTGGTCTGCGACACCGACCGCAAGCTGGTGGGGATCGTCTCCCTCGGTGACCTGGCCATGCAGCTCGACCCGACAAGCGCGTTGAGCGAGATCAGCGAACAGTCGCCGACCACGTGAGCCGTCGGCGCCGGCGGTAACCTCGAACCCATGGCTGACATGCCGGCCCGACTGGCCGAGATCGTCGACGAGTTCGCCGCCGCGCCGCGCGACCTGGTGCTGGAGATGCTGCTGGAGTACGCGGACGTGATCCCGCCGCTGCCGGCCGACGCCGCCGGGCACGAGGGCATGGAGCAGGTGCCCGAGTGCCAGACGGCGTTCTTCCTGCGCGCCACGGTGACGCCGGACGGGGTGGTCGAGACGCTCTTCGACTGCCCGCCGGAGGCACCCACCACCCGGGCGTTCGCCGGGATCCTCGCCGAGGGGCTGGCCGGCGCGAGCGCCGAGGAGGTGCTGGCCGTCCCGGACGATCTCTACCAGCGGATGGGCCTGGCGCAGGCGATCAGCCCGCTGCGGGTGCGGGGCGGCACCGCCATCCTGGGACGGCTCAAGCGGCAGGTCCGGGAACAACTCGACTGACCGGGCAGTTGCCACCGAGCATGGAGATCGACATCTACGCGGACGTCGTCTGCCCGTGGTGCTACCTGGGCAAGCGTCGCCTGGACGAGGCAATCGCCCGTTACGACGGCGAGGTGACCGTCCGCTACCGGCCGTTTCAGCTCGACCCGTCGCCGGTACCCGAGCCGCTTCCGGTCGTCGACGCGTTGGCCGACAAGTTCGGTGGTCCCGAGCGGGCGCGACAGATGGTCGCACGGGTGGTCCAGGTGGCGGCGGGTGACGGGCTCCGGCTGGACTACGACCACGCGGTGGCCGCGAACACCTTCGACGCGCACCG
Source organism: Micromonospora sp. NPDC049102 (assembly GCF_043197485.1). Lineage (NCBI taxonomy): Bacteria > Bacillati > Actinomycetota > Actinomycetes > Micromonosporales > Micromonosporaceae > Micromonospora > Micromonospora sp. NPDC049102. The sequence goes on along the minus strand of NZ_JBICTE010000002.1, from coordinate 100,192 downwards.
GCTGATCGCCTACGCCGCCGAGCGCGACCGGGCGGCCGAGATGGTGGAGGCCCTGTACCAGGCGCACTTCACGAAGGGCCTCGACGTCGGCTCCCGAGAGGCGCTGGCCACGATCGCCGGCTCGATCGACCTGGACGCCGCCGACGCCCGCCGGTTCCTCGACTCCGACGAGCGGACCGCCGAACTCGCCGCCGAACTGGCCGCCGCCCACGACCTGGGCATCACGAGCGTGCCGATGTTCGTGCTGGCCGGCAAGTACGCGGTCAGTGGCGCCCAGGAGACGTCCACGCTCCTCGCCGCGCTGGCCGAGGTCGAGCAGCGGGAGGCCGCCGCCCGCTAGCGCCATCGACAGGCGTGATGTTTCACGTGCAACGGTATCGATGTCGGTGCCTGGTCAGGCCGGCCTGGCCAGGCCCTCCACGACCTGCGCGCCGGGCAGTGCGCCCAACGCCGGCCCCGGCAGGGCGATCTTGCTGTGCCGTACGCCGGACCCGATGATCACGTGCGGGGTGGCGATCACCCGGGAGTCCACCAGGATCGGCCACTGGGCCGGCAGTCCGATCGGGGTGATCCCGCCGTACTCCATGCCGGTCAACTCGACGGCGTCGGCCATCGGGGCGAAGCTCGCCTTGCGGACGTCCAGCGCCCTGCGGGCCACCCCGTTCACGTCGGCCCGGGTGGTCGCCAGCACGATGCAGGCGGCGTAACGGACCACACCGTCACGCTTGCCGGCCACCACGACGCAGTTGGCCGACACGTCCAGCCCCACCTCGTACGCCTCGCAGAAGGCGGCCGTGTCGGCGAGGTCGGCGTCGATCGGCGCGACCAGCACGTCGTCGACGTCCACCGGCGCGTCGGCCGGCCACTGGGCGATGGCCTCCGCCACCGGCGCGGCGAGCAGATCGAGGCGGGCACGGGCCGGTTCGGTCTTCAGCGTTCCTATCACGGGTGCGATCCTCGCATCCGTGCCGCCGGCCCGCCCGCCGACTCCCGTGGCGTCCCGCGACACCACCTCCGCGTCGCGGTTCAACTGCCCGCGAGGAACGCGTTGTCGTGCATGAACGAACGGTCGCGGGCGGCCGCCAGCTCCTCTTCGCGACGGGCCCGGGCTCGCTGAAGCTCCAGGTCCTCCAGCGCGTGCCGGACGCCCAGCCGGATCACGCCGTAGAGGAAGACGAAACCGAAGACGTAGAGGATCACCGTGGTGACGACAACGAACATGACGTCACCCTAAGACGAACGTGAACCGGCGTCCCTCTCATCTCCGCGCGGTTCCCCCGTACGTGTCCCGAAGGTGGTCTCCCCAGGTGCGAACGCCACGAGGCAGCGCCTCGGTGAGCAGTCCACCGGCGCGCAGTTCCCGGCCGAGCCGACCGGGAATCCGGATCGGCAGCAGTGGTCGACGCGACCCCCGCGCCTCTCGCCACGTGCGGACCGCCTCGTCGAACCGGAGCACCTGCGGCCCGCCGAACTCCTCGATGCCTCCGAGCGGACCGGCGGCCAGCCGCGCCGCGAGCCGGGCCGCCACCTCGTCCGGATCGACCGGTTGGGCGAGCACCGCGCGGTCACCGAGCACCGGGCCCAGCCGCGCGCTGGAAGCCAGCAGGTTGTCGAGGAACTCGGGGAACTGGGTGGCGCGAAGCACCGACCACGGCACCGGACCGGCGGCGACCACCTGCTCGGCGGCGAGCTTGTGCCGGTAGTACGCGAACGGTACCCGGTCCACCCCGACGATGGAGACGTAGACCAGGTGCCGCACACCTGCCGTGCCGGCGGCCACCACCAGCCGCCGTGTGCCCAGTACGTCCACCTGGTGCGTACGCCCCCGGGGCGAGGACGCCAGGTGCAGCACCGCGTCCACGCCGGTCACCGCCTCGACCAGCCCGTCCCCGGAGGCCAGGTCGACCACCACCCACTCGACGCCCGATCCGGTACGCGGCCGGCGACTCGTGGCCCGGACGGCCATCCCGTCGTCGCGCAGTCGCGACAGCACGGCGCTTCCCAGGTGACCACCCGCCCCGGTGACCAGAACCCTCATCGTCCCCTCCTCCTGCGCGGCCCGTCGTGCTGATGACGGCGTGCCGGCGGCACACGTGACGGCTGCGTCAACCCGAGCGGATCAGGTCCAGCACGGTCAGCAGAGCGAAGAACGCGATCACGATCTCGTTGACGACCCAGGCGTGCCCTTGGGCCCAATCCCGCATCCGGGCGAGCGCCCGCGCGGCCTTCTGCCCGAGCAGCACCAACGCCAGCAGTGGCACGGCGAGCAGGAGCACGGTGAGCAGCACGAACGGCACCAGGTGCCACCACGGAAGATCGTGTCGGGCCACGGTCGCGCCCACCGTCGCCATGGTGAGGTCGTCGGTGGGCGTCACCACGAAGAGCAGCGCGCCCGTCCGCGCCGCCCACCGCGGATTGGCGTGGCTGACACTGCCCAGCCAGCGCGGCGGCCCGGACCGGTCGCGGCGCAGCCAGATCACCACGGCCAGGACCACCAGCAGCGCGAGCACCACCAGGTCGATGGCCGGACCGCTGTCGACCTTCCGGGCGGCGGTGCTGGCATCAGTCGCCAGCCCACCAAGCACCCGGGTCAGCAGCCAGCTCGCCGTCACACCGGCGGCGACCACCAGCCCTGCGCCGGCGACGAAGCCCGACGACGCTGCCCGGGGCCGGTCGGACGAGGCGAGAAAGACCGCCACGACCAGTTGGGTCCCGGCGACCATCACCACGGCCAGCGGCAGGACGGTCAGGAAGCTCATCGCCTGCCAGCCTGACGCCTGACCGGAACCGATGCGCCGAATCGTCGGCCGATCACCCGCCCGGCCGGGCGCTCCGCGACACCACGACCCGGCCGGCCAGCAACGCGCCGAGCAGCGCCAGGCCGGCCGCCACCACCAGCGTCACCAGGTAACTCGACGGACCGGGCGCGCTCCCGGCGGCCAGTACGGCACCGGTGAGCGCCAGCACTGTCGCCGCGAAGAGAGAATCCCCCAGTTGCAACGACGAGCTGTTGCGGCCCTGCTCGCCGGGAGCCGACAGCTCCAGCGTGAGCACCGACAACGACGGGTAGAGCAGTCCCATGCCGAGCCCGGCGACCGCCCAGCCGAGCACGGCGACGGCAACCGGCACCTCGGGTCGGACGGCCAGCGCCACCGTCGCCGTACCGACGGTGATGGCGCACAGGCCGGCGCGCGGCAGGCTGGCCCGGGAGGCCGGCACCGGAATCCGGCCCTGTATCCAGGAGCCCACCGACCAGGCCAACGCACCCACCGTGAGGACCAGTCCGGCGGCGGTCGGTGACAGTCCCCGCTCCCGGGAGAGCATCAACGGGATGACCACCTCGGCACCGACGAACGCCGCCGACGCCAGACCCCGCAAGCCGACGACGGTGGGCAGCCCCCGGGCCGCCCGCAGGAACCCGGGCGGCAGCAGGCGCGGAGCGCAGATCACCAGACCGACCAGCGCGAGCGCGACCACCGCCAGGGCCGCCGCGCCGCGCTGCTGTCCCCCGATGTGCAGCAGCGCGGCGCTCGCGCCCGCCCCGCAGGCCCAACCGATGCGGGCGACCGCGCCGCCCGGCGGCCGGGTCGGCACGGTCGTGTCGAGCGACCGGAGCCCGGGTTGGATCAGCAACACCGCCGGGACGGCCACCGCCGGCACCACGAGGAAGACCCATCGCCAGCCCAGGTACTCGACGATCAGCCCGGCCAGGGCCGGCCCGACCAGCGACGGTACGACCCACGCCGCCGCGAACGCGGCGAAGATCCGCCGGTGCAGCTCCTCCGGGTACGCCTGTCCGACGATGACGTAGAGCGCCACCGAGAGCAGCCCGGAGCCGAACCCCTGCACCACCCGGCCGATCACCAACGTGGTCATCACCTGTGCCGTCCCGGCGATCAGCAGCCCGACCACGAACCAGGCGACGCCGTGCCACATCGGCCCCCGCGGTCCCCGCGCATCGCACCAGATGCCGGAGACGACCATGGCCAGCACACCGGCGGCGAACGCACCACCGAACGCGATGCCGTACAGCGCGAGGCCGTCGAGACTGCGCGCGACGGTCGGCATGGCCGTGCCCACCGCCAACGCCTCGAACGCGAGCAGCGACACCAGCGCGACACTGCCCACCGTCATCGCCCGGAGCCGAGGTGCGAACAGCCCGACGGGCGCTGGGGCGAGGGTGGTGGTTGGACTCGACATGCACCGAGCCTGCGACCTCAACCCGGATTCATGTCAACCAGGGGGTGATGCGGCTCTCGTCAGGTCTCCTGGAGCGCCTCTCCGACGCCGCGTACCAGTCCCGAGAAGTGCTGGTCCGCCAGGACATGCCCGGCGGTGATCACCAGGGCGAGCGGCCACTCGATCACCTGCAACGCGGCCAGGACCCCGAGCCCGGCGTAGTAGGCGACCTTGTCCGGCGGCGGTACGGCCACCTCGCCCAGCATCGGCAGCGCGACCCGCCGGCCGTACATCCGAACGTTCTCGCGTGAACCGTTCAGGTGTCGCGTCAGCGTGCTCATTCCGGCCTCCCCGTGTCCGGTGCTGGTCGTCGGATTCCACCGCGCACCCCGTCCATGCACCGTCGGCGGCGCAAAGTTCCGGCCATCCCAGGGGCATAACGGACGTCAGGTCGGGAAGCCAGGCCGCCGGACGCGAGGGCGGCGGGAGGACGAGATGACCGACGGCACAACACGCGGCAACAGGGAGTCGGGTCGGGTTCCGTCCGGCCGTACGCCTCGATGACGGCGGCGGGTCGCGCCGCCGGCCGCCTGCTGCCGTCCATCGGCGTGCCGCACCTGGTCGGTGAGGCGTCCCGGACCGTCGGGTCGGCCGCGACCCGGCTGGCCCGGACGGCCGGCCTGTCCCGACGCCGGGTGTGGTCGCGTCCCGGCCGCCACCACATCGAGGTGCACGGCGTCTGCCAGGACGGCGGCGACCGGTTGGCCCGGCAGGTGGAGGCCGCGCTCGAACGGCTGCCCGGCGTGGCCTGGGCCCGGGTGAACGCTCCGTCCGGCCGGGTCGTGGTGGCCGTGCAGGCTCCCGAGCCGAGGCTGCGGGACCTCGTCGCCGCGATCAGCCGGATCGAACGGACCTGTGACCACGAACCGGATCCGGAGATCCCGCCCCCGCACCCGCCGGAGGAGGGGCCGCGTACACCGCGCACCCTCGGCGCGCTCGCCTCGGACGCGCTGGGCCTGACCATCTCGGCGGCCACCCGCATCCTGCCGTTCGCACCGTTGCCCGGCGAGGTCGCCGGCCTGCTTGCCGCCGCGGACCTGCAACCGAAGCTGCACGCCTTCGTGGGCAGGAGGCTGCGCTCGGACCCCCGCGCCGATGTCATCTTCCCGCTGGCCGAGGCGGTCGTGCAGGGCCTGACCGGCAGGTGGACGGGGATAGTGCTCGACGGCGCCCAGCGGATGGTGCAGTGGGGTGAGGCGCGGGCCCAACTCGCCGCGTGGGAGAAGGCCGAGCCGCGGCTGACCGGCGATCCGGAACGCGCCACCGCGCGGTGGCCGGCGGTCGAACGCCCCTGCCCGAAGCCGGACGGCCCGGTCGAGCGCTACATCAACCGGATGCTGGCCGCCGGTGCGGCGGCGGCAGCGGCGGCGACGCCGTTCGCCGGGCCGAAGCGGGCCGCCGCGCTGGGCCTGTCCGCGCTTCCGAAGGCCCCGGGCAGCGGACGGGAGGGGTACGCGGCACAGCTCGGTCGGGTCCTCGCCCGGCGCGGTGTGATCGCGATGGACCGCAGCGTGCTGCGGGACCTGGATCGGATCGACACGCTGGTGCTGGACGCCGCGGTGCTCGGATCGGAGCGGGGCGTACTCGCCGATCTGGCTCCGGCGGCCGGGGTGGACGTCGACGAGGTGGCGGAGCGGGCGTTCACGCTCTTCGACCCGGCCGACCCGACCGGTTCGCGGGAGTCCGACGGCTGGCGGCTCGCACCTCTGGACCGGCTGCCCGGCGGCGACCACGGCGACGTGCCCGACGGCGAGCGGCTGCGTACGGCCGGTGGACAGATGCTGGGGCTGACGAACGAGGGACGGCTGGCGGCGCTGCTGCGGGTCGAACCGGAACCCGCGCCCGGGGTCGACGGTCTACCCGCCGTCGCGCGGCAGGCCGGACTGAGACTGGTCGTGGCCGCTGGCGACGAGCAACGGTACGACTTCGCCGACGCCCTGCTGCCGGGCGGCGACCGGCTGTCCGACTCCGTACGCGCGCTCCAGCGCGACGGCGCGGTGGTCATGCTGGTCTCCGGTGACCGGGCGGCGCTCGGCGCGTCCGACTGCGGTCTGGGGATGTCCGCTCCCGAGGAACTGCCCCCGTGGGGAGCGCACCTGCTCGTCGGCACCGACCTGCGGGTGGTGGCGCTGGTGATCGAGGCCACCGGGGCGGCCCGGCGGATGACCCAGCAGAACATCCGGCTCGCCATGGCGGGCACCGGGCTGGGGGCGCTCGGCGCGTTCACCGCCCCGCCGACCCAACTGCCACACCGGTCGCTCGTGGCGGTCAACGGCGCGGCGGGACTGGCGTTCGCCAACGGAGTCTGGCGGGCCAGCCGGCTACCCGACCGGTCGGACACGCCGGCACCGGTGGCGACGGCGTGGCACCTGATGCCGGTCCGGACGGTGCTCGACCGCCTGGACACCACGCCGGACGGGTTGACCAACGCGGAAGCGCAGCGCCGACACGACGGTCACGACACCGGCGGTGGCGGCCACCCCGCCGGCGGTGGCCTGCTGCGGGCGTTCCTGGACGAGCTGTCGAACCCGCTCACTCCCGTCCTGGCGGCCGGGGCGGTGCTGTCCGCGTCGTTCGGCTCGCTCGTCGACGCGGCGCTGGTCGGCAGCGTCGTCGGCGGGTCGGCCCTGATCGGGGCGGTGCACGAGCGCAACACCGAACGTTCGCTGGCGGAGCTGCTGTCGCGTTCGGCGGTCACCGCCCGGGTACGCCGGGACGGAGTCGAGCAGGTCGTCGCGGCCGAGGACCTCGTCCTCGGTGACGTCATCGCCCTCGAACCGGGCGACTCGGTGCCGGCCGACTGCCGGGTGCTCGAATCGGTGGGATTGGAGGCGGACGAGTCGTCGCTGACCGGCGAGTCGCTGCCGGTCGCCAAGAGCAGTCAGGCGGTCGTCGCCGCGGCAATCGCCGACCGGCACTCGATGCTCTACGAGGGCACCACCGTCGCCGCCGGCCACGGCACCGCCGTGGTGGTGGCGACCGGCGCCGACACCGAGTCCGGCCGCAGCCTGGCACTGGTCCGTCAGGCACCCCCGACAAGTGGGGTGGAGGCGCGACTCGGCTCGTTGACCAGCGCCGCCATCCCGTTGGCCGCCGGTTCGGCGATCGCCGTGGCCGGGGCGGGCCTGCTGCGGGGCGTACCCCTGGCCGAAACGGCGGCGACCGCCGCGAACCTGGCCGTCGCGTCGGTGCCGGAGGGGCTGCCGTTCCTGGTCAGCGCGGCGCAGCTGGCCGCCGCCCGGCGCCTCGCCGAGCACGGTGCTCTGGTCCGGAACCCGCGCACGATCGAGGCGTTGGGTCGGGTGGACGTGCTCTGCTTCGACAAGACCGGCACCCTCACCGAGGGCAAGCTGTTGCTCGCCGGGGTCGGCGACGGTGTCGGTGACCGGTACGCGCCGGTGGACCGGCTCGACGACCGGCTCCGACTCACTCTCGCCACGGCGCTGCGGGCCACCCCGGCGGCGGACGATCCGGAGGAGTTGGCGTTGCAGACCGACCGGGCGGTCCGGCGGGGCGCCGCCACGGCCCAGGTGGTGGAGCAGACCGGCGCGGCGGGCTGGCGTGCGGCCGGCGGACTGCCCTTCGAGCCGTCCCGCGGCTACCACGCCAGCATCGGCGAGACGGACGGCCACCTGCTGTTGAGCGTCAAGGGCGCCCCGGAGACGGTGCTGCCGCGGTGCGCGAACCGGCGTACCGACGGCCGGCAGGAGCCGCTGGACGATGCCGGCCGCGCGGAGCTGCACCGCCTGCTGGCCGATCGGGCGGGAGCGGGGCACCGCATCCTCGCCGTCGCCGAGTGCCACGTGGACACCGCGCAGATCACCGACTCCGACGTCCGGGGGCTGACCTTCGTGGGGTTCCTGGCACTGGCCGACGGGGTCCGGGAGAGCGCCGCACCGGCGGTCCGGCGCATCCGGCAGGCGGGCGTGCACACCATCATGATCACTGGTGACCATCCGGCCACCGCCGAGGCGATCGCGGCCACCATCAGCGAACACGACGAGCAGCGGGTGGTCACCGCCAGCGAACTCGACCAACTGGACGACGAGGCGCTCGCCGAGCGACTGTCCACCACCGACGTCGTGGCCCGCTGCACCCCGACACACAAGGTGCGGATCATCCAGGCGTTGCAGAAGTGCGGGCGGACCGTGGCGATGACCGGCGACGGTGCCAACGACGCCCCGGCGATCCGGCTGGCCGACGTCGGCATCGCCCTCGGCCAACGGGGCACACCGGCCGCCCGGGCAGCCGCCGACCTGGTCGTCACCGACGACCGGTTGGAGACCATCATCGCCACCCTCGTCGAGGGCCGCGCCATGTGGTCCTCGGTGCGGCACGCGCTGAGCATCCTCGTCGGCGGCAACCTGGGCGAGATCGCGTTCAGCGTGCTCAGCGCGGCGGCCACCGGCCGCTCCGCCCTCACCGGCCGGCAACTACTGCTGGTCAACCTGCTCACCGACCTGGCACCGGCGCTCGCCATCGCGGTCCGGCCACCCGCGTCGGACCGTACCGACGGCCTGCTCCGGGAGGGGCCCGACGCATCGCTCGGCGAGACCCTCAGCAGGGAGATCGCGCTGCGCGCGGCGTCCACAACGCTGGGCGCGACCGTCGGCTGGACGTTGGCCCGGTACACCGGCCGGCAGCGGCGGGCCGGGACCGTCGCCCTCGTCTCGCTGGTCGGCACCCAGCTCGGGCAGACCATCCTGGCCGGAGGCACCAGCCCGGCGGTGCTGGCGTCCACGGCGGCATCGCTCGGAGTGCTTGTCGTGGTGGTGCAGACCCCGGGGGTGAGCCAGTTCTTCGGCTGCACACCGCTCGGCCCGGTCGGCTGGACCATCGGCGCCGGATCGGCGCTCGGTGCCACCGTCGCCAACGGCGCGCTCACCAGGCTCGTCGCGCATTTCCCCTCGGCCCGACCCGACCTCGCCCAGCCCGTCGACGGCGACTGACCACCGTCTCGCCCGCTTGGACACCACCGGCCGGGGTACCGGAGTTCGAGGAGGTGGGCATGATGACCGGAGCAGGTACGCACGCACCATCGAGCGCGGCGAGACGCACCGCTCACGATTGATCGTGCTGGCTAACCTGACGCCATGCCGTCGTTCTTGGCCAATGGAACTCGTCCGAAAGCCTGGCCAAGTCTTCCGCTGGCGCTGCTGCTGCCGTGCGGCCTGCTGATACTGCTGGGCATCACCGACGACCGCGAACCGCCACCGCCGGTCGGCGTGCTGCTGCCGGCGACGGTGATCGCGGTCGAACCCGCCCAGACCGCACACGATCCCTACGTGCTGGTACGCGTCGACACCGTCGACGGGCCGACCAGCTGCGGCATCTACGACAAGTCGTTCCCCGATCGGCGGCTGCCGGCGCTGCACCAGCGACTGACCGTCGACTACACACCGGCGAGGTGCATGCCGAAGCCGGTCAACACCGAGCTGCCCCGAGGTGTGATCGTCGCCATGGGGGCCATCGGGTTGGCAGTGTCACTCCTGTGGCTCTGGGCGGGTCCGCGCTTCCAGCGGCTCACCCGTCGACGGCACTCCCGCTCCTGACGCCGTCCGTCACCGTTCTTCGGCGGGGAAGGGGTCCGCTGCTCAGCCGACACATCACCGGAGTGGCCCGGGGAGGGGCAGCTCCCCTCGTACCGTCTTCTCGGCCAACTCGACGCGCTCCGGATGCAGCCGGTCGTCGCATCTGGTTCGTTCACGTCGATACGCACGATCGCGGTTCCCCGCCTCCGATCGCGGTAAACGCGGGGCATTGCGACACGCCGGTCTTCGATAACATGCCCAAGCTTTGATCTACAACGGGGAGGTACATCTACATGCAGTGGAAGATTCCGGCCGGCATCGCGATAGCGCTGGCCTTCATGGTTCCGGCGGCACCGGCGATGGCACAGACCGCGGCGGCGCCCGGGCTGGACCAGAACTGCCAGACGGTCGAGCGCAAGACGTTCAAGGACATCCGCGAGCTGTTCACCTTCGACCTGGACACCGCCAGTGTCAGCCAGCTACGGCTGCTGACCAACCGGATCCTGTCTGCCGCAGACAAGGAAGCCCTGCCCACCCTGCCCGACGTCATCCAGGAGCGGCTGGGCGGCACCTCGGATGACCTGCGCGCCTGGCTCAAGAAGGACGCGCAGACCGTCTGGGCGATCGATCTGCGGATCAAGGTGGGGCAGACGATGACCGGCGCTGGCCCGAACGTGAAGGAGGCCGCACAGAAGACGCTCGACTCCGAAGGTGTCGAGCCTTACCTGGCCTACCTGAACGAGGGCCTGTACGACGCGCGGGCGCTGGACTGCAAGTCGCAGCCCACCCCGACGCCGACGTCGTCGCCGACGTCGCAGCCCACCCCGACGCCGAGCGCCACGTCGACCGTCGCGCCGACCGCGGCCACCTCCACGAGCCCGGTCGCCGCCGGCGGTGATGGCGGCGGACTGCCCGTGACCGGTACCGACACCGCGACCGTGGCAGGCATCGGCGGTGCGCTCCTGCTCGTCGGTGGCGCGAGCTTCGTGATCGCACGCCGTCGTCGCGCCCGCTTCGTGGCGTAACCCGAACTGACGCGCCCGGCTCGACATTCGTCGAGCCGGGCGCGTCGGCGTTCCACTGCCGGCCCACCGGGTCACCTGGCGCCGATTAGGCTTCTGCCGTGCCCCGCTTCGAACTGGTCACTGTGGTCTCCGCGAGCCCGGCCTCCGTGTTCGCGGCATGCCTCGACGTCGACGCGCACACCCTCTCCATGGGTGCCAGCGGCGAGCGGGCCGTTGCCGGAACCACCAACGGACGCCTCGGCCCCGGGCAGACGGTCACCTGGCAGGCGCGACACTTCGGCGTCCGGTGGCGGATGACCGTGCAGATCATCGAGTACGAGTCACCGCGCCGATTCGTCGACGAGCAAATCAGTGGACCGTTTCGTCGCTGGCGTCACGAACACGTCCTCACCTCTGATCCGGACGATCCGGCCACGACGGTGATGCGTGATGTCGTCGACTTCACTGCCCCTGCCGGCCCGGCCGGGTCCGTGATCGGGGTGGTGATCCTGCGTCCATACCTTCGGCGGCTGATCGGACGGAGGAACCGCTTCCTCGCCCACAGTCTCGCCGGCTGAGCGACGCGGCCAGCGCGAGGTCGAACCCCGGGAGGGTGGTGGTGGAGCCCAGGGGACTCGAACCCCTAACCCCTGCCTTGCAAAGGCAGTGCTCTGCCAGTTGAGCTAGGGCCCCGTGAAAGGCGACGGCGACCGACTCACCGCCGGCCAGACGTCAGCGCAGGTCGGGCGCGGTGGTCGCCTCGTGCCACAGGGCACGCTCGTCGTTGGCGGCCTTGACCTTGTTGAAGACGACGGCAGCCACGCCGACGACGCCGGCCAGGATCAGCAGCTTCTTGAACATGGGGCAACCCCTTGCGCTCGACTACCGTCGGACGATGTGCGGTGGGGCTAGATGGAATCGAACCATCGACCTCAGAGTTATCAGCTCTGCGCTCTAACCGACTGAGCTATAGCCCCGCGTAGCGACGAGCAAGATTAACCCATCCGCTGCGCCGGCCCCAAATCGGGGTCCGACCGCGCGAGCCAGGCCGTCGCCGCCTGCAAAAACTACCCGAGTACGGGACGCCGGAGCGACCGCATTACGCGGTGCTCCGGCGCCCCGGTCACACTCAGTCCCGCTCGGCGAGCGTCAACTCGATCCCGCCGACCAGGTCGGCGCAGACGTTGTAGACGAACGCTCCCAGCGTGGCCAGCGCAGTGAACAACACCACGTTGACCAGGCCGATCAGCGCCGAGCTGAGAATCACGCCCTTGGCGGTGATCTGGAACCCGCTGGTGCTCTGCCCACCGCCCGCGTTGACCAGGTCGCTGAGGCTGTCGTTCACGCTCTGGAACACGCCCATCGCGTCCAGCGCCAGGTAGAGCACCGACGTGGCGACCACCACGACGATGAACAGCACCACCGAGACCGCGAACGCGAACTTCATCACGGACCAGGGGTCGATCCGCTTGAGGTTCAGCCGGGCCCGGCGCGGCCCGCGGGACGCCGCCGAGCTGACCGAGGTACGCGCGGCGCGTACCGCCTCACCGACGCGCGCGGCACCGACGGCGGACGAGTTGCCGATCCCCGGCGGCAGACCCCCGCCGCTCGCGGGGCGACCACCGGCACCCGTACGCCCGGGGTCCGGCGCGGGCGGGGTCATGCCGGGCGTGATCCGGGGCTGCGTGCCCGTGGCCCCGGTCGATGTCGCCTGACCGGGTCGGGTGCTGATCGGCTGCGTCGTCGTCGGACGCGCCGGGTTCGGGGCGGCCGCCGGGGGGACCGCCCCGGTCGACGTCGGTGCCTCGCCGGCCGACTTCTCGGCCTTGGTCTCACCCGATCCCGAGTCCTCGCCGGGCTGCTCCGGCGGGGGTGTCATGCCGGGAGCCCGGGTGAATTTCGGGGCAGGCGCGTCGGCGGGAACCGTGGCCCGGCCCACGGCTGCGCGGCCGGTCGCTGGTGTGCCGCCCTTGGCGGCCTCCTCGTCGACCGGGTTGGCCGAGGTCCCCGTGTTCCCCGACTTCGCCTGTGTCTCCGTCATTCAACTAGTCCTGTTCGTCAGGCTCGTCGGCATTGCGAGCAATCGCCACGATAGTCACGCCGTCCGGGAGGTCCATCAGCTTGACCCCCATTGTGTTCCGGTCACGCGTACGGCGTACAGGCTTCACCGGAGTCCGGATGACACCACCGTTGCTGGTGATCGCGAACAACTCGTCGTCCGGGTCGATCACCACCGCACCGACCAGACCACCGCGCCGTTCGGTGATCTTCGCAGTCAGCACGCCCTTACCTCCCCGGCCCTGCACCGGGTATTCCTCGATCGGGGTACGTTTCGCGTATCCGCCGTTCGTGGCCACCAGGACGTCCAGACCCTCCCGAACGACCTCCATGGCGAGCAGGACATCGTCGTCCGTGAAGCGCATGCCGATCACGCCCGAGGTGGCACGGCCCATCGGGCGCAGCGCCTCGTCCGAGGCGTTGAACCGGATCGCCTGCGCCTTCTTCGAGACCAGCAGCAGGTCGTTCTCCGGTGCCACCAGAGCAGCACCGACCAGCTCGTCCTCATCGCGCAGGTTGATCGCGATGATGCCGCCGGAACGGTTGGAGTCGAACTCCTCGAGCCGCGTCTTCTTCACCAGGCCGTTCTTCGTGGCCAGTACCAGATAGGGGGCTACCTGGTAGTCCGGGATTTCGATGATCTGCGCGATCTGCTCGTCCGGTTGGAAGGCGAGCAGATTGGCCACGTGTTGGCCCTTGGCTACCCTACTGGCTTCCGGCAACTCGTACGCCTTGGCCCGGTACACCCGGCCCTTGTTCGTGAAGAACAAGATCCAGTCGTGGGTCGAGCATACGAAGAAGTGGCTGACGATGTCGTCCTGCCGCAGCGTGGCGCCGCTGACGCCCTTACCGCCGCGCCGCTGCGACCGGTACAGGTCGACCTTGGTCCGCTTGGCGTACCCGGTGCGGGTGATCGTGACGACCACGTCCTCGCGGGCGATGAGGTCCTCCATCGAGACCTCGCCGTCGAACGGGATGATCTGCGTCCGGCGGTCGTCGCCCCACTTGGCGACGATCTCGCCCAACTCCTCTGAGACGATCTTCCGCTGCCGCTCGGGCTTGGCGAGGATGTCCTTGAGGTCGGCAATCTCGATCTCGAGCTTCGCCAGGTCGTCGATGATCCGCTGCCGCTCCAGGGCGGCGAGCCGGCGCAGCTGCATGTCCAGGATCGCGGTCGCCTGGATCTCGTCGATCTCCAGCAACCGGATCAGGCCCTGCCGGGCGTCGTCCACCGTCGGAGAGCGCCGGATCAGGGCGATCACCTCGTCCAGCGCGTCCAGCGCCTTGCCCAGGCCACGCAGGATGTGTGCCCGCTCCTCGGCCTTGCGCAGCCGGTACGCGGTCCGCCGGCGGATCACGTCGATCTGGTGCTCGACGTAGTAGCGGATGAACTGGGCCAGGTTGAGCGTGCGCGGCACCCCGTCGACCAGGGCCAGCATGTTGGCGCCGAAGGTCTCCTGGAGCTGGGTGTGCTTGTAGAGGTTGTTCAGCACGACCTTGGCGACCGCGTCGCGCTTGAGCACCAGCACGATCCGCATACCGGTACGCCCGGATGACTCGTCGCGGATGTCGGCGATACCGGCGAGCTTGCCCTCCTTGATCAGCTCGGCGATCCGCTCGGCGAGGTTGTCCGGGTTGACCTGGTAGGGCAGCTCGCTGACGACCAGGCAGGGACGGCCCCGCTTGTCCTCCTCGACCTCCACCACGGCCCGCATCCGGATCGAGCCGCGACCGGTGCGGTACGCGTCCTGGATCGCGGTGGTGCCGACGATCAGGCCGTAGGTGGGGAAGTCCGGGCCCTTGACGATGCCGATCAGGGCTTCGAGGGTGGTCTCCTCGTCCTCCTCCGGGTGCTCCAGGCACCACTGCACCGCTGCGCCGATCTCCCGCAGGTTGTGCGGGGGGATCTTGGTGGCCATGCCGACCGCGATGCCCTCGGAGCCGTTCACCAGCAGGTTGGGAATCCGCGACGGCAGGATCGTGGGCTCCTTGGCCCGGCCGTCGTAGTTGTCCTGCAGGTCGACGGTGTCCTCGTCGATGTCCCGCAGCATCTCCATGGCCAGCGGGTCGAGCTTGCACTCGGTGTTGTGGCTGACGAACCCGTCCGAGACGAACGAGTGGTCGTCGGTGTCGACCCGGACGCTGTAGACCGGCTGCACACCGGAGTCCGTGATCTGCGCCACCTCGGCGTAGTAGAAACGCCCGTCGACCAACGGCTCGACCACGTCGAGCACGTCGGCGTTGGTGATCCGGGCCGCGATCTCGTCGCGGTCCCGCTCCCACCGCTCGACGCGGTCCACGTTGTGCCGGCGCAGCCAGTCCCGCTCCGTCCAGCGGGTCGCGCCGTGCTCCCGGATGAAGTCGCCGACCAGCGGCACATGGTCGCCGGAGAGCGCCGTGCTGCTCGCCGGCACCTGGGCCAGTTCGGCCTCCAATTTGGCCTGCTTGCGGCCGAGGAAGCCGACGTGAGCGGCGAAGATCCGAGCGTCGCGCCGGTTGGTCACCACGACCTTGATCTCGCCGTTGTCGTAGCGGGTCTGCCGGCTGATCACACCGAACTCCAGCAGCAACTGCTGAACCTCGCGGGCCAACCGCTCACTGCGAGTCGAGTACGAGATCTGCATGGTGTTCCGCGGCAGCAGCGACGACGAGCCGTCGCCCTCGAAGAGCGCCTGGAGGAAGGCCTTCTTGATCGCGGCGGGACCCTGCCAGACGAACTCGGGCACGAACTTCGCGGCGCTGCGGGCGCCCACCAACTCACCAAGAATCGAGCCGGTGAAGTCGGAGGTCCAGCCCCGCAGCTTGTGCAGCGTCTTGCCGGTGACGGTTGTCTCGGTGCCGACCCAGCGTCGACCGCCCACGGCGAGGTCGTAGGCAGCCAGGACTCGGACAAAGAACTCCCGGTCACAATTGTCAAACCCAACCCGATCGGCGGAGGTCCAACCCTCGCTGACAAACGCGCCCGCGAGGACTGCGGCCTCGACGTGCTCCAGCATCGGGTAGCCGATCTCGTCCGGCACCGAGCGCTGAAGGACGACCCGGTCGCCCGGGGAGATCTCAGCCAGCAGCTTCCACAGCAGGGTCGGCACACCAGCCACGTCCACCAGGCAGAGCACCGGGTGGTTGTGGGTGCCGGTCAGCTCGTACCCCTCGTGGGTGCGCAGCCGCAGCGTGGGGTGCTCACCGGAGTGGAAGAACTTGGAGGCGCGGACCAGGTCGCCGTTGCGGTCGCGGACCTTGAGGTCGATGTCGGTCTCGCTGGACGGTGCCGCGTCCGGCACGACGTCGCCGATCCGCACACTGCCGTCGGTGGTACGAATCCGGACATCTGCGGTGACGCAGTAACGCATTGCCGCAGCCGGATCGTTACCCGGCGAGCCGAAGTTGCCGTTGCCGTCGACCAGCGGGTAGCGCAGCGACCAGGGCTGCGCCATCCGGACCAGCGCGTCGTAGATCGCCGAGTCGCCGTGCGGGTGGAACTGGCCCATCACGTCACCGACGACGCGGGAGCACTTCACGTACCCGCGGTCGGGGCGGTAGCCGGAGTCGAACATGGCGTAGAGGATCTTGCGGTGGACCGGCTTGAGGCCGTCCCGGACGTCCGGCAGCGCGCGCCCGACGATGACGCTCATCGCGTAGTCGAGGTAGGAGCGCTGCATCTCCACCTCGAGCCCGACCGGCTCGATCCGGTCGTGCGCGACCACCGCGGCGATGGCCTCGGCGGGGACCTCTGGCTCGTTCGGTGTGGACTCGGGAGAATCGGTCACTGTATACCCTTATCAGACTCAGAGTCGTTTTCGTGCTGTGGATAACGTCTGTGGATAGCGGCCAAGCTGTGGATAACTCTGTGGACCGGCGGGCCGGCCGGGTCCTGCCCGGCCGGCCCGCCGACGTCCGTCAGATGTCCAGGAACCGCACATCCTTGGCGTTGCGCTGGATGAACGACCGGCGGGCTTCGACGTCCTCACCCATCAGGACGCTGAACAACTCGTCTGCGGTTGCAGCGTCGTCGAGCGTGACCTGACGCAGGGTGCGGGTCGCCGGGTTCATCGTGGTCTCCCACAGCTCGGGATAGTTCATCTCGCCGAGGCCCTTGAACCGCTGGATGTCGTCCGGCTTGGCGTTCGGCTTCTTCTGCTGGCGCAGCGCGATCAGCCCGTCCCGCTCACGGTCGGAGTAGGCGTACTGCGCGTCGTCGCCCTTCTTGTTCCACTTGATCTTGTAGAGCGGCGGGGCGGCCAGGTAGACGTGCCCCAACTCGACCAGCGGACGCATGAAGCGGAACAGCAGGGTGAGCAGCAGGGTCTGGATGTGCTGGCCGTCGACGTCGGCGTCGGCCATCAGCACCACCTTGTGGTAGCGCAGCTTCTCCATGTCGAAGTCGTCGTGGATGCCGGTGCCCAGCGCGGTGATCAGCGCCTGGACCTCGTTGTTCTTGAGGACCCGGTCGATCCGGGCCTTCTCCACGTTGAGGATCTTGCCGCGGATCGGCAGGATCGCCTGGGTGCGCGGGTCGCGCCCCTGCTTGGCCGAGCCTCCGGCCGAGTCACCCTCGACGATGAAGACCTCGGACTCGCGCGGGTCGGTGGACTGGCAGTCGGCGAGCTTGCCCGGCATCGAACCCGACTCCAGCAGCGACTTGCGTCGGGCCAGCTTGCGTGCCTGCTGCGCGGCGATGCGGGCGCGGGCCGCCTGCGACGCCTTCTGGATGATCGTCTTGGCCTCGGCCGGGTTGCGGTCGAACCAGTCGACCAGCCGGTCGTTGCAGACCCGCTGCACGAAGCTCTTCACCGGGGTGTTGCCCAGCTTGGTCTTGGTCTGGCCCTCGAACTGCGGGTTCGTCAGCTTGACCGAGATGATCGCGGCCAAGCCCTCTCGGATGTCCTCGCCGGAGAGCTTCTCGTCGCCCTTGAGTAGCTTCTTGTCGGTGCCGTACCGGTTGACCACGCTGGTCAGCGCGGACCGGAAGCCCTCCTCGTGGGTGCCACCCTCGTGCGTGTTGATGTTGTTGGCGAAGGTGTAGACCGACTCGCCGTACGACTCGTTCCACTGCATGGCGATCTCGAGGGACATGCCCTCTTCCTCGGCCTCGAACTCGACCACCGTCTTGTGCATCGGGTTCTTGGAGGCGTTGAGGTGTCGGACGAAGTCGGCGATACCGCCGTCGTAGCGGAAGGTGACCTCGCGGGTCTTGCCGTCCTCGTCCTCAGCAACCCGCTCGTCGAGCAGGTGGATGGTGATGCCCCGGTTGAGGAAGGCCATCTCCTGCAGGCGTCGGTAGATGGTCTGGAAGTCGAAGTCGATCGTCTCGAAGACGTCCGCGTCGGGCCAGAAGGAGACCGCAGAGCCGGTGCGGTCGGTGGTCTCGCCCTTCTCCAGCGCGGACGGCTTGGAGTGGGTGTACTGCTGCCGCCAGACGAAGCCGGACTTGTGGATCACCACTGCCATCTTCGTCGACAGCGCGTTCACCACGGAGACGCCGACGCCGTGCAGGCCGCCGGAGACCGCGTACGCCTTGCCGTCGAACTTGCCACCCGCGTGTAGCACGGTCAGTGCGACCTCGACGCCCGGCTTCTTGAGCTTCGGGTGGAGGTCGACCGGGAAACCACGGCCGTTGTCGGTGACCTGGACCCCACCGTCGGCGAGCAGCACCACGTCGATGGTGTCGCAGTAGCCGGCCATCGCCTCGTCGACCGCGTTGTCGACGACCTCCCAGACGAGGTGGTGCAGACCGCGCTCGCCGGTGGACCCGATGTACATACCGGGCCGCTTGCGAACCGCCTCCAGCCCCTCGAGAACGGTGATCGACTCTGCGCCGTACTCCTGCTTGTCCTGCGCTGCCACCCTCGGCCACTTTCTCGCGTCGTCGGCGCCGGTGGGGCGCGTCGGGCGCGGGTTCGGCGGGACAGGACGCGACGTCGGCGCGCGGACCGGCGCCGGAGACCTCCGGACAGCGGGTCGAACGCGCCGGTCGCCGCGGTCGCCCGCGGATCGCGATCGGCTCGACCCGGAGTGGAGAATGACCTGGGGCCATCGGCCCCGTCCCTCGCCCCGCACCGGGTCTTCGTCTCGCTGTCAATCCTACTGTGCGCGGGGGACAGAACCACCACTCGGCACCCTCAACGAGGCGGCTGAGATGTCCGTAGCCGGCAGAACCCCGTTACCCGCGACTCCCCCCACACGCCAGGCCCTGTTCGGACGCGCCGCCCCCGGACGGGTTGACCCGCGCTCGGGCGGGTCGGGGGTCGCGGTCGGATCGTCCGTGCCGTACGTTTGCGGCGCCCCGGAAGCGGCCTTGATCTTTACCGGTCGGAACCGGGACGATCGACCCGATCGACCCGACACGTGCTCTCTAAGAGGTGACAGATGGGGCTGGACAACGTCGCGGTGCACTGGCCGCGGACCGGCCGCTTCTACGATCCGGTGGCGCCGGCCGAGTTCGTCGACTTCGGCGAGATCGTCGATCTGCCGCGGATCTCGGCGCCGACGGCGGCGCTGGCCGAGCTGATCGCGAAGACCGGCACCGTCCGCGCGACCGCGTACACCGAGCTGGTGGATCTCCTGCTCGGCCTCGAAGGTGTGTTGTATGCCACAGACGCCGCGGCCGAGGACGAGGACCCGGTGATCGACCCGGACGGCTGCGCCTGGATCGCCGGCGGCGTCGAGCGGTTCGTGGCCGGTCACCGGGAGTACGGCGAGACGGTCACCTTCGACTCGGTGAGCACGGTGCTGCGGAAACTGATGGGCGACGGCCGGCTGGCGGAGCAGCAGTTGCGCTGGCTGGACACCCGCCTCGACGCCTTGCGCGACGAGAGTGGTGATCCGCCGCAGTGGAACTTCACCTGTGCCGAGCTGGGCGTGCTGGCGGCGTTCTACCGGCGCTGTGCCGAGCGCGGGTTCGCCGTCTACGCCGACGCCTGAGCCCCCGGGCCGTCCGCCTGAGCCTGCGAGTCGTCCGCCTGAGCCTGCGGGCCGCTCGGGGCGGGGCGGTTGGTGGCGGCGATCACCTGTGTGAGCACGGCGTGCAGGTGTTGCAGGTCCTCGACGGGCAGTCCGAGGCGTTGCACGATCGCGGCCGGGATCTGCTCGGCCCGGGCCCGCAGATCAGCGCCGCTGGCGGTGAGTGTGACGGCGAGGCTGCGCTCGTCGGCCGCGTCGCGTTCCCGGCGCAGATAGCCGGCCGCTTCGAGTCGCTTCAACAGGGGTGACAGGGTGCCCGGGTCGAGCTGCAACAGGCGGCTGAGGTCGCGGCCGGACAGCGGTGCGTGCTGCCAGAGCGCCAACATCACCAGGTACTGCGGGTGGGTCAGCCCCATCGGTTCCAGCAGCGGTCGGTAGACGGCCACCACGCTGCGCGCCGCGACCGACAGGGCGAAGCAGACCTGCTGCTCCAGTGCCAGCGGGTCGGCGCGCTCCGGTTGGCCGCTCATCGGTTGCTCTCCTCGTGCACGGGAACTGTCGTACCGATCATTGGTACACCAATCGTTGGTGTGGCAACGGTAGGGTCACGGCACGCGGAGGGACGGCAGATGAGCGAGGACGGCGCGACCACGAGAGCACCGGGCGAGGGCGGCCGACTCCTGCGCTGGGCCTTCCGGCATCTCGCCGGCCCGGCCGACGGCGTCCAGGGCGCGGTGCAGGGTGGTTCGACCGCCGCCCGTGAGGCCTGGAAACGCGACCTGGCCGAGCGCAAGCGCTACTCGCAGGAGCAGCGCGAGCGCAGGCGGGCGGCCCGGGAGGCCGAGCGGCGGCGCTGAGGGGCCGGCTCAGCCGTACGTGTCGCGCGGCCCGCGGCCGCGTACCCGGCGTGGGCCCTTCTGCCACGACGGCGCGGCCGGGCCGTGGATGTGCAGCTTGCGCACCACGTTGTGGCCGACCTCCTGGGCGATCTGCTTGAGCAGCGAGCCGGCGAGCAGCCGTAGCTGGGTCGCCCAGGCCGTCGAGCGCGCCTCCACGGTCAGCTCGCCATCCTCCAGCTTGACGGGCCGGCTGTGCTGGGCGACCTCCGCGCCGACCACCCGCTCCCACGCGCCGAACACGGTCGCCTCCGCCGCGGGCTGCTGCCAGCCCCGCGCCTTCACCAGCCGGTTCAGTACCGCTCCCAGGGGCTGCGGGTCGCGCGGGTCGGGGCCGGGGCCGGAGTAGCCACGCAGCCGCCGTCCGGAGCCGCCGGCACCGTCCGTGCCCGCGCCGGGGGCACGCCGGGTGCGCGCCGCCGCCTGCCGGCGGGACAACGCGGCATCGAGCACCGCCCGGGCCAGCTCCGGGCCGCTGGGAGCCTCCGGCTGGTCGCCGGTCGCCCCGGCCTGTGGAGTACGCGCGCCCGCGGCGTCACCGGCCTGCCGGCCGCTACCGGTCGTGTTGGCACCTGAGCGCCGACCGCCTGGCTCATCCGACACGGCGTACCGTCCCCTCGCCGACCTGGTAGCGGGTGCCCCGCAGGGCGGCCGGGACGTCGTCGTCCACGGCACAGGTGACGAGCAGTTGACTCGCTCCGCCGACGAGTTCCGCCAGCCGTTCCCGACGCCCGGTGTCCAGCTCGGCGAAGACGTCGTCGAGCACCAGAACGGGCTCGATGCCGTCGGCGCGCAGCAGGTCGTACCCGGCGAGGCGCAGCGCGAGCGCGAAGGACCAGGATTCGCCGTGGCTCGCGTACCCCTTGGCGGGCAGCGGCCCGAGCGACAGGGCCAGCTCGTCGCGGTGCGGGCCGACGAGGGTCGTGCCCCGCTCGATCTCGGCGGAGCGGGAAGCGGCGAGCGCGGTCGTCAGTGCCTCGACAAGCGTGGCCCGGTCGGTGGTCGGCTCGGCCAGTTCGACCGACGGCCGGTAGGCGATGCCGGCCGCGCCCCGGCCCGCAGCCACCGCGTCGTACGCCTTCGCGACGTGCGGGGTGAGCGCGGCGACCAGCTCCAGCCGCCCGGCGAGCAGTTCCGCGCCGTGCTGGGCGAGGTGGGTGTCCCAGACGGCGAGGGTGCCGAGATCACCACCACGGGAGCCGCCGGTCTTGCGGGCGAGGTACGCGGTGCGCAGCAGGGCGTTGCGCTGCTTGACCACCCGTTCGTAGTCGGCGCGTACGCCCGCGTAGCGGGGTTGGCGGTTGACCAGGAGGTCGTCGAGGTAGCGGCGACGTTCGGCCGGGTCACCGCGGACCAGTTCCAGGTCCTCCGGAGCGAACAGCACCAACCGCAGCGCGCCGAGCACGTCGCGGGCCCGCCGGGCGGGTGACCGGCCCAGCCGGGCGCGGTTGGCCCGACCCGGCACGATCTCCAACTCGACGAGGAGTTCCCGCCCGTCGTGCACGACCGCGCAACGGATCACCGCCGACGAGGCGCCCATCCGGACCAGCGGCGCGTCCGTGGCGACCCGGTGCGAGTCCAGGGTCGCCACGTAACCCAGCGCCTCGACGAGGTTGGTCTTGCCGACGCCGTTGGCGCCGATCAGGACGTTCGCCCCCGGCTGGAGGTCGACGGCGACCCGCTCGTACGAGCGGAAGTCGACCAGTTCCAGCCGGTGAACGTACACAGGGTGTGGATGCCGCTCAGCGCTTGTGGACAGCGTGGCCACCGAACTGCTGACGCAGCGCGGAGACGGCCTTCATGGCGGGCGAGTCGTCCTGTCGGGAGGCGAACCGGGCGAACAGCGAGGCGGTGATGACGTTCAGCGGTACGGCGAGCCGGACCGCCTCGTCGACCGTCCAGCGCCCCTCGCCGGTGTCCTCGGTGTAGCCGCTCAGGTCGGCCAGCTCCGGGTCCTCGTCGAGAGCCCGGTCCAGCAGGTCGAGCAGCCAGGAGCGGACCACTGTGCCCTCGCGCCAGGACTTGATGACGCCCGGCACGTTGGTCACCAACTCGGAGGCCGACATCAGCTCGTAGCCCTCGGCGTAGGCGTGCATGAGGCCGTACTCGATGCCGTTGTGCACCATCTTCGAGTAGTGCCCGGCGCCGACGGGGCCGGCGTGGACGAACCCGAACTCGCCCTCCGGCTTGAGAGCCTGGAAGAGCGGCATGAGCCGGTCGACGTGCTCCTGAGCGCCGCCGACCATCAGCCCGTAGCCGTTCTGCCGGCCCCAGACGCCCCCGGAGACGCCGACGTCGACGTACCCGATGCCGCGCTCGTTCAGCCGCTCGGCGCGGGGAGCGTCGTCGCTGAAGCGGGAGTTGCCCCCGTCGATGATGATGTCGCCGTCCCCGAGCACCTCGGCGAGCTCGTCGATGGTGGCGTCGGTGACACCGGCGGGCACCATGACCCACACGGTGCGCGGCGATTCGAGCTTCTGAGCCAGCTCGGCGAGGTTAGCCGCGTCGCTCAGCTGCGGGTTGTGATCGAATCCGACCACTTCGTGGCCGGCAGTCCGCAACCGCTCGCGCATGTTGCCGCCCATCCGGCCGAGTCCTACCAGGCCGAGCTGCATTTGTTCCTACCTCCGTGGATCTGGTGTTGCTGGGCCGATCAGCGGGAAACGCGGATCGGCATGATGAGGTACCGATACCCCGGAATGACCTCACCATCCTCGCCGGCGGGGGAGATCACCGCCGGCTTGAAAGCGTCGACGAACGAGAGTACGGCGGTCTGCGAACCCAGGTTTGCCAGGCCGTCGATGAGGTACTGCGGGTTGAAGCCGATGGTGAGCGGGTCACCGGTGAAGGTGGCCTCCATCGCCTCGCTCGCGCGTGCCTCCTCGGAGCCGCCGGCCTCGACCACCAGGCCGTCGGCGCTGAAGCTGAGCAGCACCGGGGTGGTGCGCTCGGCCACCAGGGCGACCCGCTTGACCACCTCGATCAGCGTGCTGACCGGCACCCGCGCGTCGGCGTTGTGGCTGGCCGGGAAGAGCGAGCGCACCGGCGGGTAGTTGGCGCCGTCGAGCAACCGGCTCGTGGTGCGGCGGGTACCACCGGCGAGGCCGACCATGCCCTCGCCCGCCGCGCCCTGGGCGAGGGCGAGGGTGACCTCGCCACCCAACGGGCCGAGGGCCTTGGCGGTGTCGTTCAGGGTGCGGGCCGGCACCAGGGCGTTGATGCTGACGTCCGGGTCGTCGGGCCGCCACTGGATCTCCCGCAGCGCCAACCGGTACCGGTCGGTGGCGAGCATCGAGAGCGTGCTGCCGGAGAGCTCGACACGGACACCGGTCATCATCGGCAGCGTCTCGTCCCGGCCGGCGGCGATGGCCACCTGGGCGACCGCGGTGGCGAAGGACGCGGCGTCGACCGTGCCGGCGCTCTGTGGCATCTCGGGCAGGGCGGGGTAGTCCTCCACCGGCATGGTGGGCAGGGTGAACCGCGCGCTGCCACAGACCAACTCGAGGTGGGCCCCGACCGCGGCGATGTCGACCGGCTTGGCCGGCAGCGCCTTGGTGATCTCGGCGAGCAGACGGCCGGAGACCAGCGCGGCGCCGTCGGCGTCGCCCTGCACCTCGACGGTCACCTGACTGGAGACCTCGTAGTCGAAACCGGAGACCCGCAGGTTGCCATCGGTGACGCGGAGCATCACCCCGGCGAGCACCGGTACGGATGGCCGGTTCGGCAGGCTCTTCGCGGTCCACGCCACGGCCTCGGCGAGCGCGTCGCGCTCCACTCGGAACTTCATCAATGCCTCCGCGTCGACGTCAGCGACAACTCTCTCATGCCGACCGCTGCCTACCGTCCCGCCCAACCGTGCGGGTGTCCATCGCACCTTAGGGCGCGGGGACATCGGCTGTGCGCCCGACCCCATGGATCGTGTCGATGCTGACCGGCCTGTCCGGCAGCGTTCGGCCCGATCCACAGAAAGCCCAACGGTGATGATTGGTTTTTGTTCTCTTAGAAGAGATAACCCATCGTCTTCATCGCACCTGTGCAAACTGTGGAGAACTCGGGTCTGCGCAGCTCAGACAGGTTATCCACCGGTGGATTGGCTGTGGAGAACCGGGTGTGAAACCGGCTCCTGTGTCCACAGCCCCGCGTGGATCGTCGGTTGTCCACCGTTGTCCACCGGTTGTCCACCGGTAATCCACCGACTTTCTCCCCAAGGCTGTGGACGGCCGGGAAGATCACCATTGCTGTTATCCCCAGAACCTTCAACAGCTCGTACACAGGTGGATGATCGTCGGTGGAAAACCTGATCGTTGTCCCCAGCCGTCCACAGCGTCGTACACAGGGTTTCTCCACAGGCTGTGGGTAACCGGGGCGGGACGGACCGTTGTTATCCACCGACGGTGGATAACAAGTTGTGGACAACGAGTGAGTACCGAGGTGGACACGGCACCGATCCTGTGGCCTACACCATGTCGAGGGTCAAGCCGACGCCCTCGCCGGGCGACGAAATCGGTGCCCTCGGAGCCGGGGCGAGCGCCGTCGGAGTGCGGCCGGCGCGTCGTGGAGGCCACAAAAGAACGCCCGGCCGGATCTCCGGCCGGGCGTGTCCCGGGGTCGCGTGGCGGCGTACCCCGCTAGGTGTTCTGCTTGATCCGGTTGGTCAGCTCGGCGATCTGGTTGTAGAGCGAGCGCCGCTCGGCCATCTGCTGGCGGATCTTGCGGTCCGCGTGCATGACAGTGGTGTGGTCCCGGCCGCCGAAGGCCTGCCCGATGCGCGGCAGCGACAGCTCGGTCAGCTCCCGACACAGGTACATGGCCACCTGACGGGCGTTGACCAGCACGCGCGAGCGGGACTGGCCACGCAGGTCCTCGAGGCTCACGCCGAAGTAGTCGGCCGTGGAGACCATGATCTGATCCGCCGTGATCTCCGGACCGGCGCCGTCGGGGATGAAGTCCCGCAGCACCTCCTCCGCGAGCGACAGCTCCACGGTCGACCGCGTCAGGCTCGCGAACGCGGTAACCCGGATCAGCGCGCCCTCCAACTCCCGGATCGAGTTCGACACCCGGGAGGCGATGAACTCCAGCACGTCCGGCGGGGCGTAGAGGCGCTCCTGCGCGGCCTTCTTCTGCAGGATCGCGATCCGCGTCTCCAGGTCCGGCGGCTGGATGTCGGCCAGCAGACCCCACTCGAAGCGCGTCCGTAGCCGGTCCTCCAACGTGGCCAACTGCTTGGGCGAGCGGTCGGAGGTGATCACGATCTGCTTGTTGGCGTTGTGCAGGGTGTTGAAGGTGTGGAAGAACTCCTCCTGCGTACGCTCGCGGTTCTCCAGGAACTGGATGTCGTCGATCAGCAGGATGTCGACGTCGCGGTAGCGCCGCTGGAACGCGCTGGTCTTGTCGTCCCGGAGCGAGTTGATGAAGTCGTTGGTGAACTCCTCGGTCGAGACGTACCGCACCGACCGGGCGTTGCCGAGCGTCGTGGCGTAGTGCCCGATGGCGTGCAGCAGGTGCGTCTTGCCCAACCCGGAGCTGCCGTAGATGAACAGCGGGTTGTACGCCTTCGCCGGCGACTCGGCCACCGCCACGCTCGCCGCGTGGGCGAACCGGTTGGACGAGCCGATGACGAACGTCTCGAACATGTACTTCGGGTTCAACCGGTTGCCGCCGGTGTCGGCGCCCGGCAGTCGGCGCTCGTCACGCCCGCCGGGACGGTGCTCCATCCCGCTGCGACCCGGGCCGCTGTCCGTCGCCCCGTCCCGGGGAAGAGGGCGGATCACGTGCTGGTCCCGGGGCGACGTGGCGTCCTCGCGGTAGCGGGGCTCGTAGGGCCGGGTGTCCGGGCCGGAGGGGTCGAGACGTGCCGCGTGCTCGTCGTACCCCCGCCGCTCGGATGGCGGTCGAGTCGTCCGCATGGGCTCGACGAAGGCCGCGCTGAACAGAGCCTCCTGCCCGTCCCTGCTGGCCGGGATCAGCCCCGACGACCGGTGCGCGTCGACGGCCGGCGCGGGAGGTGGACCCGTCGGCGCCGGCGGTACGGCGGTCTCGGGCAGGCGCGGTGCGAGATGCTGCTCACCGATGGCCTCGTCGGCCACGGCTCGTCCGGCGTACTCGCCCCCGTGCGGACTCGACGGCGGTTCCGCGGCGTCGAGTGGCCCGGTCTCCGGAGTGCTGCGGTAGACGGTGCCGGCCGGGCGTCCGGCGGCGTCCTCGGCCACCCGCACGGTCACGGCGACCTGGATCGGCCGGCCGAGCCGGCGGGTCAGCGCCTCGGTGATCGCCGGGCGGAGCCGCGACTCGATCACGTCCCGGGTGAAGGCGTCCGGTACCGATAGCAGGGCGGTGTCCTCGACGATCGCCCGCAACCGGGTCAGTCGGAGGTAGGCGCGTTGCTGGGCGGAGATGATCTCGTCGGCGAGCTCGTCGGTCGCCGCCAACCACACCGCGGCAAGGTCGGTCGTACCGGCCACCGTCGTGCCACCCCCTCGCCTCTGCTCCCGGCCGCCGCTGTCTGCCAGCCGGCCGTTCCGGGCCCGCCGCGTACACGGGTGGAACATCACCCACCCGGACAACTGACCAGCACTCGTCCACAGGTTATCCACAGCCTGTGCACCGACCGATTGTGGCCGCCCGCCGGGCGCGGGACCAGCCCTTGCCTGGACGGCCGCTGAAGCGGGTTCACCGTGCCGAACGATTCACCAGCGTGTCCGGTCTTGCCTGCGCGCGACGACCGGAGCATCCGACGCTCACCGCAATCGGGCACGGTAACAGCGTTGTCCCTGCCCCATCAACCGGCGACGCGGCAGCGACCTTGTCGGCATCAGCGAAAACCGCCCCTTCGGTCTCGGGCGCGTCCCGATCTCCCCCCGCTGTGGGTGTTTGACGGTCATTGCACCCCTGCGTAGGCTGGAGCGGCTGCTCTCTCGCCCTCTGCTAGGGTGATGGGTGCTTGCTGCCCGTG
This sequence comes from Micromonospora sp. NPDC049102, assembly GCF_043197485.1. Classification (NCBI taxonomy): domain Bacteria; kingdom Bacillati; phylum Actinomycetota; class Actinomycetes; order Micromonosporales; family Micromonosporaceae; genus Micromonospora; species Micromonospora sp. NPDC049102. Next base: position 72,612 of record NZ_JBICTE010000002.1, on the reverse strand, counting down.
GTCGTTTCCCCGCACCGCCGGTCCCGATCCGCAGGGCAGCACCGAACGGTGGCCATCGTCGAGGTGGCCTGGACCACCCCACGACCCCGGCGATCCCGTCGCCCGGGGCGCGTACGAAAACGGAGAGCCTGACGTGAGCAAGCGCACCTACCAGCCGAACAACCGCCGGCGCGCGAAGACCCACGGCTTCCGGCTGCGCATGCGCACCCGTGCCGGCCGTGCCATCCTCTCGAGCCGCCGCGCCAAGGGGCGCGCCACCCTGTCGGCCTGAGCCGACCGGGTCGGTCCGGGGGACGTGGGCAGTCGTGCTGGCCGCCGCACAGCGACTGCGGCGCAGCACTGACTTCGCCGCAGCGGTTCGCGGTGGCCGCCGCGTCGGCCGAGGTGCCGTCGTGGTCCACCTGACCGTTCCGGCGACCACCGACCCCAGCACGACGATCTCGCCGAAGCCGGCGTGGGAGTCCGGGGCGGAGCAACCCTCCGCCCCGGCCCGCGCCGGCTTCGTCGTGTCCAAGGCCGTCGGCAACGCGGTGGTCCGCAACAAGGTCCGCCGTCGACTGCGGGCGCTGGTCCGGGAGCGGCTGGGCGCGCTGCCCGACGGCAGCACCCTCGTCGTCCGGGCGCTGCCCGCCGCGGCCGAGGCGTCGTACACCCGGCTCACCACCGACCTGGACGCCGCGATCGCGGTGGCCCGGTCGCCGCGGGAGAGGCGGGCCCGGTGAGCAGCGAGCCGACCGCCACACGCCCGGCGTCAACCGGTGCAAGGGTGCTGATCGCGCCCATCATCGCGTACCGTCGGTGGATAAGTCCGGCACTGCCGGCCCGCTGTCGGTTCTACCCGTCGTGCAGTGCGTACGCCCAGGAAGCCCTCGTGCGGCACGGCGCGCTCCGGGGAGCCGCGCTGGCGGTCCGCCGGTTGCTGCGCTGCCACCCCTTTCACCCTGGTGGACATGACCCGGTGCCGGAGCCGGGCAGCCGCCGTCGTGCTGATGTGACTGGAGCCCCGAATTGAGTCTGAGTCTCGACTGGATCTACTACGCGATTTCGTGGATCCTGCTGACCTGGCACTCGGCGTGGGACGCCATCGGGGTGCCGGTCGGCGCGGTGGTCGGCACGAACTTCGCCTGGATCCTGTCCATCATCTTCCTGGTGGTCACCGTCCGGGTGATCCTGTTCCCGGTGTTCGTCAAGCAGATCAAGTCGCAGCGGGCCATGCAGGCGCTCCAGCCCAAGGTCAAGGAGCTGCAGGAGAAGCACAAGGGTGACCGGGAGACGCTCCAGAAGGAAATGATGGAGCTCTACCGGAAGGAAAAGGCCAACCCGCTCATGGGCTGCCTTCCGATGTTCCTCCAGATTCCCGTCTTCCTGGGCCTCTTCCACGTGCTGCGCCGGCTCGACCCGTTCAAGCCCGAGGACAAGAAGACGATCTACGGCTGGACCGTCGACCAGTTCAACAGCGCCTCGCACGCGAAGCTCTTCACGGCCCCGCTCGCCGGCAAGTTCGGCTCCACCGCCGACGAGCTCGCGCGACTCAACGCCAACGGCAACACCACGAAGATCATTGCTGGTGTCCTGGTCCTGGTGATGATCGCCACCACCTATCTGACCAGCCGTCAGATGATCCTCAAGACCGGCTGGGCGGAGGACCCGCAGCAGCGGATGATCCAGCGACTGATGCTCTACGGCATCCCCGCGTCGCTGCTGATCTCCGGCGCGATCTTCCCGATCGGTGTGATCATCTACTGGGTCACGAACAACCTCTTCACCCTCGGACAGCAGCAGTGGGTGCTGCGGAAGTTCCCGCCGCCGGTGACCGCCAAGAAGGCCACCGCCCCCGCTGCCACTCGCAGCCCGGTGCAGCCCGCCAAGTCCGGCGGCCTGTTCGGTCGCGGCAAGGCTGCCCCGGCGGCCCCGGTCAAGGCGGCCGCGCCGAAGGTGGCCGGCCCGAAGCCGGGTGCCAAGCCCGCCAACCCGAAGAAGAGCCGCCCGGCCAAGCGGCAGGGCTGACCTCCGTGCGGCCGTCGTCGGGCAACCGGCGACGGAACCGCCCCGCCCCGAGCCGCCGCCGTACGGCCGGCGCCGGGCGGAACCGACCGCGTGCGGCGCGGTCACGGGCGACACTGCCCGTACAGACGTGCCCGTGGGCACCGGCGACCTCCCGCCGGCCTCCGGGAAACCAGCGGACCCGACGGTCCAGCCGAGCGAGTACGGAGATGAGACCGTGACCGAGACCAGCATCCCCCGCGCCGAGCAGTCCCTGGACGAGGAGGAGACCGCGACGCTCGCAATGGACGACGACGACACCGACACCGACGGCGACGACACCGAGGCCCCGGCCGGCGGTCGTGAGAAGAAGGGCGCGGGCGAGAGCGACCTGTTCCGGCAGAGCGAGATCGCGGCCGACTACGTCGAAGGACTGCTCGACATCCTCGACTACGACGGGGACATCGACGAGCTCGTCGCCGGTGGCCGTCCCGTCGTCGAGGTGGTCGGTGCCAGCCTCCAGAACCTCGTGGGTCAGCGCGGTGCCACCCTGGAGGCGCTCCAGGAGCTGACCCGGCTAGCCGTCTTCCGGCAGACCGGTACGCCGAGTCGGCTGCTGCTCGACGTCGGCGGCTACCGGGCGAACCGCCGCAAGGAACTCGCAGCCGTCGCCAAGAACGCCGTCGAGAAGGTCAAGGAGTACGGCGAACCCGTGCGCCTGGATGCGATGAACGCGTTCGAGCGCAAGTGCGTCCACGACGTGGTCAACGCCATGGCCGGCGTGGCGAGCGAGTCGGAGGGCGTCGAGCCGAACCGTCGCATCGTCGTACGGCCGGCGGACTGACTCCGTTGACCCACGACGACACCACGGCTGACGCCGTGAACGGCCCGGGCGGTACGCCGTCCGGGCCGTCCCCTGTCCGGCGTGACGACACGACGGGGCACGAGGGGGCAGTCGACGTCACACTGCCGCCCGAGCTGGCCCCGGCCGCGCTGACCCTCTTCGGTGATCGGCTCGACCTGGCCGCCGCGTACGCCGAACTGCTGGCTACCGACGGGGTGCTCCGGGGTCTGATCGGCCCGCGCGAGGCACCCCGGATCTGGGACCGTCACCTCCTGAACTGCGCTGCGGTGGTCGAGCGGATTTCGAGCGGCGCGAGCGTGCTCGACGTGGGCTCCGGCGCCGGCCTACCCGGTCTCGTGCTGGCCATTGCGCGCCCCGACCTGACGGTCACGCTGATCGAGCCGCTCGCGCGACGGACGTCGTTCCTCGTCGAGGTCGTGGAGCGGCTCGGCCTGACCCGATCGGTCCGGGTGTTCCGGGGGCGGGCCGACGAGGCCGCCAGCGGATCGAGTGGCCGGGAACCGATCAGCGGTGACGTGGTGACCGCCCGCGCGGTCGCACCGCTGGACCGGTTGGCGACCTGGTGCCTGCCCCTCGCGGTACGCGGTGGGCGCCTGCTGGCTCTCAAGGGATCGTCCGCCGCCGCCGAGATCGAGGAGCACGCCGACACCGTGGCGCGGCTCGGCGGCGGGGACGCGGCCGTGCACCTCTGCGGTGTCGGTGTGATCGACCCGCCCACGACCGTGGTGGAGATCGTCCGGGAGCGGATGGTCGGCACGGCTCGGTCGGCGGCGAGCAAGCGCTCCCGTGGTGGGCACGCCCGCCGCCGCTGACGGTCGCGCCATCGGGCGTCCCGGCCGACGGGTTGCCTCGTTGTATCGGTACGGATGGACGAGGGAATGAGAACCCGACGTGGACCAGCCGCGCCCGTCCGCCGTAGGCTGACCGCGCGTCGATAATGTGGAGCGGCCGACGGACGTCGCGGACTCCGACCGCTCCCGAGGGGCCGTACGCTCCGGGGTGCGAGCGCGGGTGTGGCCAAGTTGACCGGGGCGCGGACCGACCATCCGAAGCGGGCAGGGATGACAGGTGCATGACGACGGCAGGTACGACGATCCACGCGTGACCGGGTCGACCGGCGACCCTGTTTCACGTGAAACCGACTACCCGAACTGGTCGCCCGGTGCCGCCGGAGCGCCCATGCCGGCGGCCGACGATCCGCTCGTCTCGCGGGACGAGGCTGCGGTTCCGACCGCCGGGCCGGAGCGGACTGCCGGTCGCCGGTCGGCCGACGGGCCGAGTCGACCGATCAACGCCGCCGACGCACGGCAGGCGCCCGGTCGACGGAACACCGCCGCAGCGGTTCGTTTTGAGCCTGCGGTACCGCACCAGCCCACCGCCGCGGCGACACGCGACGCCACGCCGGTGGTTCCAGACGTACCGGTCGCGTCGGCCGAGTCGCTGGCGGCGGTCGCGGCCGACCCCACGTACGTTTCACGTGAAACCCCGACGCGCGAAGAGGATGACCCACCGTTGGCTATGGAGGCGATGCGCGCCGTGCAGATCCTGAATCCCAGTGGCGAGGTGACCATGCCTCGACCGGATCGGACCCGGGTCATGTGCGTCGCCAACCAGAAGGGCGGCGTGGGTAAGACCACGACCACGGTCAACCTCGCGGTGGCACTCGCCCTGCACGGCAACCGGGTGCTCGTGGTCGACCTGGACCCGCAGGGCAACGCGTCGACCGGCCTCAACGTGCCGCACCACACCGGTATCCCCGACGTCTACGACTGCCTGATCAACAGCGTCCCGCTGTCCGAGGTGGCACAGGCGGTCGAGGGTATCCCCAACCTGTGGTGCGTACCGGCCACGATCGACCTCGCCGGCGCGGAGATCGAGCTGGTGTCGGTGGTCGCCCGTGAGTCGCGCCTCGACCGTGCGATCGCCGCGTACCCGGGCCAGTTCGACTACGTCTTCATCGACTGCCCGCCCTCGCTCGGCCTGCTCACGGTCAACGCCCTGGTCGCCGCGCAGGAGGTGCTGATCCCGATCCAGTGCGAGTACTACGCGCTGGAGGGGCTCAACCAGCTGATCAACAACATCAACCTGGTGCGGCAACACCTCAACCCGAAGCTCGACGTCTCCACCATCCTGCTCACGATGTACGACCGCCGTACCCGCCTCGCGGACGCGGTCGAGCAGGACGTGCGGAACCACTTCGGCGACAAGGTCCTTCAGGCGGTCATCCCCCGCAACGTGCGGGTGTCCGAGGCACCCAGCTACGGCCAGTCGGTGATGACCTACGATCCCGGTTCGCGGGGTGCCACGAGCTACTTCGAGGCCGCTCAGGAGATCGCCGAGCGGGGCGTCAAGGAGCCGGTGGGCCGGAATGCGTAGTGGGAACAAGTCGCTGGGAGGCATTGCATGAAGAACCGTCCTCGGGGCGGTCTGGGACGGGGCCTGGGCGCTCTCATCCCGACCGGACCGGTGCCGGGTGCCACCGGCACCGCGACGGCCGAGCCGGAGAGCGGGCACGGTGATGTCGACGAGGGCATGCCGGACGCCGCCGTCCTGACGGCACCGGTGAGCGCCGGCGTCCACCAGCCGGAGCCCGTGCTCAGTCCCGTGCCGGGTGCCCGGTTCGCGGAGATCCCGGTCGACGCGATCGTGCCGAACCCCAAGCAACCCCGCCAGGTCTTCGACGAGGAGGCGCTGGAGGAGCTGAAGACCTCGATCCGGGAGGTCGGCTTCCTGCAGCCGATCGTCGTGCGGCAGCTCGACGACGAGAAGTACGAGCTGGTGATGGGCGAGCGCCGTTGGCGTGCCGCCCAGGCGGTGGGGCGGGACAACATCCCGGCGATCGTCCGGGACACCCGCGACGACGCCATGCTCCGCGACGCGCTGCTCGAGAACATCCACCGGGCCAATCTGAACCCGCTGGAGGAGGCCGCCGCGTACCAGCAGTTGCTGGAAGAGTTCGGTGCCACCCACGAGGAGTTGGCCCGCCGCATCGGCCGCAGCCGGCCCCAGATCTCCAACACGATCAGGCTCCTCAATCTGCCGGCCCAGGTGCAGCGCCGGGTCGCCGCGGGCATCCTGTCCGCCGGGCACGCCCGCGCGTTGCTGAGCCTCGACGAGTCGGAGGCGCAGGAACAGTTGGCGCTGCGGATCGTCGCCGAAGGGCTGTCGGTGCGGGCGACCGAGGAGATCGTGGCCCTGGCGCTCAACGACGGCTCGGCGAAGAGCCAGGCCGCCAAGCGACGGCCGAAGCCGCACGCACCCGCCCTGACCGATCTCGCCGACCGCCTGTCGGATCGCTTCGACACTCGGGTGAAGGTCGACATCGGCCGGAGCAAGGGCAAGATCACAATCGAGTTCGCCACCGTGGATGATCTGGAACGCATCGTCGGCATCATCGGTGTGCAGGAGGAGGGGGCGCAGGACTGACGGTCCTGGCTCCGCCAGAGGCCGCGTCTTCCCTCGGGGACGCGGCCTCTCTGTTATGTCCCCGTTTCACGTGAAACGTGACGCCGGAGGCTGCTGCCGGCCAGGTGTCACCGGGGCGCATCTGACTCGTGCTCATCGCTGGGGGCGCTTGCCGGGGGGACAGATGCGGTACCGCCGGCCCGAGGCTGTGTTGTTCGCGAGGTTCGAGGGGGCATGGGGCGTCACGCCGCGCCCTCGACGACCACGTGCCGTCTTTCGACCTTCACGGCCTCTGACATCGCCGCAGGCGTTCTGATCGACCCGAGGCACCCCCGACCGCCCCGAGTGCGTCAGCGATGCCCTCAGCCGGCGGGCGAGGCCACTGCTCATCGGGCGCGCACAGCCACTGCGGCAGGACCGTTCTGGGAGTCGGCCCGTTTCACGTGAAACGCACCCCGGCCGGACGTCACATCCGGGTGCGGGTAGGCCGATGGGGAGGCCGGCCGATCGCCGATACGGCGGAGGGTTCGCGCAACGACTGACGGGCCGAAAAGTTATCCACACCGGTTGTCCACAGGCACCCCTCGTTTCACGTGAAACGCCGCGTGAAAGCGGGTGCTGGCCTGTGGATGACGGGGTGTATTCGCGTCCTCGGCAGCCTGTGGATATCGCTCGGACGGCCGGCGGTGGCGGTCGCAGCAATCGACGACCAGCACTGATCGGGGCGGTCGGAACGGGTCGAACAGGTAGGGACAGCGGTGCCGGACTCGGTTAGGGTCAGCGTCGTGCACGACACCCCTCCCTCAGTCCCGGACTTCACCCAGTGGCCCTCGTTTCCCTTCGAGGGCGACCTGCGGGTGAAGCAGCTCGACGACCCGGTCCCGGTCGAACCGCCCCGCAAGGGTGAGGGTCTCCGGGAATGCACCGCCTGCAACGCACCCGACGACGCCTACATCTGGGTGGGAGAGCGGTGGCGGGTCCGCGCCATGGACCGGCCGACCGGCCTGCCGATGGTCCTCATCCTCGAATCGAGGACCCACCTCGATCTGGGTGACCTGCCGAACCTGCTCGCCGCCGAACTGGGGGTGATGACGGTACGTCTGGAGCGAGCCATTCGGTCGTTGGACGGCGTGGCGCGGGTGCATGTGAACCGGTGGGGCGACGGCTCCGCCCACCTGCACATGTGGTTCCTCGCCCGGCCGTACGGTCGGCTCCAGCTTCGGGGGACCTTCCTGTCCCTGTGGGATTCCATCCTGCCGCCGATCTCCGAGGAGCAGTGGCGGGAGAACCTGGCCCTCGTCGCCGCCTGGCTGGCCGAGTTCGGTGGCCGCCCGTTGGCCGAACCGCCCCGCATCCAGTGGCAGGCCCCGTCGAGCCTGTTGGCTCAGTCCGCCGCGGCGGCACACGCCGCAGCCGCTCAGGAGGAGGCCGTGTCGGTCATCGAGGCGGCTGAGGAGATTCCGGAGCCGGCGATCGAGGAGGTCGACCGTCTCGACGGCGACCTCGCGGCCGAGTCGGAGGCCCAGGCGGAGCCCCGGATCGCGGACACCGCCCCGGCAACCGTCGTGAACGGCGAGAGTGGCGGCGACAGCGACAGCGACTGGGACGACAGCGACTGGGACAGCGACGGCGACGGCGACAGCGACGCCCAGGGAACGACGGCCGAGCCGAAGCCCTCTGCCATGCCCGCCCACCCGGCGGCCGAGCCTGTCGCCGGTTCTCCGATGGCCTCCGGCCCGGGGAGCGACGCCGCGAGTCCGGCTTCCCGGAGTCCGATCGTCCCGGCGCCGCGGAAGGCCCCTACCGACGACGACGCCAACGAGAGCGGGACCACCCCGCCCGACGTGAGCGCCACACGCTGATCACCGGTTGGAAGTGGGGTTGGCGGGGCGGGGCAGCACTCGCCAACCCTGTCCGACGCCCGTGCGCAACCGGTGACCGAAGCCGGTACGAGGACCGAGGTCAGGACGCCTGGCGGGCGGCGGCCCGAGTGACGAGCGAGCCGACCAGGCGGCCGAAGTCCAGGCCGGCAGCCTGGACGGCCAACGGCAGCAGGGACGTCTCCGTCATGCCGGGCGAGACGTTGACCTCCAGCACGTGCGGCCGGCCGTCGGCGTCCACGATCACGTCGACCCGCGACAGGTCCCGCAGTCCGAGTGCGGTGTGCGCGGCGAGCGCCACGTCGGCCACCGAGGCCGCCACCTCCGGCTCCAACCGGGCCGGAGCGTGCCACGTGGTCCGGCCCGCCGTGTAGCGGGCGGCGTAGTCGTACACGCCGTTGCGCGGCACGATCTCCACCGGCGGCAGTGCCTGCGGCCCGTCCCCCAGGTCGATCACGGAGACCGCCACGTCCATGCCGGGCACGTACCGCTCCACGAGAGCCGTCGAGTCGTACGCGAAGCACCCGACCATCGCGGCGGGGAGCGATGCGGCGTCCCGGACCACCGCGGCGCCCAGACCCGACCCGCCCTGCGCCGGCTTGACCATCAGCGGGAGGCCGAGCCGGTCGGCGATGCGGTCCAGCACGGCCACCGCGCCGAGTTCGGAGAAGCGGTCGTGCGGCAGGGCCACCCAGTCGGGGGTGGGGATGCCGGCCTCGCGGAGGACCGCCTTGGCGGACGGCTTGTCCCAGGCGAGCCGGGAGGACCGGGCGTCGCAGCCGACGTACGGGACGCCGCACAGGTCGAGCACCCCCCGCAGCGAGCCGTCCTCGCCGGTCGCGCCGTGCAGGGCGATCATGACGGTGTCCGGCGGGTCGACCGTGAGGGACGGCAGGAGAGCCACGTCGGCATCCCGCAGCTCGGCCTCGACGCCGACGGCACGCAGCGCGTCGAGCACCCGTCGGCCGGAGCGCAGCGACACGTCCCGTTCGTAGGAGAGCCCGCCGGCGAGGACCAGCACCCGCAGGTCGGCCGCGACGGGGGAATCGGTCACGGAGAAGCGCTCGGCAGCGGTCGTACCCATGCCGGCATCATGCCAAGTCGGGACCCGGCACGTCGGAGCCGGGCCGGCCGCGACGGCCCGCGGCACCGCTCACGGCACCGAAGACGCGGCGCGTCGCGATCTCCTGCTCCATGACACCCGCGAGCCGGCGTACGCCCTCACGGATGCGCTCGGGGGGCGGGAAGCTGAAGTTCAGCCGCATCGCGCCGGTGCCCGTCCCGTCGGCGTAGAAGCCGGTGCCGGGCACGTAGGCGACCCGGGCGGCGATGGCGCGCGGCATCATGGCCTTGGAGTCCAGTCCGTCCGGCAGGGTGGCCCAGACGAAGAGCCCGCCGGCCGGGGTGGTCCAGCTGGTGCCCTCGGGCATCAGGTCGGCCAGCGCGTCGAGCAGGGCGTCGCGGCGTTCGCGGTAGACCTCGCGGTAGACCTTGAGCTGCTGCCGCCATGGCATCGTGCCGAGGTAGGTGGCCACGGCGGCCTGCGCGTAGCCGCTGGGACAGAGGATCTGCGCCTCACTCGCGATCACCAGCTTGTCGCGGACGGCGTGCGGCGCCAGGATCCAACCGACCCGCAGGCCGGGAGCGAAGGTCTTGGAGAAGGTGCTCAGGTAGAAGACGCCGTCGCGCCGCCGGGCCCGCAGCGGCGCCGGGGCCTCGCCCTCGAAACCCAGCTGGCCGTACGGGTCGTCCTCGATCACGAGCAGGCCGGCGCGCTCACAGATGTCGAGGACGCGCTCCCGGCGCTCCTCGCTGAGCGTCACGCCGGCCGGGTTCTGGTAGGTGGGGATGGTGTAGAGGAACTTGACCCGTCGGCCGGCCCGGGCGAGGTCGGCGATGGCCGTCTCCAACGCCTCCGGGATCAGCCCGTCGTCGTCCATCGGCACATGCACCACCTGCGCCTGGGCGGCCTGGAACACCCCGAGCGCGCCCACGTACGTCGGGCCCTCGGCGAGCACCACGTCACCGGGGTCGAGGAAGAGCCGGGCGACCAGGTCGAGCGCCTGCTGCCCGCCGACGGTGACCACGACGTCCTCGGGTGAGGCGCCGCACGCGGCGTCGATGCCGGAGAGTGCCATGACCTCGCAGATCCGCTCGCGCAGCTCCAGGGTGCCCTGGCCGATGCCGTACTGCAGGGTGGTGACCCCGTGCTCGGAGCCGAGCCGACCGAGCATCTCGCCGACCGCGTCGAGTGGCAGCGCCGCGATGTACGGGGCGCCACCGGCGAGGGAGACGACCTCGGGGCGACTGGCCACCGCGAAGAGTGCTCGGATCTCGGAGGCGGTCATCCCGCGCACGCGCCGGGCGTACCGGTCGGTGTAGTCGTCGAGTGTCGTGCCGGTCATGACCTCACCTCGATCGCTGCTCGGGTAGCTCTCGCCCCGGGTACCCCGCCCGCTCGTGACCATGGCGGCGGGACACCGAATGTCGATCCTAGTCGGCGAAAGCCTGGTTGCCGCCCTGCCGGATCGGATCGACCACATGGCGGACCGTCCTGCGGTGGTGGGGATTTGCGCGTCCCCTCCCGTACGGTCGATCGGCGGCGTACGATCGCTCGTCGGGGGCAGGAAGGCCGCGCTGTCGTTCCGTGCCGGTCTCACCACCGAGCCTAACTGTGGGGATGGGCCATATGTCGCGACGTCTGGTCAGCCTGACCCTCGACACGCTGGAGGATCTTCCGCGCCCCTGCCGTCAGTGCGTCTACTGGGAGCTGGATCCGGTCTCCGCCGACCGAGCCTGCGCCGCCGGTGACCCGGGCCTGGAAAAGGAGGCGTGGGTCTCCCAGACCCTGCTGGAGTGGGGCTCCTGCGGCAAGCTCGCGTACGTCGACGGTATGCCGGCGGGCTTCGTGATGTACGCGCCGCCCGCCTACGTGCCGCGCTCGATGGCCTTCCCGACATCGCCGGTCTCAGCCGATGCCGCGCTGTTGATGACCGCCAACGTGGTCGCCGCGTTCGCCGGCGGCGGGTTGGGCCGGATGTTGGTGCAGGGTGTCGCCCGGGACCTGACGAAGCGAGGGATCAAGGCGATCGAGGCGTTCGGCGACGCCAAGTTCGGTGACGCGGACGACCCGGCCGGAGGATGCGTGGCACCGGCCGACTTCTTCCTCTCCGTCGGCTTCAAGACCGTACGTCCGCATCCCCGTTTCCCCCGTCTGCGCCTCGAACTGCGTACGGCGCTGAGTTGGAAGTCCGACGTCGAGTACGCGCTGGAGAAGCTGCTCGGCTCGATGAGCCCGGAGACGCTGCTCCGGCCGGTCCGGCCCGCGCCGGCCACCCGCTCGACGGGCGGCTGAGCGGGGTCAGTCGACGACGGTGCCGGCGGCCACCACCGCACGCAGTTCGCTGACGTCGAGCGAGCCGGTCGGCACGTCCCGCTCGATCGGGTAGTACATCCGCTGCACAGCGGCCACGATCGCCTCCACGACCCGGTCGCGGAACCGGGGGTCGACGAGCCGGGCGCGGTCCACGGGTGAGGTGAGGTAGCCGACCTCGACCCGGACCGCCGGCATCCGCGTCAGCCGCAGCAGGTCCCACGCTTTCGCGTGCGTACGGCAGTCCCGCAGCCCCGTCCGCGCCACGATCTCCCGCTGCACCAGACCCGCCAGCCGTTCACCGGTCGCCGAGGTCACCCCGTTGTCGGTGCCGTAGTGGTAGGTCGCCACCCCTTCCGCGTCCGGGTTGGCGTGCCCGTCCAGGTGCAGCGAGATGAAGACGTCGGCACCGAGCGAATTCGCCAGCAGCGCCCGGTCGGTGTCTGGCAGGCACTTGTCGGGCGCGGGACCGCGGGTGAGCTGGACCCGCACCCCGGACGCGGCGAGCCGCCCCTCCAACCGGCTCGCCAGGTCATGGACGAGGTCCGCCTCCGTCCAGCGCAGCGGCCCGTCCGGCACCACCATGCCCGGATCGGTGCCACCGTGGCCGGGGTCGATGACCACCGTCTTGCCGACCAGCGCGGGCCCGGACTGGCGGATCGCGTCGGACTCGCGCAGCCACTGGGGACGGCCGCCGACGACCTTGCGACCGATCCGGCGCAGCGCGTCCATGGTGTGCGGCCCGCAGGAGCCGTCGGGGGTGAGCCCGACCTCACGCTGGAACTGGGCCACCGCACGGGAGGTCCGGATGCCGTAGATGGCGTCGGCGCGGCCGACGTCGTACCCCATCTCCAACAGCCGTTCCTGCAGCGACCGGACATCCTCGCCGGTGAGCGGCTCGGGAATCGCGTGGTAGAGGGTGCGGGCACCGAGTCGCCAGCGTGCGGCGTCCAGCGCGCCCCAGGTCTCCGAGCCGACCCGGCCGTCCACGCTGAGCCCGCGAGACTGCTGGAACGCGCGGACCGCGCGTTCCGTGTCCCGGTCGAACTCGTCGCCGTGCGAGCCGTCGGCGGTGAGCAGGTCGAGGCCGGTGAGGATGGTACGGATCTCCGTGACCGCTGGTCCCCGGTCTCCCGGTCGGATCGGACGCACGCACGACCCCCTCTGCACGAGTCTGGCTGGCCGGGCGGCGGCCCTGGGTTGAGGCTATGCGTTCCGGGGCGGCGACGGGCTCGGGCCGGGAAAACAGCGAACCCCGCACCCGATGAAGCGGGTACGGGGTTCGGTGGTGTCTGCGCTGATCAGAGGGCCGACTCGATGAGCCGGACCAGCTCGCCCTTCGGCTTGGCGCCAGCGATCGACTGCACGGGCTGGCCGTTCTTGAAGACGGTGAGGGTCGGCACCGACATGACCCGGTAGGCCCGGGCGGTCTCCGGGTTTTCGTCGATGTTGAGCTTGACGATGGTGACCTGGTCGCCCATCTCGCCCGCGATCTCCTCGAGCAGCGGCGACACCTTGCGGCACGGCCCGCACCACTCGGCCCAGAAGTCCACCAGTACCGGCTTGTCGGCCTGCAGCACGTCAGCGACGAAGCTCGCGTCGGTGACCGCCTTGGTATTTCCCACTATTGCCCTCCTCCGGGTTGTTTCCTTGTTTCAGCTGAGCGTCGCGATGAACCGCTCGGCGTCGAGCGCGGCGGCACAGCCGGTGCCGGCCGCGGTGATCGCCTGACGGTAGGTGTGGTCGACCACGTCACCGGCGGCGAAGACGCCGGGCACGCTCGTCCGGGTGCTGGGCGCCTGGACCTTCACGTAGCCCTCGTCGTCCAGTTCGACCTGGCCCTGGAACAGCTCACTGCGGGGGTCGTGACCGATCGCCACGAACACGCCGGTCACGTCCAGCACCGTGGAGTCGCCGGTGTGCACGTTGCGGACCCGTACACCGGTGACCTTGCCGTCAGCGCCGAGGACCTCTTCGACGGTGCTGTTCCACTCGACCTTGATCTTCTCGTTGCTCAGCGCCCGGTCGGCCATGATCTTGCTGGCCCGGAACGAGTCGCGCCGGTGGATGATGGTCACCGAGTCGGCGAAGCGGGTGAGGAAGCTGGCCTCCTCCATCGCCGAGTCGCCACCGCCGACGACGACGATGTGCTGGTTGCGGAAGAAGAAGCCGTCACAGGTGGCGCACGAGGAGACACCGTGGCCCAGGTACTCCTGCTCGCCCGGCACACCCAGCGGACGCCAGGCCGAACCGGTGGAGAGGATCACGGCACGGGCCCGGTAGGCGGTCTCGCCGACCCACACGGTGCTCACCGCGCCGGAGCCGGAATCGCCGGTGTCGACCAGCTCGACCCGCGTCACGTCGTCGGTCAGGAACTCGGCGCCGAACCGCTCGGCCTGCTTGCGCATGTTGTCCATCAGCTCGGGGCCGAGGATGCCGTCGGCGAAGCCGGGGAAGTTCTCCACCTCGGTCGTGGTCATCAGCGCACCGCCGGACTGCGCGCCCTCGATGATCAGCGGCTTCAGGTTGGCGCGGGCCGCGTAGACCGCCGCCGTGTAACCGGCCGGGCCGGAGCCGATGATGATCAGGTTGCGGACCTCGTCCACTGCCGTCTCCCGAGTTGTGTGTTCGGCGCCGGCGCGCGCACCGATGCTGATCCGAGTGCCGACGCTTGGGGGACGCCGGCAGCTGACTTCCAGAACGTCATCGTACGAAGCGGAGATTCCCGAGCCGGGCATCGGCGTGGGTCAGGTCACCTGGACGCTCATCGTGCTGCGGAATCACCCTACCCGCGCCGAATACCGGCTGTCCGAGCCGGACCCGGGTACGCCACACTCGGCGCCACTCACCCAGGCCCAGCGCGCCCCGGTCGTGTCGGTGAACCGGATGACGAGCGCCTGCTCGCCCTGGAACCGCGCGTAGTCGATCACTTCGACGACCAGTGGGCCCGAGCCGTGCTCCGCCGCCACGGACGTCAGGCAGGCGGTCAACGCCGCCTCGTCGGTGAGCCGGGCGAGCTGGTTCGACCCGTCGGGGGCAGGCCGTCGGTCCCCTTCGGCGTCCACCCCGGGCTGCCCGCCGGGACCGCTGCTGTTCTCCTCCCGCATCGGAGACTGCGGGCTCGACGTACCGCCGAGGTTCTCCGGGGTGTAGTCGGTACCGCTGTGCAGCGCTGGGCCGGACGTGCGGACCGTCCCGCCGGCAGCGATACCTGCCGGCGCGTTGGCCGGACGGTCCACGGCACCGGAATCGGCGGTGTCGGTGGAAACGTGGTCGAGTGCCAAGCCGAGTACGACGACGGCCGCGGCCGCGACGGCCACCGGGGCGGCGCTGCGGACCCAGCGGCGCTGCCGACGACCGGGGCCGGTGGCGACGCCGCGCCCCGATTCGGCAGGGGACGGGCTGGTGGGTCGACGCCCACCCTGTGCCGGCACGGTCACCGGCGTCGCGGCGGCAGGCGTCTCGGACGACACGGTGGCGTCGTCCGTCGGGCTGTCCGCCGCCAGCGCGGCGGCGATTCGTTCGGCGACTGCGGACGGCAGCTCCGGTGGAGGTTCGGCCCAGCGGGCCAGGTCGCTGCGGACCTGCGTCACCGCGGGTGCCAGCAGCGCGTACGCCTCGGCCCAGGCTGGGTCGGCAGCCACCAGCCGGCCGACCTGGGCCTGCTGCGGCGTGCCGTCCAACGCGCCGCCGAGGTAGTCAGCGAGCAGGTCGACGTCGACCTCCCTGAACTCCTCGGTCGTCACGTGTCCTCCTGATTGGCGTCCTGCCGGAAGCGGACCGACCCCGATCCGACGCCCTCGGCCGGGCGTGGGTTCCCCGGCGTGACGCCTGGCACGTCCGGCTCGGCGCCGACCCCTCCGGGACCCGCCGACGCCGCCGGACGCAGATGCCCGAGCAGCACCGCCAGCCTGGCCCGGCCCCGGGCACACCGACTCTTCACGGTTCCTTCGGCGACACCGAGGATGCGGGCCACCTCGGCCACCGGATAGCCCTGCACGTCCACGAGTACCAGGGCGGCCCGCTGCTCGACCGGCAGCGCGGCGAGTGCCGCGCGGACGACGAGCGCCGTGTCGTGGTCCTGCGCGGGCGCGGCCGGCTCGACACCGCCGGTGCCCGACCCGTCGCCGGACCGGTTGCCGTCCGGCAGTGGCACGGTGGGGTGCGCCTGCCGCCGTCGGATGCGGTCCAGGCAGGCGTTCACCACGATGCGGTGCATCCACGTGGTGACGGCGGAGTCACCACGGAAGCGGGCCGCCGCCCGGTGTGCCGACAGCAGGGCGTCCTGGAGCGCGTCGGCGGCCTCCTCGCGGTCGCCGAGCGTCCGCAGGGCCACCGCCCAGAGTCGGTCGCGGTGCCGGTGGAACAGCGCGGCGAAGGCGTCCCGATCGCCGGCGACGTGGGCGCGCAGCAGCTCAAGGTCCGTTGCCGCGTCGCGCCCGTCCATCACCACGTCCGGCTGATGCGGTTTCCGGGGCGTGCTGCCCGACTCACGAACCCTGGACCGTGATCTCCTGCACTCCGAGCTTGAAGCCGTCGTCGTCGCCGTTGGGCGGCAACTCGGTGAACCAGAGCAGCAGGTACCGGTACTTCTGGTCGGCGTCGAACCCGTTGAAGGTCATCGTGGTGCCGTCGTGCTCCTTGAGGACACCGATCTCCGTCTTGTAGTTCGACACCATCGACTTGTCGCCGTTGGAGGTCGACGGGTAGGTGTTCGTGCCCGCGAGCAGCTTCGCCGTGGCGCCTCGACCGGAGAGCACAGCCTGCACCGACTTCACCGTGTGCGGGGCACCCAGGTCGAGCCAGACCCCCATGCCGGACTTGAGGTTCCCGTACGTGGCGTTCGGGTAGCGGTCGGTCTCCCAACCCTTGTCGTTGTCACCGTCGATCATCTTCTTGGCACCGTCGAGCTCGTCCCGCGGGACGCTGTCCGGGTCGACGACCTTGATGTCCTGAACCTTGAGATTGCGAACCGTGGCGGCGGCCGGAGTGGCCTCTCCGGCCGGAGCGCTGGCGCTGGGCGTGGCCCCGGCGGTGTCCTGCGGCTTCTTGTCGTCGTCGCCGAGGGCGCTGATCCCGATGAGCAGGCCGACCAGGGCCACCGCCAGCAGACCCGCGATGCCGATGGCGACCTTGCGACCGCCGGCTGCGGCCAGCGGCGACGGCTCTTCCTCGGTGTCGGCGGTGAACCGCAGCGGCCCACCGTTGTCGAGGTAGTGCTCCTCCTCGGCCGGCACGTCCAACCGGGCCAACTCGGCTGCCAGCACGTCGGACGACGGCGGCGCGATGTCGGCGTCGAGCAGGTCCATGGTCAGGTCGTCCAGGTACGCGGGCACACCGGCCCGGACCTGACGGGGTGCCGCGAGGACGCCGCTGGCGTCCCGGACCGCGTCCGGGATGGCGGCCCGCCCGTGGCCTGCGGTGGCGCCGCGGAGCGGTGCCTCGGTGTGCGGCCAGTGACCGGTCAGCGCGAAGTAGAGGACGCCGCCGACCGCCCGGATGTCGCTCTCCTGGCTGTCGTCGCCGTCGGTGCGGGCGTCGGCCAGGACCACGCGACCGTCATCGCTGATCATGACGGTGCCAGGGTGGACGTTGCCGTGCACCATGCCGGTGGCGTGCACCGCGGCCAGAGCGCTCGCGACGGCGTTGCCGATCGCGGTAGCCCGGGCCGGGTCCAGTGGACCCTCGGCGGCAAGGTCGCGCAGCGACTGCCCGTCCACCCACTCACGGACCACGTACGCCCGCTCGGCCTCGTCGATGGCGTCGTAGACGCCGACCAGGTTGGGGTGGATGACCCGGCTGGCCGCGACGGCTGCCTGAAGCATCTCGGTGGCGGAGTCGCCACCCGGATAGCGCAGCACCACCGCGACAGGACGGCGCAGGATGACGTCGACCCCGCGCCACACCAGCCGACCCGCGCTGTCGTTGTTGATGTGCTCGACCAGCTCGTAACGCTCGGCGAGGATTTCACCGGCCGTGGGAGCACCGAAGGTCATGACCGGCGGAGCGCTCTCGTCCGCCTCCTGACCCTCGCCGACCTGGGTCACCCGTCCTCCCTCGGTGATCGTGTCGATCGATGGACCCGAACTGCTGGGCATGTGGCTTCCCGCTCTGCCGTCGAAGGAACCGGCCAACCGGTGTCGACGCCCAGCGCCGGCGCCTGCCGTACCCGTCGAGAGCGACCTTACCCGGGTTGCCCGTCTCCCCGACATGTCATCTTCTGGCCGTACCCGGCGGGGTGCCGGGGATCGGAGAAGTCGTCCGGTTACGACCGTTGTCACACACGTTGCTGGCACATGTACTAGCTAATCTACGGCTTCACCGCAAGTGACCGACGTCGGGGCCGGGTCGGGCGTGGCACCCTCGCTCCACAGCCAGTTCCCGCCGATCGGGCGGCCACGCTCAGCCGTACGGTTGGTTATCCACAGGCTGATCCGGTGGCTGACCGGTGAATCGCGGAGTTATCCACAGGTGCATCCCCAGCCTGGTGATCCATGGTCACGTTCTGTGTGGTGATCACGGAAGGTCCTCGGAGTCTCGCCGTCAGCGACCGAGGCGACGGCGAACCATGCCGACGACCTCGGTGATTTCGCCGATCCGCAGCACCATGGCCAGCCCGAGATACGTCCCACCGATCACCGCGCCGCCGATCACGAGCTGAAGGACGGCCTGCATCCAGCTCGGCGTGTCGCCCCCCGGAAGCACGCTCACCACGAGCAGGCCGACCAGGGCCGAGCCCAGCGCGGCGACCGCGACCCGACCCAGGGTGCGCAGGATGGCCCCCATCCCGATCCGGCCGACCCGGGGCCGCAGCAGCCAGGCGGAGGCGAACGCCGCTGCCAGGTAGGAGACGGCGTTACCGATCATCATCCCGGCCGCCGCGAAGTGCGCGGCGAAGGCGACGTACAGCACCACCTGCACACCGATCCGCAGTGCCACCACCGGAATGTTGATCAGCGCCGGGGTGCGGGTGTCCGGCAGGGCGTAGAAGGCGAAGGTGAAGAGCTGGCTGATCGCGAACGGCACCAGTGCCAGCGCCGCGAGCAGGAGCACCAGTGAGGTGTCGGCGGCGTTCTCGTCGGTGAACGCGCCGTAGCGGAACAGCGTCACGGCCAGTGGGGTGGCCAGCACCGCGTAACAGACCGCGATCGGGGCGAGCACCGCCGAGACGGTGCGGGTGCCCCGGGACAGGTCGGCGGCGACGTCGGCGTACCGACCGTCGGCGGCCGCCGCGCTCATCCGGGGCATCAGCGCCGTGATGATCGAGACGGCGATGATGCCGTGCGCCATCATCAGCAGCAGGAACACGTTGTTGTAGATCAGCGGGCCGGCGGCGTTCTCCTTGCCGGCCCGGTTCAGCAGGTTGAACAGCACGATCAGGCCGACCTGGCTGACCGCGACGTAGCAGAACATCCAGCCGCCGAGGCGGCCCAGCTCCCGCAGCCCGAGGGTGCGGAAGTCGAATCGGAGCTTCCAGCGGAAACCGACCTTGCGCAGCGCCGGCAGCAACCCGGCGGCCTGGATGGCGACACCGAGCAGGGTGCCGCCGCCGATCAGCAGGATCCGGCCGGTGGTCATCTCGTCCGGCTTGACGATCCTCGCGCCGAAGATCGCGATGTACAGGCCCGCCGTGGCGATAACCACGATGTTGTTCAGGATCGGCGCCCACATCGGGGCCGCGAAGTGCCCCCGGGTGTTGAGCACCGCGCTGATCAGCGCGCTGAGGCCGGTGAAGAAGATCATCGGCAACATCAGGTAGGACAATGCCGTGACCAGGTCCCGGAAGTCAGCTCCGGTCTTCTTGCTGGCGTAGAGCGAGGTCAGTACGGAGGCGAAGGCCACCGCCACCAGCGCCGCCACGGCCAGGGCCAGCACCGCGAGGGTCAACAACCGCTGGGCGTACGCCTGACCGCCGTCGGTGTCGACCTTCCGGCGGCGGACCAGCACCGGGATCAGGACACTGGTCAGGATGCCGCCGAGGAGGAACTCGTACACCATTCCGGGCAGGATCTGCGCGGTCGTGTACGCGTCACCGACCAGTGCGCCACCGAGCGCGGCGGTCAACGCCAAGGTGCGCAGGAAGCCCGTACCCCGGCTGGCCAGGCTGCCGATCGCCATCACCGCGCTGTTGGCGGCGGCGCTGGTCTCGCCCACCTGCTCCTGGGGCGGAGCGGTGGACTCCATGGCCGGCTGGTTCAGCGGCTCGGCGGAGATGAAGGTGGCGCCGTCGGAGGGGCGGAGATTGGCTCCCGCACCGCCGTCCTGCGCGGCGTTCGCGCTGCGGTAGAGCCCGCCGCTCATCTCCAGCCTCCCAGGGGTACGTCGAGCCGGGCACCGACCCGCACGTCACAGACCATAGTCAACCCACACCCGTTACCCGCGCCCGGCGGATCGGATCGCACCCCGGCCCGATAGGCTGGCGATCCCATGTCCGAAGCCTCCGCTCCCCACGCCGCCGACCGCCGCGAACTCACCGCCGCGCAGCGCAACGCCGTCGCCGAACTGCTCCGGGTTTCCCCGGTCGCCGACGAGTTGGGCCGCCGTTTCGTCCGCGCCGGTCACGAGCTGCACCTGGTGGGTGGTTCGGTGCGGGACGCGTTGCTCGGCCGACTCGGCGACGACCTGGACTTCTGCACTGACGCCCACCCCGACGAGACGTTGCGGATCATCAAGGGCTGGGCCGAGTCGATCTGGGAGACCGGCCGTGAGTTCGGCACCATCGGCGCGCAGCGCGACGGGCTCCGGCTGGAGATCACCACCTTCCGGGCCGAGTCGTACGACCAGGTCAGCCGTAACCCGGTGGTGGTGTACGGCACCAGCCTCGACGAGGACCTGAAGCGGCGCGACTTCACCATCAACGCAATGGCCGTCAGCCTGCCGGACCACCGCTTCACCGATCCACACGGTGGGGTGGCCGACCTCTCCGCGCAGGTCATCCGTACGCCCAGCACCCCGCGCGAGTCCTTCGGTGACGACCCGCTGCGCATGCTCCGGGCCGCCCGGTTCGCCGCCCAACTACGCTTCGCCGTCCACCCGGACGTGCACCTCGCGATGACCGAGATGGCCGCCGACCTGGACCGGATCACCGCCGAACGGATCAGGGACGAGTTCACCAAGCTGCTCTGCGGCGCCGACCCGATCACCGGGCTGCGCCTGCTTGTCGACACCGGCCTGGCGGAGCGGTTCCTTCCCGAGCTGACCGGGCTGAAGCTGGAGATCGACGAGCACGCCCAGCACAAGGACGTCTACGAGCACACGCTGACGGTGGTCGAGAACGCGGTCTCGTACGAGGAGGAGGGCTGCGACTTCGTCCTACGGATGGCCGCTCTCATGCACGACGCGGGCAAGCCGGCGACGAAGGCCGTCGGGTCCGACGGCCGGGTCAGCTTCCACCACCACGAGGTGGTCGGCGCCCGGTTGACCAAGGCCCGGATGAAGGCGATGCGGTACCCGAAGGAGGTCACCGCGAAGGTGACCGCGCTGGTCGCGCTGCACCTGCGCTTCTACGGGTACGGCCGGGGCGAGTGGACCGACTCGGCGGTGCGTCGCTACGTCGCCGACGCTGGTGACCTGCTGCCCCGGCTGCACAAGCTGACCCGCTCGGACTGCACCACCCGCAACCGTCGCAAGGCGGCCCAGCTCGCCGCCGACTACGACGCGCTGGAGGGGCGGATCGCCCGGATAGCCGCCGAGGAGGACCTGGCCCGGGTACGCCCCGACCTGGACGGCAACGCGATCATGGAGTTGCTCGGCGTACCCCCCGGTCCGATCGTCGGACGGGCCTGGAAGCACCTCAAGGAACAGCGCCTGGAGCACGGACCCCTGGACCGCGACGCCGCCGAGGCCGAGCTGCTGCGCTGGGCCCGCACCGAAGGCCTGATCCCCTAACCCCACGCGCGTCCCCCACCCCCATACCCCGCCGATCTTGCACTTTGGGTTGTCGATGTGAGGGTTGTGCCCTCTTATGTCGCGACAGTAAGTGCAAGATCGGCGAGGGGGTTGACGGGGGCGGTGGGCGAGGGGGGTTAGCGCGTTTCGACGACCTTGCCGTCGACTGCTGCGTCGTTCGGGGTGGATGCTGAGCCGAGGCGGGCGAGCAGGCCGGCCAGGTCGATGCCGGTGAGGTCGCTGCCGAGCTGCAACCCCTGCGCCACGTTGCCGGCCACCGACTTCGTCAGCGACGACGCCCCGTCGGTGGAGATCACCGTCATCTTGTCGATCGCACCGATCGGAGCACTGGCCGCCTCGACGACCTGCGGCAGGACCTTGACCAGCAGGTCCAGTACCGCAGCTTCGCCGTACGCGGCGAACGACTCGGCCTTGCGTGCCATCGCGTCGGCCTCGGCCTGGCCCTTGGCCAGGATGGCTGCCGCCTCGGCCTGACCCTCGCGCTCGACCGCCTCGGCGATCGCGGAACGCCGCCGCTGCTCGGCCTCACCCTCCTTGGCGCCCTCGATCGCGTTGGCCTCGGCGAGGGCCGCACGCCGTGCGCGCTCGCCCTCACCGGTGAGTCGCGCCTGTTCGGCGGAGGCCTGCGCGGCGGCGATGACCGCCTGGCGCTGCGCGTCCGCACTGAGCACCGCCGCGTTGCGGGACGCCTCGGCCTCCTGCTCCACCTTGTACCGGGCGGCGTCGGCCGGCTTGCGCACCTCGGTGTCCAGTTGGCGCTGCTTCAGCTCGGCGTTGCGCTCGGCCACCTTCTGCTGCTCGGAGAGGATCGCCTGGTCCCGTTCCGCCTGGGCCAGCGGCCCGGCAGCGGCCGACCTGGCCTTCGCCGCGTCGATCTCCGCCTGGATGCCGGCCTGCTTGAGGGCCAGGTTGCGGTTCGCCTCGGCGATGGCCTCCTCGGCGAGCAGCCGCTCCTGCTCGGCCTGCTGCCGGGCCCGCGCCTCGGCGATGGCCGCGTCCTTGAGCACCCGGGCGGCCTCGGGCCGGCCCAGGTCCTGGAGGTAGGAGCCCTCGGCGAGGATGTCCTGGAGTTGGAACGTGTCGAGCACCAGCCCCTGGTTGGTCATCGAGTGCTCGGCCTCCTCGGCCACGGCGCTGGCGAACGCCGCCCGGTCCCGGATGACCTCCTCGACGGTGAGCCGGCCGACGATCGAGCGCAGCGCGCCAGCCAGCACCTCCCGGGTGAAGTTGTCGATCTCGTCCTGCTGGTGCAGGAACCGCTGCGCCGCCGCCCGGATCGCGTCCTCGGTGCCTCCGACCTTGACGATCGCCACACCGTGCAGGTCGGCACGGATGCCCTGCTTGCTGACCGCGCCCCGGATGCCGACGTCGATCCGCCGGCTGGACAGGTCGAGCGACTGGAGCTTCTGTACCACCGGGAGCACGAAGACCGAGGCCCCGAGCACCACCTTCTGCCCGGAGGTGTCGGTCGACCGGCCGCCGTCGGCGGTGTGCGTGGTGCGCCCCTTGCGGCCCGTGACGATGAACGCCTCGTTCGGGCCGGCGACCTTGATCCGGGAGAGCACGAACAACACCAGGACGAGCGCGAGGACGACCGCGCCGCCGACAGCTATCAACAGGGGCATGGAGGGGGGTCCTGTCTGCGAGGAGGAATCAGTAGGTTTCGACGTGCACGCTGGTCTCGCTGAGCGCCTGCACGACGAAGATCTGCGCGCCCATCGGGATTGGCTGGTCGGCGCGGGCGTTGAGCTTGACCGGGTGGCCGGCGACGCGTACCCGCACCTCGCCGTACCCGTCGACAGGCACCCGCGTGACGACCAGGCCGAGCGCACCGACCAGGTCGTCCCGGGTGGGGGTGGGGTCGGTGCGCATGTTGCGCGCCGCCCGGCTGAACCGCGACGCCAGCCACGCCGTGGGCACGGCTGCGAGCAGGCCGCCGGCCGCCGCGCCCGCGATCATTCCGGGGGTACGCGCACCGAGCAGTTCGTTGACGATCGCCCCGCCGAACCCGAATGCTCCGGCGAAACCCGCGATCGTCTCGGTGGAGATCGGCCCGTCCACGCCGGGATGCCCGAAGTGGAGCAACTCGCTGCCGAGCAGGGCCAGCGCCAGCACCGTGACACCGGCTCCGCCGATGATCAGAAAGATGAGCGTCCCCGTGGCCACGACCTGCACGGTATCGATCCCGCGCAACGCCGACGTCCTGTCGGCCAGTACGAAGTCACCCTTGTACGGCTGCCGATAGAGCAGTCAGTCGTCGCCGGCCCAGACGACGTCGGCGACCGGCAGCGGGTTGACGACCCGTCCGGTGGCGGCCTCCACCAGCAACGGCTCCTGCTGGCCCTGCACGACGACCAGGCGACCGTCCGGCGACCAGGCCCACGGACCGGCGGGATCGCCGAGTAGCGGCTCGAATCGGGTTGGTCGTCCGTCGTCGGCGGAGGACAGCTGCACGCCACTTCGCGGGTGCCGAATCGACTCGGACCGTGGCTTGCCCTGGGCGGTCTGTGGCAGTGCCACCTCCCGACCGTCGCGAGTCCAGACGAAGGAGCACTGGTCGGTGCAGAAGTAGCGCTGCCGGGACACCCGGTGCGTACGCCTCCTGCCGTCCCGCTCGACCACGACGAAGCCGAAGCGGTCCAGCTGATTGGTGGTGAACCCGTGGCCCACGGGCGTACGCCTTGGCCAGCGCGTTCTGGAGCAGGTTCTCGGCCGTGTGCTGGTTCCCCGCCAGCGCGTACGCGACGCGCAGCAGGGCGGCGCCCCGCTCCTGAACGAATGTGGTGAACCCCCCGTCGACATTCGCCACTGCCCACCTCCGTAGTTCAGACGCTGGGCGGCGGCGAAACTTTGCCTCGCCGCGCGGGACAATGGCGACATGCGCTGGACCGTGCTCGACTCGCCGATCGGGGAGTTCTCCGTGGCCACCGACGACACGAGTGTGTGCGGAGCCCACTTCGGTCGGATGGACGCGGCCGTCGACGAGCCGGGCGATCCGCTGTCCCGGCAGGTCGTGGCCGAGCTGCGGGCGTACTTCGCCGGCGAGCTGACGGCGTTCACGGTTCCCGTGTCGGCCCCGCGCGGCTCCGAGTTCGAGCGGGCGGTGTGGCGCGAGATGACCCGCATCCCGTACGGCGAGACGCTGACGTACGGCGAGGTGGCGCGGCTGGTCGGCGATCCGGGCGGGGCCCGGGCGGTGGGAGTGGCCTGCAACCGAAACCCGGTGCCGGTGATCGTGCCGTGTCACCGGATCGTCGGCGCGGGCGGCAAGCTGGTCGGCTTCGGTGGCGGCCTGCCGCGCAAGGTCACGCTGTTGGAGCTGGAGGCGGGCGTCGCGCTGCGACACGCCTGGTCCTGACCGGGGTGAGGTGCTGGTTACGGCGAGGGCCGGGTCCCGCAGGACCCGGCCCTCGCCGTAACTGGTGGTTCAGCGGGTCAGCGCTCGACCTCGCCGGCGATGAACTCCTCGACGGCCTGGTGGGCGTCGTGGTCGGCGTACTGCACCGGCGGGGACTTCATGAAGTACGACGAGGCCGACAGGATCGGGCCACCGATCTTGCGGTCCAGCGCGATCTTCGCGGCCCGGACGGCGTCGATGATGACACCGGCCGAGTTCGGCGAGTCCCACACCTCGAGCTTGAGCTCGGCGTTGAGCGGGGTGTCGCCGAACGAGCGGCCCTCCAGGCGGATGTACGCCCACTTGCGGTCGTCCAGCCACGGCACGTGGTCCGACGGGCCGATGTGCACGTCGCTCTTGCTCATCTCGTGCGGGATCTGCGAGGTCACCGACTGGGTCTTCGAGATCTTCTTCGAGACCAGTCGGGTGCGCTCCAGCATGTTCATGAAGTCCATGTTGCCGCCGAAGTTGAGCTGGTACGTGCGCAGCAGCTCGACACCGCGGTCCTCGAAGAGCTTCGCGAGCGCGCGGTGCACGATCGTCGCACCGACCTGGCTCTTGATGTCGTCACCGACGATCGGCAGACCCGCGTCGGTGAACTTCTGGGCCCACTCCGGGTCGGAGGCGATGAAGACCGGCAGGGCGTTGACGAACGCGCAGCCGGCGTCGATCGCGGCCTGGGCGTAGAACTTGGCCGCCTGCTCGGAGCCGACCGGCAGGTAGCAGACGACGACGTCGACCTGCGCGTCGCGCAGCGCCTGCGTCACGTCGACCGGGGTGGCGTCGGACTCCTCGATGATCTCGCGGTAGTACTGGCCGAGACCATCGAAGGTCGGGCCGCGCTGCACGGACACGCCGGTCGGCGGCACGTCGCAGAGCTTGATGGTGTTGTTCTCGCTGGCGACGATCGCCTCCGCGAGGTCCATGCCCACCTTCTTGGCGTCCACGTCGAACGCCGCGACAAACTCGACGGAGTTGACGTGGTAGTCGCCGAAGGCGACGTGCATGAGACCCGGGACGCGGTCGTTCGGGTCGGCATTCCGGTAGTACTCGACGCCCTGAACAAGGGACGAGGCGCAGTTACCCACACCGACGATGGCGACGCGGACGGAGCCCATAGCGTCTGCCTCCTTCTTTTCTGTCACGGCCGCTCATTCCTGGTCTCTCCAGGCGGAGGCGGGCTGTTGTCTTCTCGTCGGCCACCGGCCGTCCCGATGTTCGGGACCGTCGGGGCTCGGCCGGAGCGCTCGTTGGCGATGAGCTCCTCCAGCCAGCGGACCTCACGCTCACAGGCATCAAGACCGTGGCGCTGCAGTTCCAAGGTGTAAGCGTCGAGGCGCTCGGCCGCCCGGCCCAGCACGTCGCGAAGTCCTTCGCGACGTTCCTCGATCTTGCGGCGGCGACCCTCCAGAATGCGCAGGCGGGTCGCCTGGTCGGTCCGGGCGAAGAACGCGAAGTGCACACCGAAACCCGTGTCGTCGTAGGTCTCGGGCCCGGCCTGTGCGATCAGCTGGGCGAAGCGTTCCTTGCCGTCCGCGGTGATTTTGTAGACCACCCGACCTCGTCGGCTGGTCAGCGCGGGAACCTCCTCGGCGGTGGCGGGTGTCTCGGCGGCTTCGGTGATCCAACCCGCCGCCTGCAACCTGCGCAGGGTCGGGTAGAGCGAGCCGTAGCTGATCGCCGCCCGGATCGCGCCGAGTTTGGCGGTCAGCTCCTTGCGCAGCTCGTAGCCGTGCATCGGAGACTCCTGCAGGAGGCCGAGGATGGCGAATTCGAGCACGGGCCATCCTCCCTTTACCCTCCGGCGCGGAGCGGTAACCGCCGCGATGTATCGGACCGATACATCGCACGTTAGCGGGTCGCGTGGGCCAGGGCAAACCCCCGTTCCGGGGTGTCCTCGTGACGGATCGTCACCGTGGTCGCCTCGTTCGGCCGGACCGCGTACCCTTCTCCGCATGCGTACGCAGCGCCAGGTCGTCGACTACTCGCTTCAGAAGCGAGCAGTGCTGCGTGAGCTCCTGGCCGGCCGGGTCGGCACGTACGACGTGTGCGACGCGTCGCCGTACCTGAAGAACGCTGCCCGGTTCCACGGCGAATCGACCGACCGCCGCTGCCCCATCTGCCGCAGCGAGAATCTGACTCTCGTCCACTACATTTACGGGGACGAACTCAAGCAGTCCGCCGGACAGGCCCGGACACTGGCCGAACTGCCCGTGCTGGCGATGACGCTACGTGAGTTCCAGGTCTTCGTGGTGGAGGTGTGCCTCGGCTGTGACTGGAACCATCTCGTCGAGCAGTACCTGCTCGGCCGGGACGGTCTCACGGGCGACGGCGACGGTGCCGCCGGCAACGAGCAGGACGCGGCGGGCGCCGAGGGCGTGGGTCGGCGGAGGCGAGAGGCGCAACGGTGATCTCAGTTGGTTCGACCGGCTCCGGGGCCGTGGACATGACCCGGGACGGTCGACCACTCGTTGGTCCGATTGGCCCGATTGATACAGCAATGACCTTGGCGATCCGGCACCCTCGTGCCGGCGTCCCGGGTGAAGCAACTCACGGCAACCCGGTGGCGGCGCAGTCGCGCCCCACCGCGACCGGCAGGGTGTGAGGAATGAACTCGTACGGCGATCCCAGTTCTGCGCACGGGCGGGCCCAGTACCCGGGCCCGGACGGCGACCCCGGACCGGGTGCGGACGACGCGTACCGCCGACCAGGCGGTGACTCTCGTGCCGGCGGCTGGTCCGCCGGGGAGGAGCCCGCGGCGCCCCCCAGCCGGGCTTCGGTGACACCGCCGCCCGCCGGCGGTCGTGCGTCGGTGGGCGGTTCGGCGTCCGTGCCGCCTCGCGGCGGTGCCGCAGCCGGTTCCGCGTCGGTGGGTTCGGCCACCCCGGGCCGGAGCGGCCGGGCCTCGGTGCCCGTGTCGCCGGCGCCCGGTGCGGCCGCGGGACGTGCCGGTGCGGGCCGGGCATCCGTCCCGGTGTCGCCGGCGCCCGGCGCGCCCGCCGGCCGGGCACGTGTCGGCACCGCTGCCGTCGGCGCGGCCTCGGCCGGCCGGGCCAGCGTCGGCTCCGCGTCCGTGGGAGGTCGTGCCGCGGTCGCGCGGGCGAGCGTCTCCCCGGTCTCCGGCGGGCCGGGTGGCCCCGGAGGGCTGGCTGGGCCGAACGGGCCGGGTCGAGGTGGCCGCGGCGCGGGTGACCCGGCCGGGGCGGCCCGGGCCAAGAAGCGCAAACGGATGAACCTGGTGATCGCCGGGTTCGCCGTCTTCATCATGCTCGCCGGTCTTGGCGTGGTCGGGTTCACCTACTACTCGACGAACGTCGTCATGCCGGACGAGATCACCCCGCCGCAGGCGACCACCCTGTACGCGTTCGACAACAAGACGATCATCGCCAAGGTCGGCTCGCAGAACCGCACGCTTGTCGCCATCGAGCAGATTCCCGAGTACGTGCAGCACGCGGTGGCCGCCGCCGAGGACCGCAACTTCTACCGGCACTCCGGTGTGGACTACAAGGGCATCGTCCGGGCCGCGTGGAACAACGTCTCCGGCGGTGACAAACAGGGCGCCTCGACGATCACCCAGCAGTA
Source organism: Micromonospora sp. NPDC049102 (assembly GCF_043197485.1). NCBI lineage: Bacteria > Bacillati > Actinomycetota > Actinomycetes > Micromonosporales > Micromonosporaceae > Micromonospora > Micromonospora sp. NPDC049102. The sequence continues at coordinate 44,218 of NZ_JBICTE010000002.1, read as the reverse complement.
CGCCCGCAACGCCATCGAGAACCTCAAGGAAGACTCCTACGGGCGCAAGGTGAAGGAGGCGATCTTCGCCTCCAAGCTGAACGACGAGTACACCAAGCCGCAGATCATGCAGCACTACCTCAACGTCATCTACTTCGGGCGGGGCGCCTACGGCATCGAGGCGGCGGCGCAGACCTACTTCGGCAAGTCGGTGTCGAAGCTGACCCCGGCCGAGGGTGCTGTGCTCGCTGCCCTGATCAAGCAGCCCGAGCCCAGCGCGACCCACAAGGGGTTCGACCCGGCGGACAACCCGGCCGCCGCCCAGGACCGCTGGAACTACGTGATCGACGGCATGGTCAAGGAGGGCTGGCTGCCTGCGGCCGAGCGGCCCACCGAATACCCGTCGAAGACCCTCAAGAGCAAGACGAAGGGCGGCGTCGGGCTCGACTACGGCGTCAACACGCCGTACGGCAACGTCATCAACTACGTCCGCGACGAGATGCGGGACAAGGGCATCTGCGTCGACAAGGACGAGCAGGTGACGGACGCCAAGCCACTGTGTTCCCAGGCGTTGATGGCCGGCGGTTACCGGATCCGCACGACTATCGACACCAAGATGCAGGCGGCCGCCGTCGAGACGGCCCAGCGCAAGACCAAGGGCTCCGAGTTGGCCGACCAGCCGAAGAACATCATGGCCGCGGTGGTCTCGATCGACCCCATGAACGGCCGGGTGGTCGCCTACTACGGGGGCGACAACGGCACCGGCACCGACTACGCGGGCAAGAACACCGACTCCAGCGGCGCGATCAGCGGCGGCCACTCACCCGGCTCGAGCTTCAAGATCTACACCCTGGCCGCCGCGCTCAAGGCCCAGAAGGCCATCGAGTCTCGGTGGAAGGGCAAGGCCTTCACCCCGGAGGGCACCGGGTTCAAGGTCAGCAACGCCGGTACGGACGACCCGTCCTGCCACAACTCCTGCACGCTGCGGGTGTCCACGCTCAAGTCGCTGAACGTGCCGTTCTACTACGTCACCCAGGACATCGGCGCGGACAAGGTCATCGACATGGCCAAGCAGGCCGGTGTCACCACCATGTGGCGCACCGACACCAACCCGGCGAAGGCGTACGACCTGACCAAGGCGGCCCCGAAGGACATCACGCCGGAGCCGTTCTTCAACGTGGTCGGCTACGGCCAGTACCCGATCACGGTGCTGGACCACGCCAACGGTGTGGCCACCTTCGCCAACGGGGGCGTCTACAACAAGGCGCACTTCCTCTACTCGGTGGAGAAGCAGAACCTGAACACCGGCAAGTGGGACAAGGTCTCCAGCGAGAAGCTCGACTCGAAGCGACGGATCGACAAGAACGTGGTCGCCGACGTGACGTCGGTGCTGAAGGACTACCCGGTCGCGGCCCACCATACGCTCGACGACGGCCGCAAGGCGGCCTCCAAGACCGGCACCTGGGAGCTGAAAGAAGACAGCTCCGACAACGGTGACGCCTGGATGATCGGCTACACCCCGCAGTTGGCCACCGCGGTCTGGGTGGGCAACGTGAACGCCCGGAAGCCACTCATCCTGAAGGACGGCCAGACCAAGGTCAGTGGTGGCAACCTCCCCGGTGACATCTGGGAACGGTTCATGAACGAGGCGCTGAAGGGCAAGGAGAAGCTCGACTTCCCGCCCGCGGCGAACATGGGCGACCCGAAGGCTGGCAACGGTGAGGAGCCGACGCCGCCGCCGAATCAACCCGGCCAGCCGGGTCAGCCCGGTCAGCCGGGTGGCCCGGGCGGTCCGATCTGCGATCCGCTGACCAATCCCTTCTGCCCGCGAAACGGCGGTAACCCGGGAGGCAACAACCCCGGTGGTCCCGGCGGTCCGGGCAACGGAGGCGCCGGAGGTGGACTCCTGCCCGGCTTGACACCGAACACCCGGGACTAACCGCAGCAGGCATGATGCCGCCGCCGGCCGGACAACTCGTCCAGCCGGCGGCGGCGTCTTTTGTGCGAGCTTCACCTGAGACGACGCTGTGCGCCCGGTCCTCGCTGCTCCGGCACCCGATGGCTGGAGGCCAGCCTCGTTCGGACCTCACGGTTTGTCACCACTTGAACGGCGCTTGCAGCAACGGTGTTTCTAACGTGAAGGAGTGATGATGAGGGCCTCTACGGTGACTTTGAACCTCTCCTGATTGGACCGATGAGACATGCCTAGATCTACACTCTCCGAGCGGATTCTGACCCGGGTGGCCGCACGATCTCATCGAGGAAGTCATCAGTGCCGGTGGCATCGACGGGCACGAAAGGCGCGTGGCTGGCCCGGCGACGGTTGATGACGATCGACGGGACCAGCTTCGACGTGGCCGACACCCCGGCGAATGTAGAACGCTTCGGGCGGATGGGGTCGGGGGGGCGAATGCCTCGGCTTATCCGCAACTGCAGGTGACCGCGGTCGTCACTCTGCGAGCCGGGCGGCTGTGGGAGTGGTCCTGGGCCCCTGCAGCACGGGAGAACGCAACCAGGCCGCCGGCTTGACCGGCGTGGTGGAGCCCGGGATGGTGCTGCTGGCCGACAGTGACTTCTACTCCTTCGAGTTGTTCAACCGGTTCGCCGTTACCGGCGCGGACCTCATCTGGCACGTCGGCGCGCGTCGGTGCCAATGGGCTTGGTGCGGTGGCTGCCCGACGGGTCCTACCTGGCGTTGATTAACCGACCCGGCCTGTCCGTCGCTCTCAAGTGGCGGCAGAAACGATCCGGTTGAGGTGGCTCCTGGACGCCGACCTCGACCGGTCCTCGAAGTGTCCTCTCGCCAGCATTCGATGGCGCTGTAGTGGGGTCCATGCCGAAATGGTGTCCGTACGGCAGGATGCCTCTCTATGAGCACCCAGTCGACGCCCGGCATCGACGACGCCGGAACCACCGACCACCCGTCCCGCTCCGACGGGTTCGTCCGGGGCCTCTCCGGTGCCATCGGCGGGCCGCTCGGCGACCACGCGACGGCGCTGGACCGGCCGGCCGGGCCGGAACGCCGGTTCTGGACCGCTGTCCGGATCGTCCTGGCGCTGGCCTGCCTCACGCTGGCGCTGCACTGGGTGCAGAAATCGCCGTGCCAGGACGGTGCCTGGCAGAACAACGTGCAGTACAACCGGTTCTGCTACACCGACGTGCTCGCCCTCTACTACGCCGAGGGCCTCAACGAGGGCAAGGTGCCCTACCGGGACCACCCGGTGGAATATCCGGTGCTGACCGGCTACTTCATGGGTGCCCTCGGTCTGCCGGTGCACGCGATCGGCAAGGGTGACCCGAGCATCAACCAGGGCCAGTGGTTCTACAACCTCAACGCACTCGTACTGGGTGCACTCGCCGTGGCCACCGTCGCGGTGATCCTCGCGTTGCGCCGCCGACGACCCTGGGACGCCGCGTTGTTCGCGCTCGCCCCGGCGCTGGTGCTCACCGCCACCGTCAACTGGGATCTGCTCGCCATCGGGTTGGCGGCGTTCGGTCTGCTGGCCTGGGCCCGGCGACAACCGGTGGCGGCCGGCGTGCTGCTCGGGTTGGCCGGCGCGGCGAAACTCTGGCCACTGTTCCTGCTGGGACCGATCCTCGTCCTGGCCCTACGGGCCAACCGACTCCGCGCCGCGCTGACCGCCCTCGGCGCAGCGGTGGTGGCCGTGGTGCTGGTGAACCTGCCCGCGTACCGGGCCAACCCGGATAACTGGGGTCGGTTCTTCGAGCTGAACACCACGCGGCCCATCGACTGGGGCACGCTCTGGTACATCGGGCGCTACCTCGACGGCAAGGTCGGCAACGACCCCGGCCAGCAGGGCCCCTTCGAGTGGTTGAACACCAACACTCCGACCCTCAACACCATCTCGTACGCCCTGTTCGCGCTCGCCTGCCTCGGTGTGGCCGTGCTGGCGCTGCGCGCGCCGCGCCGGCCGCGGCTCGCCCAGCTCGCTTTCCTGGTGGTGGCCGCCTTCCTCATCTTCAGCAAGGTCTGGTCGCAGCAGTTCGTGCTCTGGATGCTGCCGCTGGTGGTGCTGGCCCGGCCGAAGTGGGGGGCCTTTCTGGCCTGGCAGCTCGCCGAGGTCTGCTACTTCGTGGCCTTCTACGGCGAACTGCTCGGCGCGGCGACCAGCCGTCCCGTCTTCCCGGAAGGCGTGTTCGTGCTGGCGTCGACGCTCCGTCTGGCGACCGTGGTGACCCTGTGCGTGCTGGTCGTCCGGGAGATCCTGCACCCCGAGCAGGACGCGGTACGCGCCAACTACCCCGACGACCCGGACGGGGGTGTCCTCGACGGCGCACCGGACGCACCCTGGCTGGACCGGTGGCGTCGCCAGCCGACGACCGACGAACCCGAACCCGCGAGCGTCCCCGCGTGAGGGGGCGTCAGAGCCGGTACACCACCGCGTCGCCGACCTCCTGACGCGTGATGCCGAGCGACTCGACAGGTGCGTCGATGGTGATCTCCCACGGTGTGCCGGGTATGTCGTCGCGCAGCAGCACCACCGTCCGCACACCGAGCGTCCGCAGGTAGTCGACGCTCGTCCGGTCCGGGAACGACTGGCTGACCCGGCGGACGTCGTCGAGCTGCCGGGGCGTGAAGCCACTGCCGCCGTTCGCCACGTCCGGGAATCCGCTCGTCGACCAGAGCATCACATGCTGGTCGATGCCCTGGTCGCTGGGCAGCACGAGCAGTGGACCCTGGGCCGAGCGCATCGCGGCGGGTTGCGTCGGCACCACCGGATGCGGGGTGGTGTTCAGTCCTTCGACGGTGACCAGCAGCAGCGGCAGCAGCGTGGCGATCCGCAGCCACGGACCAGGCCAGGACGGAATCCGCTGCGCGGCCAGCTCACGGACCCGGTCGGTGAGGGCGGTGACCGCGCCGGCCGCGAGCAGCGCGAGCAGCAACGTCGTCCAGAGCATCAAACGCCCGGGAGTACGCAACGCGTTCCAGCCCGGCGCGTGCTCGAACAGCGGCACGTAGGTGAAGGTGCCGTGGAAGAAGCGGGTGCCCATCGCGAACACCATCGTGACCAGCACACCGGCGAGCAGGAACAGCCGGTGCCGCAGCCGCCAGACCGAGAAGAACAACCCGCCGAACGCCAGCGCGTAGAGCACGAACCCTGGCAGCAGGGTCATCTCCGCGTGCCACGGCAGCGCCGCGCGGGCACCCTCGTGCAAACCGCCCCAGATCCGTGATTCGGCGGGCGCGGTCACGAAGCCGGACGCCGGCGGCGAGAAGACACTTATGTCGCGGACGGTCCGCTCGGCGTACGGGTGCAGCTCGGTCACCTGGAAGTACGGGAGAGCCATCAGCAGGCCCACCCCGGCGAAGAACACCCCGCCGACCAGGTCGGCCACGAGGAGCCGGCGACCGAACGGCACGGCCCGACCGGAGCGCAGCCGCTTCACGACGTACAACACGGCGGCGACCAGCACCGCGCAAGCCAGGAAGTACGCGAACGGCAGGCCGATGCCGAAGCCGAGGCTGATCTGCCAGGCCGCCACCAGCCATCCGGCGTACACCCAGCCGTCGTGTCGCAGCTCGGGCCGGTAGCCGCGCCGCAGCGACCAGCCGTGCCCTCGCGCGAGCATCGCGAGGGCCAGCGGAATGCCACCGTTGGAGAGCACGTGCAGGTGCCCGGCCTGGGCGAGCAGCCACGGCGCGTACGCGTAGCCGACCCCGGCGACGGCGGCGCCGATCCGACCGGCACCCAGCTGTCGGGCCAGGGCGTACGCCCCGAACGTGGCGAGCGCGTGCGCCAGCACGAACATGATGTTGTAGCGCAGCACCGCGTCCTCGGGGCCGCTGCCGAGCATCCCGGCCGGGGCGTAGCCGAGCAGCGTGTCGGAGAACGCGAAGCTCCACAGCTCCGGGAAGAACGTGTTCGACTGCCACAGACGCGCCGGATCGGCCAGGAGGATGTGCCCGGACCAGGCCATCTGCCATGCCTGGAGGCTCGGGTCCCAGGTGTCCTGCGGCAGGGTGTAACGCGGGTAGCGCAGCGTCGGCCAGGTCATCAGCACGGCCAGTGCCACCGAGGCGAGAGCCGCCAGGGTCCACTCGTGGACCAGGAACCGACCGACCGGCCGGGCGGCCCGGGTGAGCACGGTGGGCCGAGGTTCCGGGGCCGAGGCGAAGGCCTCCCAGCGGTCGGGCTCGACCGGTTCGGCCTTGCTGTCGGCGTCGTCACCGACCTTGCCGCCCTCGGGCTTCTCCCCGTCCTCCACCACCGCGCCCTTGGCGGCACCGGGCTTCGTGGCGTCGGCCTTCTCGTTGCCGGCGCTCGTCGTACCGTCGCCCTTGGCCGTGGCGGTCTCGTCGTCGCCGGCGCTCTTCGCGCCGCCGTTCTCGGCGGCGTCGCCCTTCGTGGTCGTCCTGGCGCTCTTCGGGCCGATGTCCGGCGCCGGGTCGTCCCGGAGCGTGTCACTCGTCGTGGTCCCGGCCGAGGCGATGGGGACGTCGCCGGTGGGCGGCGTGGCCGGTCGGATCGGGTCATTGCCGGTGGACGCGGACCGCGCCTTTTCCGGCTTGGACTTTCCGGTCTTCATGCTGCCGGGCACTCCGTCGGGAGCTGCTGACGCAGGAAGTCGATGTCGGCGCCCTGGCCCGCGACGCCGCCCGGGGTCTCGACGACCACCGGCGCTCCGGCGGCCCGGATCACGGCCACCACCAGCTCCGGATCGATCGTCCCGCCGTCGAGGTTGTCGTGCCGGTCCTGCCCGGAGTTGAACGCGCCCTTGGAGTTGTTGGCGTGCACCAGATCGATCCGCCCGGTGATCGCCTTCACCCGGTCGACGAGACCGAGCAGTTCCTCACCCCCGGCGTACGCGTGACACGTGTCCAGGCAGAAGCCGACCTCGTAATCGCCGATCGTGTCCCAGAGCCGGGCGAGCGCGTCCAGCCGGCGGGCGCACGCGTTGTCGCCGCCGGCCGTGTTCTCGATCAGGACCGGGACGCCGAATCCGCCCGAGTCGGCCGCGTACGCGAAGGTCTTGCGCCAGTTGTCGAAGCCGACGGCCAGGTCGTCACCGGCGTTGACGTGCCCACCGTGGACGATCAGGCCCTTCGCGCCGATCTCGGCCGCGGCGGTCGCGTGCCCGAGCAGCAGCTTCCGGCTGGGGATGCGGATGCGGTTGTTGAGGGTCGCCACGTTGATGACGTACGGGGCGTGCACGTAGAGGTCGACCTCGGCGGCGCGCAGCCGCTCGGCGTCCTCCCGCGGCCTGGGGGCCTTCCATCCCTGCGGGTCGGAGAGGAAGAACTGCACGGTGTCGGCGGACCGGGCGGCTGCCTCCGCCAGCGGGTCGGTCGAATCGACGTGGGCTCCGATACGCATGGCAGCGAGCCTACGTCGCGACCCTGACGGGTGCGGTGACGGCCGGCGCGATGTCGTCACCCCGGCTGACGGACGATCGTTGATGGAACGGAACCCGGCGAACGGGGCCCGGGGCTGATCGGCGGGTTCGCCGCGCGTGGTCACCGGTGTTCGTCAGCCCGAGCGCGAGGTCATCCCCGTGGCGCGGCCCGGCGCTGCGGGGACGATCCCTCAAAGCACCAGATCGGCACCTTTGCATAATCTCGGAAATTTCTGCCTTTTGCCCCGACAGGGGACGACAGCCGTTGTATCGTCAGATAACAACACGATAAAGCTCCGCGGGGCGTCTCCGGTCCAACCTCATCGGTGTGGTCGTTCCTCCCCAGGTCCCACCCAAGGAATGCGGACGGGACGCTCCGCGGCCTCGTTGACGGGGGCTCGGCACCGGCCAGTGACGGTCGGGCGGCGAGCCCCCGTCGGCATGCCCGCGATGTCGACCCGACCGCCCCGGGCATGATCGATCGGACCGGGTATCCTGGTCAGGTTGTCCGCGTCCGGCCGGGTTCCCCCGGCACGTGCGGGCAGCGACGCACGACCTCCTGCCACGGAAGGACCGTGGCCGCTTAGCCCACAGGAGGTGAGCACGTCTTGCGTCATTACGAGATCATGGTGATCCTCGACCCCAGCCTCGAGGAGCGCACCGTCGCCCCGTCGCTCGACACGTACCTGAACGTGATTCGGACCGCGGGTGGCTCGGTTGAGAAGACGGACGTGTGGGGCCGCAGGCGCCTCTCGTTCGAGATCAACAAAAAGGCCGAGGGCATCTACGCCGTCGTCGACCTGCAGGCCACGCCTGCTGCCGTGGCCGAGCTGGACCGTCAGCTCCGGCTGAACGAGTCCGTGCTGCGCACCAAGGTCATCCGGCCGGAGATGCGCTAAGCATTCAGTCCGGTCATTCAACCCGGTTCGCCCGGATCAGCCTCCGCGACTCTGTCGTACGGCTCTGAGAGCCTGTACGACGAGACGCTGAGTGCGCGAGGAGATGGTCATGGCAGGAGACACCACCATCACGGTCATCGGTAACTTGACCGATGACCCCGAGTTGCGGTTCACCCCGTCCGGTGCGGCGGTCGCCAAGTTCCGGGTCGCTTCGACGCCCCGTTTCATGGACAAGACCACCAATGAGTGGAAGGACGGCGAGCCGCTCTTCCTGGCTTGCACCGTGTGGCGTCAGGCGGCGGAGCACGTCGCCGAGTCGCTGCAGCGGGGCGCCCGCGTGATCGTCTCGGGCCGGCTGCGTCAGCGGTCCTACGAGACCCGCGAGGGCGAGAAGCGCACCGTCATCGAGCTCGAGGTCGACGAGATCGGCCCGTCGCTGCGCTACGCCACGGCGAAGGTGCAGAAGATGTCCCGCTCCGGTGGCGGTGGCGGCGGCTTCGGTGGTGGCGGCGGTGGTGGTGGCCAGGGTGGCGGCGGAGGCAACTTCGACGACCCCTGGGCTTCGGCCGCACCCTCTCCCGCGCGTGCTGGTTCGGGCGGCAACTTCGACGAGGAGCCTCCGTTCTAATGGCGCCGAGCGCCCGCGATCGCAAACCAGGAGCAAGGTCAATGGCCAAGGCTGCGGCACTTCGCAAGCCGAAGAAGAAGGTGAACCCGCTCGACAAGGACGGGATCACCTACATCGATTACAAGGACACGGCGCTGCTGCGCAAGTTCATCTCCGACCGCGGCAAGATCCGCGCTCGGCGGGTCACCGGCGTGACCTCGCAGCAGCAGCGGCAGATTGCCCGCGCGGTCAAGAACGCCCGCGAGATGGCGCTTCTGCCGTACACCGCAACGGCCCGCTGAGAGGAGGCACCGATATGAAGATCATCCTGACTCAGGAAGTGTCCGGCCTCGGTGCCCCGGGCGACATCGTCGAGGTCAAGGACGGCTTCGGCCGTAACTACCTGCTGCCGCAGGGCTTCGCGATCGCCTGGACCAAGGGCGCGGAAAAGCAGGTCACGGTCATCCAGCGGGCCCGCTCGGCCCGCGAGATCCGCGACCTCGACCACGCGAACGAGGTCAAGGGCCAGCTTGAGGGTCTCAAGGTCAACCTGAAGGCCCGCGCCGGCGACGGCGGTCGGCTCTTCGGCTCGGTCACCTCGGCCGAGATCGTCGACGCCGTCAAGGGCGCCGGCGGTCCGGTCCTCGACCGTCGCCGGCTGGAGGTGCCCGGTCACATCAAGTCGACCGGCACCTACCCGGTGAAGATCAAGCTGCACCCCGAGGTCACCGCATCGTTCAACCTGAACGTCGTTCAGGGCTGACGAAACGCCGGACCACGACGAGGGCCCGCACCGAGCGATCGGTGCGGGCCCTCGCGCATGCGCCATCAGGCTCCGCTCGCCAGCTCAGCCGATCGGTTGACCGGTCACCGCGCTGATCAGCACCGTGGAGAGACCACCGCCGACCACCGCCGCGGCGAGCGCGATCGTCGCCGACCGCCACGTCGTGCCGACCCGCCGCAGCAGCGCCGCCACCATCAGACTGCTCGCCAGCGCCAACCCGAACCGCGGCGAGCCGGCGAGCAACGACTCCACCGCACGGGACCGCGCGGAGTCGCAGCCGCCCCCACTGATGTCGGTGACACAACCGGCGGGCGCCTGCCCGTCCAGCGTCAGCAACCACAGGAAGATCAGCACCGCCGGCACCACGTAGCAGGCGGTGGTGTACAGCAGCGGCCGGACGGACCCACCGGGATCAGGGTCGAGGAGGTCGTCCTCCAGACGCCGCGCCCAGCCGCCCGTCGCCACCGACTCGACCCGCCGCCGCACCGACGCCGTACCGACCGGCGACCGGTCCGCCCTACGCACGGCACCGACAGGGGGTACGGGAACACTGCGCGGCCGCGGAGCGGTGTAACCCACCACCGGCGAACGAGGCGCGGACGTCGTCGAATCCATCCAGCGCGGATCGTCACCGGACAGCCGCGTACCGGACCAGAAGTTGCTGTCCCGGCTCGGCCATCCCTCCGTCAGACGATCCGAGCGGGGCGGCAGCGTCCGGTCCCACTGGTCGTCCTCGACCGAGGACCGCTCCCACTGGCCGGTGCGGTCCGATCGCTCCCAACCACCGACATTCTCCCCCTGGAACCACTGTCCGCTCAGGTCCGTGGCGTCCGGGCCGGGTGGCGGCCACGCGTGCACACCCGACGCGTCCCACGGGTCCACAGCGGGCGCGTACGACGGATCGGGCTCCGCCGGCCGCTCCGACCCACGTTCCCAGGGATCGACCGCCGGACGGGTCCACGACTCCTCTGCCGCGCGTCGGCTGCGCCGCGTCGGCCGGCTCACCTCCGGACGGGACGCCATCTCGGCCGAGCCTGCCTCCAGATCCCCACCGGACCAGATCACCTGGGGACGACCGGCCGGCGCACGACGGGGACGACGGTCGGAGACCGCGCCGGAAACCGGCTCCTCCGCTGAGCCGGCGCGCCGACGGCCCGCGTACCCCTGATCCTGGAGACGGTCGAGCGTCCACTCCCGGGTGTGGTCCGAATCGGGGCCCGCGCCGATCGCCCGCTGTTCACGCCGACCGCTCGCGTCGGCCCGTCGCCTGCCGGTCGCCTCGGCACCACGCCAGCCGGCACCGGAACTCGGGCGCTCAGGCTCGGCCTCGACATCGTCCTCATCGGGCGCTGCATGCCGGCCACCACCGTCAGCCCGTCGAACCCCCGACTCCAGCGCCCATCGCGGCAGGTAGGCGTCGACCGGTTCGTCCTGCCCACGATCCCGCGCACGCCGCCGGCTGGAGGTGCGGTAGCCCGCGTCCTCGTCATAGGGGTCGACCGGAGCGGGCAGCGCAGGCTGACCCCACGAGGTGGTTGGCGGACGCTCGCGCGGGCTGCCCTCCCCGCGTCCCCAGTCCCGGTAACTCACGGCCGGAGTGTGACCCTTCTGAACCCAAAGCGTAATCCGCTGTCCAGGTATAGCCGTTCGCTGGAGATAGTACGGGAAGATCGTGTCACAGAACCGACCGAAATATTCTCCTCCACAGGCTGGGGACCACGTTTTGCCAGTTCAGAGGCTTGCAGCCGAGAATTCCCCAACGGTTGTCCACAGCCTGTGCACACCCTGCGCACATGCTCGTCCACCGGTTTCCACAGGTTGTCCCGAGGCTCATCCACCGAGCCTGTTGAGTCGCTGACCTCGGGGTCCGTATGGTTGGCCCTCGACCGCCGGCGCGATGGCCCCCGATCGACCGGCTCGGTCGAGAGAGCTGTCGTACCTCGGCGGTAGAGCTGGGACCAGATCTGACGCAGTGGAGGGGGGACCGGTGTCGGTCACCGACGACATGCGGGCGGAGTCACGGTCCGGCAACGGTCAGCCACCCGTGCAGCGGGACGGCCAGTTCGACAAGACCCCACCCCAGGACGTCGCCGCCGAGCAGTGCGTCCTCGGCGGCATGTTGCTCTCCAAGGACGCCATCGCCGACGTCGTCGAGATCCTCAAGACCAACGACTTCTACCGGCCGGTGCACGCCACCATCTTCGACATCATCCTCGACATCTACGGTCGGGGTGAGCCGGCCGACTCGATCACCGTCGCGGCGGCGCTCGCCGACTCCGGGGATCTGGTACGCATCGGTGGCGCGCCGTACCTGCACACTCTCATCGCCAGCGTGCCCACCGCCGCGAACGCCGCCTACTACGCGCGGATCGTCAGCGAGCGCGCGGTGTTGCGCCGGCTCGTCGAGGCCGGCACCAAGATCGTGCAGCTGGGCTACGGCACCGCCAGCGGCGGCAGCCGCGACGTCGACGACGTCGTGGACCTTGCCCAGCAGGCCGTCTACGACGTCACCGAACGCCGGGTCAGCGAGGACTTCGCGATCCTGGCTGACATGCTCCAGCCGACGCTGGACGAGATCGAGGCGGTTGGCGCGCAGGGCGGCGTCATGACCGGTGTGCCAACCGGCTTCAGCGACCTGGACCGGCTGCTCAACGGCCTGCACGCCGGCCAGTTGATCATCGTGGCCGGCCGGCCCGGTCTTGGCAAGGCGCTCGCGCTCGACACCCCGTTGCCGACTCCCACTGGCTGGACCACGATGGGTGAGGTCGGCGTGGGTGATCAACTGTTGGCGGCGGACGGCCGCCCCACCACGGTGACGCACGCCTTCGACGTCATGCACGGGCGTCCCTGCTATGAGGTCGAGTTCTCGGACGGCACCGTGATCGTGGCGGACGCAGAGCATCTCTGGAAGACGACCAGCCGGGCCAGCCGACGGCAGAAGCCGAGCCAGCAGAGGCGGTACTGGCCGGAGGAGTCGCTGGTCAGGGTGCACGCTGCGTACGAGAGGTACAGCGGGGCCGGGAACCAGCCCATCACGTTGTTCGAAGCTGTGGAGCAGATCGGGCCGGAGTTCCGCCACGTCCTGCAGACTGTTGCTTCCGAAGTCGGTTCGACCGGTCGGCTAGCCCGTCCCACTGTTCGTCATGGGAAGCCGCGCAACTGGACCGCGCCCGGTTACCCGTCCGGGACGCTGCTGGATGCTTTCCTCCGCCGGGCTGACCGCACGGCGTCGGCTAGCACTCAAGTCGATCACGACGCCGTGGTCACCACTGCTGAAATCGTTGCCACGTTGCGTACCGACACTACCGAGCGACGGCTCAACCATGCGGTACGGAACACCGCCCCGCTCTGCCTCCCGGAGCGGCAGCTACCGATTCCGCCCTACACCCTCGGGGCCTGGCTCGGCGACGGCCACAGTCACGCCAGCCGGCTCACCACGGCTGACGCTGAGATGCTCCAGCACATCGAAGCGGACGGCTTCGTCGTTCGACCTAGCGGTCCATTGGTGTACACCATTCTGCTGCCGGCCCCCTGCGTTGTTCCGGCGAACGGTGTGTGCGTGGACTGCGGCGCGTCCACCCGGGCGCTGCGGGAAAATTCCGCCACTCGGCGATGCGCTGGTTGCCACAACCAGAACGGCTCTTTCCTCGGACTGCTGCGTCAGACCGGGGTAGCGCCGACCAAGCACATCCCGTCCGCTTACCTGCGCGCCTCCGAGGTCCAGCGCCGGGCGCTCCTCGCGGGCCTGATGGATACGGACGGCACCGTCGCCCCAGCCGGCAACTTGCAGTACACGTCTACCTCGAAGCGGCTGGCTGATGATGTTCGCGAGCTCATCGTCAGCCTCGGCTACCGCTGCACCGTCAACGCCGAGCCGGTACGCGGGCGCACCCCCGAGTCGTCGATCGCCTACACGTTGAACTTCTCCACGCCCGACGCGGTCTTCCGACTCAAGCGGAAGCGGGACGCGCACGCCGAACGCCGCCGTACCGCCTCGGACGTGCGCACGACATCCCGCTTCATCGTCGACGTCCGTCAGGTGCCCAGCGTTCCGGTCCGCTGCGTCACGGTGGACAACCCGGAACATCTCTACCTGGCCAGCCGGGCGATGATTCCCACCCACAACAGCACCGCCAGTATGGACTTTGCCCGAAATGCTGCTATTCGCGCCAACCAGGCGGCCGCGATCTTCTCGCTGGAAATGAGCAAGGTCGAGATCGTGATGCGACTGCTCTCGGCCGAGGCGCGGGTGCCGCTGCACGTGCTGCGTAGCGGCCAGCTCTCCGACGACGACTGGACCAAGCTGGCCCGGTGCATGGGCGAGATCAGCGAGGCGCCGCTGTTCGTCGACGACACCCCGAGCATGAACCTGATGGAGATCCGGGCCAAGGCGCGCCGGCTCAAGCAGCGACACGACCTCAAGATGATCGTGGTCGACTACCTCCAGCTGATGACCTCGCCCAAGCGCACCGAGAGCCGGCAGCAGGAGGTCGCCGACCTCTCCCGTGGCCTCAAGCTGCTGGCCAAGGAGGTCGAGTGCCCGGTCATCGCGGTGAGTCAGCTCAACCGTGGCCCCGAACAACGCACCGACAAGCGACCCCAGTTGTCCGATTTGCGCGAATCGGGATGTCTCACTGCGGATACCCGGGTCGTTCGTGCAGACAACAACGCGGAGATCACGCTCGGCGAACTGCTGTCGAACCGGACGAAAGACATTCCAGTCTGGGCCCTCGACGAGGGTCTTCGCTATACCCCCCGCACCATGACCCACGTCTTCCCGAGCGGCACCCGTGAGGTGTTCCGGCTGACGCTGGCCTCAGGCAAGCAGATCGACGCAACGGCGAACCACCCCTTCCTTGCCTTCACGGGATGGGTGCCGTTGGGTGAACTGGCACCGGGCGACCGCGTCGCCACGCCACGACACCTGCCTCCCCCGATGACGATTCGCCCGTGGGCTGAGGCAGAGGTCGTCATGCTGGCGCACCTGCTGGGCGACGGCTCCTTCGTGCGACGTCAGCCGATTCGCTATGCAAGCCGGGACGAGTTGAACCTGCACGCGGTGGCGGAGGCAGCGAAACATTTCGGCATCACCGCCCTGCGCGACGACTATGCGGCCGCGAGGGTGACCACCCTGCGGCTGCCTGCCCCCTTCCGGTTGGCTCGAGGCCGACGTAACCCGATAGCGGAGTGGCTGGACGGCTTGGGCCTCTTCGGTCTGCGCTCGCACGAAAAGTTCATCCCATCCTCGGTCTTCGGACTTCCCAAGGAGCAGGTGACCGTCTTCCTGCGGCATCTCTGGGCCACTGACGGCTCGGTCACCGTCAACAGTTCAGGCCGCGGCGGACGGGTCTACTTCTCGTCCCCGAGTCGGCGAATGTTGGAAGACATCTCCAGGCTGCTTCTGAGGTACGGCATCACTGCCCGTCTCCGGGCCGTGCCGGTGGTTGGCCACCGTCCCCAGTTCACGCTCGACATCTCCGGCCGGGACGACCAGTTGAGGTTCCTGCGTGAGATCGGAGTCCACGGCCAGCGGTCGGAGGGTTGTGCTGCTCTGCTTTCCGCCCTGGAGGCGACGGAGAGCAATACCAACGTCGACACGGTCCCTCGCGAGGTCTGGTCCAAGGTCAAGGAAATCCTGGTCGAGCAGGGGATGTCCCACCGTGAGTTCGCGAAGGCCATCGGCACCCAGTTCTGCGGCAGCACGCTCTGGAAGCACGCGCCCAGCCGCTCTCGGCTCGCGGCGGTTGCCGCGGTGCTCGACTCTGCCGACCTCGACCTGCACGCGACCAACGACATCTTCTGGGACTCGATCGTGTCTATCGAGCCAATCGGTGAGCAGGAGGTGTTCGACGCGACGGTTCTCGGTACACACAACTTCGTGGCGAACGGCATCGCCACCCACAACTCGATCGAACAGGATGCCGACGTTGTCATCCTGCTGCACCGCGACGACTACTACGACAAGGAGTCACCGCGGGCCGGGGAAGCGGACTTCATCGTGGCCAAGCACCGAAATGGGCCCACCGACACGGTGACGGTCGCGGCCCAGCTGCATCTGTCGCGATTCGTGGACATGGCCATCGGCTGATCGGCGCCCGAGAACACATTCGTCCGGGCCGACCGGCCGAGGCAGGCGTCACCCCAGGCTGAGGTCGTGCTCCTCGAGAGCGGCCTGGATGATGTCGAGCGCCTTGGGGCCCATGCCGTGTAGTGCGGCCAGTTTCTTACGGGGCACCCCGGCCAACCCACGCAGAGTCGTGTAGCCCGCATTGTGCAGAGCGCGCGTGGCCGGCGCACCGATCTTCGGCAGCGTGTCGGTTGAAGGTTTCACGTCTTCCTCGTTCATCAGTCACCCCAGCAGGGGGAACCAGCCTGCCGCCTCGCCCAACTCCAGCCGGTCCCGATCGGTGAGGGCGATGCGGCCGGTCGCCTTCAACAGAAACTCCCGATCATCCCACCCGGCGGGGCGGACCGCGTCGTCACTCAACAGACCGTCCATCGTGGACACCGCGACGCGCACCGCCAGTGGTCCGGGTGGTGGCGAGGTCGGCAGCTCCGGCATGAGGTCCAGGTGGTGCACCACGGCCTCGGTGGTGAGGGTGGCCAGGAAGTCGGGTACGCGTAGCACGTGCCCCTGCGTGGTCACGTACCCCTCGGGGTCTGCGCATGCGGCCGCGCGGACCGCCGCCGGTGCGGTCTCCTTCCAGAGGCGGACGATGCCGCTCGGCCGGTCGAAGGCGGACGCCGAGCGCCGGATCCACCAGGCGTGTCCGGTGGCCTGGTCGTCGCCGGCAGGGAAGTCGCGCCAGTAGGACACGTCGTCCACGTCGGCGGGACCGTCGACCGGGCTGGCCAGGGCCACCAGCGCCCGCTGGGCGTCGCCGAGCACGTGCAGGAGCAGATCGGCGACGAGCCAGCCTCGGCACCGGGTGGCTCGTTGCAGGTCAGCGTCGTCGCGGCCGTCGACCACCGCGCTGATGCCGTCGTACGCCTCGGCGAGGGCCTCGTCCGGCCGGGTGACGGTCATGCGATGCAGCCTCGCACGGACCGCCGCGTCAGCCAATCGCTCGGGGCCGGCGTTGCCCGGGTCGACCGCGTGTACCGACCCGGGCGGGAGCTTCGGCCGGACTCAGCCGAACATCTCGTCGAGGAAGCTCTTGCGCTTCTTGTGCCGGTAGTGGCCGTGGTAGCCGTGGTGCTGCTGCTGGTGGCCGTAGGCGGGCGCCGGCGGGTAGCCGTGCGCGGGCGGTGGGGGCGGGGGCGGCGGGACGGCGCCGTAACCGGGCTGGTGCTGGACGGGCGGGGGCGGAGGTGGCGGGTAACCACCCTGCTGCTGCGCCAGCGCGGTCGGCCCGGCCTGCTGGCGAC
Source organism: Micromonospora sp. NPDC049102 (assembly GCF_043197485.1). Taxonomy (NCBI): domain Bacteria; kingdom Bacillati; phylum Actinomycetota; class Actinomycetes; order Micromonosporales; family Micromonosporaceae; genus Micromonospora; species Micromonospora sp. NPDC049102. Next base: position 27,225 of record NZ_JBICTE010000002.1, on the reverse strand, counting down.
TCCAGTTGGCCTCTGCCTCGAACAGCTTCTCGAGTTCGCCGCGGTCGAGGAAGATCCCCCGGCACTCGCCGCACTGGTCGATGACGACGCCGCTGCGCTCGTACTGACGCATCTCGCCGCGACACTTGGGACAGATGAGGTCACTCATCACCCGACGGTACCCGGTCGACCTAGGCGATTGCTGTGAGCGCCTCGATGACTTCGTCGTCGGAGACCTCGTGGAAATCGTCGTAGTAGACGCTGACCGAGCCGAAGTCAGGCGGGCGCTGGGCGCAGACGACCTGGTCGGCCTCGGCGGCCAGAAGTTCGTACGCCTCCTGGGCGCCGACCGGCACGGCCACCACGACCCGGCGGGCACCGAGCCGGCGGGCGACCTCGACGGCGGCTCGGGCGGTCGCGCCGGTGGCGAGACCGTCGTCGACGATCACGGCGACGCGTCCGGTGAGGTCCAGTGGCGGGCGACCGCCCCGGTAGAGCCGCTCGCGGCGCTCTAGTTCGGCCTGTTCGCGGTGGCTGACCTCGGCGATGTCGTCGCTGCTGAGGCGGCTGGCGATGGCGTCGTTGAGCACCTGCACCCCGCCGGGGCCGAGCGCGCCGAAGGCGACCTCCCGCGCCCAGGGCATGCCGAGCTTGCGGACGACAAGCACGTCGAGGGGGGCGCCGAGCCGTTCGGCGACGACCCGGGCCACCGGTACGCCGCCGCGGACCAGGCCGAGGACGACGGCGTCCGGCTCGCCGACCAGGGCGGTGAGTCGCTCGGCGAGCACCCGTCCCGCATCGGCGCGGTCTCGGTACGTGGTCATGTCTTCAGGTGTACGCCGTGCCGGGTGGTTGCGCCCGCCGGTTACGCCGATGTGGTCCGACCGGGCAGGTGCTCGGACGCCGGAGAGGTCGGTGCGGCCTCCGGGCGGTGCAGGGCGGGTGCCCACGCGAGCAGGGCCAGCGGGTACAGCAGGTAGCCGAACCGGGTGGAGGGCATGAGGGCGATGGCGGCGAGTAGCCCGTACCCGCAGATCAGTGCGCTGGTCGCGGCGGTGCCGGGCGGGCGGCGCGCGAGCCGGACGGCGATGGCCGCGCCGGCCGCGACCAGGAGGGCGGCGGCGATCAGCCGGCCTCCGGGCAGCGCGGTGGCGATCAGGTGACCGGGGAACGGGGATTGCGCCGGGCTGCTGACCAGGCCGTGGCCGAGCGGGAAGCGCAGCACGTTCTCGGTCAGCGCGTCGCGGTCGACAAGCAGTGCCGGAACGAGGGCGACCACGGGAAGTCCGATCGCACCGGCCGCGACCCGGATACCGGCTCGCCGGGTCAGACCCCAGACGATCAGGACCAGGGCGATCGGCCAGGCGAACAGCTTCAGCGCGCCGGCCAGCCCGACCGCGAGGCCGGCCCGGCCCGGCCGCCCGGCGGCGGCGAGCGCGAGGGCGAGCAGGCAGAGGGCGAGTACGGGTAGGTCGTCGCCGCCGGTCGCCAGGGTGAGCGCGCAGATGGGCAGGACGGTGGCGGCCTGCACTGCACGCAGCAGGGCGGCGTCACGCCGGCGATCCCCGCCGAGGGTGGCGGGCGCGGCGCGCAGGGTGGCCACCGCCAGGGCGAGCGCCACCGCGGTGCCCACCGCGAACCACACGCGGGCGTCGGTCCACCAGGTGTCGACGAGTGCCCTGGGCAGGCCGAACATGGCCATGCCCGGCTGGTAGGGCGTGTAGCCGAGCAGTTGTTCACCGGTTGGCAGGGCGGCGATCGCGTCCCGCCCGAGGTACGGCGTGCCGTGTTCCAGCAGGCGGATGCCCGCCTGCTCGACCACCAGCACCTCCTCCTGTGCCCGGTCGGTGCGTCCGTTGGCGCGTTCGACGCTCTGCCAGAGCACGGGTGACAGTGCGGTGGTCACCCAGGCGAAACCGGTCACCACCCAGCGGGAGGCGAGGCCGACCAGCCGGGGGCTGCGCTGGCGCACGACGAGTTGAACGACCACCGCGAGCGTCGCGACCAGGTAGCCGGCGGCGGCGACGGCACCCCACGCGCGGTGCGGCAGGAGTGTCGACGTGCTCGCGGTGATCGCCGCGAAGAGGGCCGAGACGGAGTAGAGGCCCAGGTCGAGGGCGAGTCCGCCGGCGGCGGTGTCGATCGTCCGCCAGCGCTGGCGGACGGCGGTCGGGGCGTCGGCGATCACGGGCGCCAGTCTGGCAGACCTCGTCGTTGACCTCGCTGTCCGCGTGGCCGGGCCTCGGGCTTGGGGGCGCTGGCGCGCGTGCTCGCTCAGGCCGGGAGGTGCCGGTCGGGGCGGGAGCGGCCGGTCTGGCGGCGGGTCTGGTTGAGCCGGATCACGGCGCCGGTGTCGTGCAGCGGCGGTGCCAGGAATCCGGGTTGACCCCCCGACCCGCGCTGCAAGGCGGCGAGCAGGGTGCCGGCGGGCATCGGCCGGGCGAACAGGTGGCCCTGACCGGCCGCGCAGCCCAACTCCCAGAGGGCGCGCCGCTGCGGTTCGCTCTCCACGCCCTCGGCCACCACCGCCAGGTTGAGGCTGCGGCCCAGGTCGAGGGTGGAACGGATGACGGCCGCCGCCTCGGCCGAACTCTCCATCGTCGTCACGAAGCTGCGGTCGATCTTCAGCTCGTGCACGGGTATCCGCGAGAGCAGCGAGAGTGAGGAGTAGCCGGTGCCGAAGTCGTCGAGCGCCAGCCGGACGCCCTCGTCGCGTAGCCGGCTGAGCACCCGGTCGACCACGTCGAGCTGGCTGAGCGTCAGCGTCTCGGTCAGCTCCAGCACCAGCCGCTCCGGCGGGAGGTCGTGGGCGCGCAGTCGGGCCAGGACCGACCCGGGGAAGCGCGCGTCGAGCAGGCTGCGCGGCGAGACGTTGACCGCGACCGGTACGTCGAAGCCGGCGTCGCGCCAGTCGGCCGCGGCGATCAGTGCCTGGTCGAGGATCGCCTCGGCGAAGGCCGGCAGCATTCCGGAGCGCTCCACCGCCTCCAGGAAACGCAGCGGATCGATCAGCCCGTGGGTGGGGTGGTGCCAGCGGGCCAACGCCTCGGCGCTGGTCACCTCGCCGGTGCCCAGGTCGACGATCGGTTGGAAGTTGACGATGAACTCGTGATCGGCGACCGCGCGGGGCAGATCACCGCCGAGGGTGAGACGGTTCAGGTCGGCGGTGTCCCGCGTCGGGGCGTACGTGGAGATCCGCTGGCCGGCTCGCTTCGCCTGGTACATCGCCACGTCCGCGCGGCGCAGCAGCTCGGCCATGCCGCCGCTGGCGGGGGCCACGGAGATCCCGCCGCTGGCCTCGACGCTGATCCGCATGCCGTCCAGCTCGAACGGCTCGTGCAGGGCGGCGAGCAGCGTCTCGGCCCGGTGCGCGGCCACCGCCGGGGCGGGCAGCCCGCGCAGGAGTACGGCGAACTCGTCGCCGCCGAGACGGGCCACCAGATCGCTCGACTGGGCGGCGTCACGTAGCCGGTCGGCGACCTGGACCAGCACCTGGTCGCCGGCAGCGTGGCCGAGGGTGTCGTTGACCTCCTTGAAGTGGTTGAGGTCGATCAGCACCAGGGCCGTCACCCCGTCGGCGTGCCGGGCGCTGAGCTGCTCGGTGCCCTGGTCGAGCAGGTGCCGGCGGTTCGCGAGGTCGGTGAGCGCGTCGTGCGCGGCGGCGTACGCGTGATCGTTGGCCACCCGGGCCAGCTCCGCGTACGCCTGTGCGTTGCGGACCGCCGTGCAGAGAGCCGAGGCGAAGGTACGCAGCGTGTACTGCTCCCGCTCGGACAGCTCGACCGGCCCACGGAAGCGCAGGCGCAGGACGCCGACGTCGACGGAGCGGTCGTGGCCCTCGAGCGGGGTGGGCACGACGGTGCCGTCCACCTCGGTGACCGTGTCGGTCGGCCCGTCGAAGGTGATGCCGCCGGTGGCGCCGCGGACGGTGCGCCGCCCGTCGCGCAGCTCGATCTCGACTTCGTCCGCGGAGAACAACTCGGCGGCCTGGGTGACGGCGGTGGTGAGCACGTTGTCCAGGTCCACGACGTTGAGCGCGTCGGTGGTGCGGGCGAGTCGCTGCCACGCCTGCTGCTCGGTGCGGCCACGGATGCGTGCGGAGTAGGCGAGGTGCAGGCTCAACATCAGTGGCGGGACGGCGAGCAGCAGTCGGGGATCTTCCCGGAGGATGAGAAGCGTGCAGAAGGCCACGATGAAGCGCACGCCGAAGCCGGCAAGCCGCAGGTCAAGGTTGTTCAGGAACTGACGGGCGACAGGTGTGCCGGTGGCCAGCGCGATCACCGGGATCGCCAGCAGATCGTCGAGCAGCGCCGCCACCAGGTAGATCACACCGAGGAGAGAGGCCAGTTCGACCACGCCGGCCGAGGGCCATTGCCAGTGGACGGCCAGCGAGGCGACGCCCGCCCCACCGGCTACCAGGATGTTCTTGCTGACTGCGAAGGCCGCCTTGATCATCGGCAGCTTCATGATGGCTGACCCCACACCGACGCCGACCCCCGTTGCCAGCACCACCCAGGAGGGTGGTGCGACGGCGAGTCCTATCACGATCGCCGTTTCGACCCAGGCGATGGCGTGTGTGGTGGAGCGGATGCGGATCGGGGCCATGACGATCGTGCCCAGCGCAGTCATGAAGATCAGCGCCACGAACGTCGCTCCGTCGCCCACGGAGACCGGCGGACGGGTCAACGCGTTCGCCCCGGCGACGACCGTGGGGACGATTGCCATTACGACGATGAGACCGACGAGCAGCAGGAGCTGTCGATCTGTCCTGGGATTCTGCGGTGACCCCTGGCTCATGAAGCTCCCGTCGTCGCCGACAGTTACCTGTTGACGACGGGAGCTTACCGCTCAGTGCCACCCGGATGTCAGTACCACTCGCTGCCGCGCATTGCATGCTCCCTCCACTCGTCCGGCCGTTTCCGTATTCCGGAACCGTTCTCGTGACGGGGAGCCTAAGCGCAGTTACACCGTTTTAGTAGCAATAAATGTCGGTATGCGCAACATTAGCCAAGCTGGCGGGCTTTGTGACGTTCTGTCCATGCCGCCTGCGCGGAGCGCGGTCGTACTGCACTGGCGATCCGCAGCTTGCGCGCTGCTGCGAGGCTATCGGCGATGCCGCATCCTCCCTAGTGTGGCGACGGTGTTCGGTCGGCCTCATCCGTCAGTTCGGGTCCGGGCTCAATCCGGTCGGGCAGAATCTGGTCTCCCTTGCCTGGTCGGTGTCGGTTCGGGTGGCCTGGTCGAGAGTTTGGTGTGAATTGCGGACACCGATAGCCTTTCCCACTGTGATCAGCTAAACACCGATGGATGTGAATTCGGGGGAACGGTGAAGATCAACCTGCTCGGTGACGTGGAGGTGCTGCTTGCCGAGCACAAGTTGCACCTGGGTACGCCGAAACAACGGGTAATCTTCGCAATGCTCGCGGTCCAGCCAGGCCGGTTGGTGACGTTGGTCGATCTCATAGACGAGTTGTGGGTCGATCACCCTCCGCGATCCGCCGTGGCGAATGTGCGGACCTATGCGGCCAATCTCCGTCGAGAGTTCGAGACGTCGGGGCTCGCCGAAGCGACTCTCGTGCGGCAGGGGAACGGCTATCGGCTCACCCTGCGGCCGGAGGTGGTCGATGTCTTCCGCTTCCAGGAGGAGCTGTACGCGGGCCGGGACGCGCTGGGTGCTGGCGACCTGGAGCGAGCGTCGGAACTGCTGGGCCGCGCCTTGGCGCGGTGGCAGGGTCCCATGCTCGCCGGCATTCCGCTCGGACCCGTCCTGACGGCTCGAACCGTCGCCGCTGAAGAGGAGCGCCTTCTGGCGGTGGAACTACTCGCCGAGGTGCACCTCCGCTCGGGACGGGACGACCTCGCGATTCCGTCACTGCGGGAGGTGGCCGCGCGCCATCCGCTCCGAGAGCCGACGTACCGCCTGCTCATGCGTTCCCTGCACGAGCGCGGTGACAGCGCGGAGGCGCTCCTCGCGTACGACGAGATTCGCAAGCACCTGATCAGCGAGTTGGGCGTGGGCCCAGGGGCCAATCTCGAGGAGTTGCGCCGCAGGATCGTCGCCGAGATGCCCAACCGGGTGCCTCTCGACGACAGCCGGCGCGAGACGAGGTCTGCGTCCGGTCCGTCGCCGACGGGAGACTCGACACCCAGGCCGACCCGCGCGGTCGCGCCTGTGGACCACCTGCCCCGTTCGGTCACCGACTTCGTCGGCCGACAAGGCATGGTGGCGCGGCTGTTGGCGGAGACACGACGTGTCGAGAGTCGGGTCCCGGCCGTGCACGTCATCGACGGCATGGCCGGCAGCGGCAAGACGACGCTCGCCGTTCACCTGGCCCGTCGACTCGGTGACCGGTATCCGGACGCCCGGTTGTACGTCGACCTGCGCGGGCACGGTGGGAAGGATGTGATGGCCCCGGCGTCGGCCCTGGTCGTCCTGCTTCGTCAGCTCGGGGTTCCGGCCGAGCAGATACCGATCGACGTGGACGCCAGGACGGAACGCTGGCGACGCGAGCTGGCCCACCGACGGTCGGTGATCATCCTGGACAACGCCGCCGGTAGCGACCAGATCCTTCCCCTCCTGCCGATCGAGCCGACCGCCGTCGTACTGGTGACATCGCGACGCCGACTCACCCACCCGGATCTCGGAGCGTCCCAGTCCCTGCCCGTCATGTCGTCCCGGGAGGGCGTCGACCTGCTGACCCTGAGCGTCGGGCGGGAGCGGGTGGACGCCGAGCCGGAGGCAGCTGTCGAGGTGGTCCGGCGGTGCGGCCACCTTCCGCTGGCGATTCGGCTCGCGGGCGCCCGGCTGGCACACCGGCGCGGGTGGCGGTTGGCGGATCTTGCGGCACAGATGGCCGGCGGTACGTCGGCTCTCCTGCAACTGGGTGGGGAGAACAGCACGATCACCGGCGCGTTCACCGCCTCCTACGAGCCGCTGTCCGAGTCGACGAAGCGGGCCTTCCGGTTCCTGGGCCTGTATCCCGGCAGTCGGTTCGGCCCCATCTCGGTCGCGGCACTGACCGGACTCACCGTCGCGGAAGCGCACGCGGCTCTTGACGACCTCACCGACCGGCACCTGGTGGAGAACCTGAACTCGCGGCAGTACGGCCTCCACGACCTCATGCGTCAGTACTCCGTCGAGCTGTGCACCCGCATCGATTCCCCGCAGGAACGCCGGTCGGCCCTGGCCCAACTGTTCGATCTCACGTTGGAAGCGGCACTGCGGATCGCGGAGACCATCGAGCCCCTCGGTATCCGAACTCAGGTGAGTCATCTTCCCTTCGACAGACCCGAGTTGCTCGACGCTCTCGGGGAGCCGAGCGCCGAGTGGTTGGAAGCCGAGCGGGCGGACCTGGTGACGATGGTGGCCTCAGCCCACGAGTCGGGCTTTCACCAACACACCTGGCGGTTGGCTCGCGCGCTGTGGCGATTCTGTTACATCCGGGGGTACTTCGAGGACATCGTCACGACCCACCGGCACGGGCTCGCCGCAGCCGAGGCGACGGGCGACATCGATCCGACCGCGCTGATGCACAACTACCTGGCTTCCGCATACGTCAAGACCGGTGACAACCGGAGGGCTCTCGACCACCTGACCCGCGCGGTCGAGCTCTCCAAGGAATCGCAGAACACCTTGAACACCGCGCGCTACCAGGCCAATCTCGCTCCCGTCTACTACTGGAGCGGCCACCTCGCCGAAGCGGTGGAACTCGGTATGGAACGTCTGCGCGACTACAAGGGCTACGGCAGTGTCGGAGTGCCGATGGCGCTACCGAACGTCGGTCTGGCCCTGACGTCACTGGGTCGTTACGACGAGGCGTTGTGGTTGCACCGGCGTCATCTGGCGTGGGCCCGGACGAATTCGAACGAGTTCCACGTGCTCAACGCCCTCAGCCACATCGGGGGCGTACGCGCGCGCAGGGGAGACCTCCCCCAGGCGATCAGGATCCTCAAGGCCTCGCTGGCGCTTCGCGATCGCACCGGTCACCGCTACGGGGAGGCGGAGGTACGCCTGGACCTCGGCATCGCCTATCGCGGTCTGGGTCGTCTGGCGCAGGCACAACAGGAGCACGAGATGGCCCGCAGCCTGGCGGTCGGTTCGAGTGAACGGCACGTCGAAGCCGCGGCGTTGAACGAACTGGGCCGCACCCTACGGGCACGCGGGCTGGACCAGGCGGCTGCCGAGATGCACGGAGCGGCCCTGCGACTGGCGACCCGGATCGCGCACCCGCACGAGCAGGGGCGGGCACTGGCCGGACTGGCCGAGCACTTCGCCAGCGTCGACCCGGCCGAGGCCCGGCGGCACTGGGAGCGGGCGCTGGCGATCTTCGTTCGGATGGGTGTGCCGGAACGCCACGACGTGCAGCGTCATCTCGCCGAGCTCGACCAGCAGACAGGCCGCTGACCTGCTCAGACGTGGCTTATCGATTTCTTATCGCCGGGCTCGGTAGCTTCTGTCGCGTATCGACGAACGGGGGAGGTTCTGCCCCTGGGCAGAACCGGGTCGTCGATACACGCCCGCCGCCAGGTCTCCCCCCAGAGACTTCGGTGGCGGGTCGTCCGGCCAGGAAGGGGTGATGGTCCGGTGGACTCGCCGTCGCACCCGGCGGGACGCGGTGCCGTCGCCCCTTCCGAGCGCCCGCACGTCGTACCGCACCGATAGGCTCACGGCCGTGACCGAACCCGCGCAGCTCAGCCACGTCGACCGCGCCGGCGCGGCCCGGATGGTCGATGTCTCCGCCAAGGCGGTGACCGGGCGGTTGGCGGTCGCGGCCGGCCGTCTGCGCACCACACCCGAGGTCATCGACCTGCTGCACCGGGACGGGCTGCCCAAGGGTGACGCGCTGGCGGTGGGTCGGCTCGCCGGCATCATGGGGGCCAAACGCACTCCGGAGCTGATCCCGCTCTGCCACCCGATCGCCCTGCACGGCGTCACTGTCGACCTGCGTCTGACGACCGACACCGTGGAGATCACCGCCACCGCCCGCACGGCAGACCGGACGGGGGTCGAGATGGAGGCGCTGACCGCCGTCGCGGTCGCCGGTCTCGCGCTCATCGACATGGTCAAGGCGGTCGACCCGGCAGCCTCGGTGGAGGCGGTCCGGGTGCTGCGCAAGGAGGGCGGCAAGACCGGCGAGTGGGTCCGGCCGGAGGATCGGCCGTGATCCGGGCCCGAGTGATCGTCGCGTCCAACCGGGCGGCGGCCGGCGTGTACGCCGACACCAGTGGGCCGCTGCTCGTCGCCGGCCTGCGTGAGCTTGGCTGTCAGGTCGACGAGCCGGTGGTGGTGCCCGACGGCGAGCCCGTCGGCGTCGCCCTGCGGGACGCTCTCACCGACGGGGTCGACGTGGTGCTGACCAGCGGTGGCACCGGGGTCACCCCGTCCGATCGGACGCCGGACGTGACCCGGGCTCTCCTCGACTACGAGATCCCGGGCATCGCCGAGGCGATCCGAGCACACAGTCGGGAACGGGTGCCCACCTCGGTGTTGTCCCGTGGGCTGGCCGGGGTGGTCGGCCGAATGCTGGTGGTCAACCTGCCGGGCTCGTCAGGCGGTGCCCGCGACGGACTGGCCGTGCTCGGGCCGATCCTCGGCCACACCATCGACCAACTCCGCGGCGGCGACCACTAACTCAGCGGTCCAGACCGCGCCGGCTGTCGGCCCGTCCCGATAGGCTCGGTCGGTGAGAACGGAAACCACGCCAACGGCGGACCGGGTCGCCGCGCCCCCGCCGGCAGGGTGGGAGGAGGCGCGGTCCAGGGTGTACGCGGTCGGCCTGGCCGCCGCCCTGCCCGCCGTCGCCCGTCCGCTCGTCGACACCGACGGTCTGACCCTGGCCGAGCCGTTGACCACCCGCACCGACCTGCCCGCGTTTCCCACCTCCAGCGTGGACGGCTGGGCCGTCCGAGGCGACGGGCCGTGGCGGATCGTCGGCCGGGTGCTGGCCGGCAACACTCCCGGGCCACTCACCGAGGACGGCACGACCGTCGAGATCGCGACCGGAGCCATGGTCCCGGAGGGCGCCAGCGCTGTGCTGCGCGTCGAGAAGTCCACCGTCACCGGCGGCCTGGTCAGCGGCACGCCCCGGCAGACGCCGGAGTGGCGGCAGCCGGGCGAGGAGGCGTACGCCGACGAGGAGCTGCTGCCCGTCGGTACGCCGGTCGACCCGGCGGTGATCGGCCTGGCCGCGTCCTGCGGGCACGACACGCTGCGGGTCCGGCGGGCGCCGCGCGCCGCGCTGCTGGTCTTCGGCGACGAGCTGCTGACGGCGGGTCCGCCCGCGGCGGGCCGCGTACGCGACGCGCTGGGCCCGGCGGTGCCGGCGTGGCTCCGGCGGTACGGCTGCCAGGTCCGCCCCTCGGACGTGGTCGGTCCGGTGGCCGACACGCTGCCCGCGCACGTGGCGGCGCTGCGCGCGGCGCTGGCCAACGCCGACCTGGTCTGCACCACCGGCGGCACGATGCACGGTCCGGTCGACCACCTGCACCCGACCCTGGAGGCGTTGGGCGCCGACTACGTGGTCAACACGGTGGCGGTCCGGCCGGGCTTCCCGATGTTGCTGGCCCGGCTGGCCGACCCAGACGGGCGGGTCCGCTTCGTCGCCGGCCTGCCCGGCAACCCGCAGTCCGCCATCGTCGCGCTGGTGTCACTTGTCGCGCCGCTGCTCGCCGGGCTACAGGGACGCTCGATGCCGGTGTTGCCGCAGGCCACGTTGGCCGAGGCGGTGCCCGGGCGCGGCGACCACACCCACCTGGCGCTGGTTCGTGTGGACCGGGCTGCCGGCACGGCGCATCCGGTGCGGCACGTCGGTTCGGCGATGCTGCGCGGCCTCGCGGGCGCCGACGGGTTCGCCGTGATCCGGCCGGGCACCAGCGGTGCGCAGGGCGACCGGGTGCCGATCGTGCCGTTGCCGTTGCTGTCCGGGGAGCGGGCGTCGTGACCGCGCCGCCGATCACCGTCGTCGAGGTCACCGACCGGCCCCTCGACCTCGCCGCGCACGAGGCGGCGGTCGCCGACCGCCGGGCTGGCGCAGTCGTCTCCTTCCAGGGCGTCGTGCGCGACCACGACCACGGGCGTGCGGTGGTGACCCTGGACTACGAGGGGCACCCGAGCGCCGCGCAGATTCTGCGTGAGGTCGCCGCCGAGGTCGCCGCCGACCCCGACGTGTACGCGGTGGCGGTCTCGCACCGGGTCGGATCGTTGGCCATCGGTGACGTGGCGCTGGTCGCCGCGGTGAGCACGGCACACCGCGCTGCGGCGTTCGCTGCGTGCGCCCGCCTCGTCGACGAGGCCAAGGCCCGGTTGCCGATCTGGAAGCGGCAGGTCTTCGCCGACGGCACCGAAGAGTGGGTCAACTGTCCCTGAGCGTTCAGCGGCGCCCGTTCACCGCCACTGCCCGGGCGAGTCGTTCGCCGTAGAAGGCCGGCTCGGCGCCGGGTCGCCAGGGCAGTGCCGCCACCAGCACGATCAGGGCGAGGGCCAGCGAGTTCTCCATCAGCGCCCCGAACAGGCCGTCCTGGTAGTGGGACACCTCCGGCAACTGGTGCTCGTACGGCCAGATGGGGGAGACCAGGAACAGCAGATAGAGCCCGACAGCGGCGACGCCGTGCCGGAACCCGGTCAGTGTGGGATACCAGATCGGCGGGCGCAGAGCGTTGAGGCCGCTCAGGCCGCCGAACGCCGGACCCTGGCCGGTGCGCTGCGTGAGGCCCCTGCTCGCCTCGCGTCGACGTACGGCTGCGTCGGCCAGCACGATGATCGCCGGGATCACCCAGACCAGATGGTGCGTCCAGGAGATCGGGCTGATCACGTTGGCGGTCAGACCGACAAGCGTGAACGCGGTCAGCTCGTCACCGTCGGCGCGTGAACTGGCCGCTCGGGACAGGCCCACCGCCAGGATCAGCACCGAGAAGGCGAGCCAGAGCAGGCCGGGAGTCTCGATCGAGTCGTACAGCCGGGCCAGCAGGCCGGCGAGCGACTGGTTGGGCGTCATGTCGGCCGCGCCGACCCGCTCGGTCTGCCAGAGCACGCTACCGAAGTACGTCCGTGACTCGTCGCCGACGACCGCGAAGGTCCCGATCGTGACGCCGATCGTGGTGCCGATCGCAGTGGCGGCCACCCGCCACTGACGGGTGATCAGCAGGTAGGCGATGAACAGCGCCGGGGTGAGCTTGACGGCGGTGGCCAGGCCGATGCCGGCGCCCGCCCAGGCGCCACCGTAGACGAAGCGCAGCAGCGGACCGTCGGTGGCGGCGTAGTGGGTGCCCCGGCGCGAGCGCCACCGCAGTCCGATGAGGTCCGCCATGATCAGGGCGAACAGCAGGAGGTTGACCTGGCCGTAGCCCAGGGTCTCGCGGCTGGGCTCGATGGCGACGGCGAGCGGGACCGCCAGAGCCACGGTGAACCACAGTGGCCAGCCCAACCGGTCCACGATGGGGCGCAGCAGTCCGGCCAGCACCAACGCCAGCGCGGCGATGCTGGCCAGGGCGTTGACCATCCCGGCCGCGCCGATCGGCAGCTGTGCCATGGGCAACATGACCAGCCCGGCGAACGGCGGATAGGTGAACCCGAGTGTGGTGCCGGGCGCGATGAACTCGTAGAGCTCGTGACCGCTCGCCCACCACACCACCGCGCCGTGGTAGATCTTCATGTCGAAGAAGTTGTACGGTCGCCCGAACTCGCCGATGGCGAGCCAGGCGGCGTAGGCGACGGCGGCCACGATGGCGACCCGTACGACGTTCCTGCGATCGATCCCGCGCGTCATGCGCTGAACTGGGGCGAGGAGGTCCGCCCGTCTACCGACAGCCGTCGGCATGGCGTGGCCACCCCCGTACCAAGGTCGTCCTACCCGTCCAGGTCCTGCACGGAGCCTAGAACGGCGCCTCACGTCAGTGCCTCCCGCGTTATGCGACCGTGTCCGATCCCACACATGTTTTTGACATTTCCACCGCGTTAACGCCTACCGGGTGGTTCAGGTAATTCGCGGCCTTAGCCGGGGGGTGGGGGTGACACTGAGAGGCATCGAGGCAGGTCAGCCTGGTAGTCGACGCGCGGTGGCCGCCGACCGGACAGCGATCCGCGCCTCGCGGCGGGCGGTGCGCACCGCCCGTTGCATGGAACGTCGAGAGTGGCCGATGCGGTGACCCGTACGCCAGCGGATGCCGGGCTTGCCACCGGTGTCGGCGGCGGCGAGCAGGAGACCGCCGAACAGCCCCAGGTTCTTCAGGGTGTGGATCTGGTTGTTGTTCTTGGCGATCGGGTCGTCGTTCTTCCAGAACGGATGCCCGGCGATGGTCACCGGCACGAGGGTGCCGGCGAGGACCAGTGCGGCGGGCCGGCTGAACCGACCGGTGGCCAGCATCAGCCCCGCCCCGACCTGCACCGCAGCGTTCAGCCGGATCAACGATTCCGTCTCGGTGGGGAGGCTCGGGTGCGCCTTCTGCAACAGCGGCGCGACCTTGTCGGTCACCGGCTTGGCGGCCTGCGCCAGTCGATGCGGGTCGCGCAGGTTGCGGTACCCCTGGACCACGAAGATGCCGCTCAGCATGGCGCGGGCGAGGGAGCGTACGGGCGTCATGGAACAGTCATACCCCGTCGCGGCGTTTGCTACCCGGGCAACCGCCGGATCGGCATCGGTCGGCATGCCCGTGCGCCACGCCGATTCGAGCGACCATCGCTGATGGACGGGGCGCGACGGGTATCGTCGCGCGGGTGACGACGCTGCGGCTCCGTCCCGAAGACCCGGCCGACACCGGCCCGGTGCGTCGGGTGCTGGCCTCGGCGTTCGCCCGCCCGGACGTGCAGACGCCGCCGGAGGTCGGGCTGGTCGAAGACCTCCGGAGCACCGACGCCTGGCTTCCCGAGCTGGCCATGGTCGCCGAGTACGGCGGCGAGGTCGTCGGGTACGCGCTGCTCACCCGGGTGGGGGTTCGGCCCGATCGGGGTGCCGTCGCACCGGGCCTCGCGCTCGGGCCGGTGGCGGTCGCGCCGCACCGCCAGCGGGTCGGGCACGGCAGCGCGGTGGTGCAGGCCGCCCTGGACGCCGCCACCGAGCTGGGCGAGCGGCTGGTCGTGGTGCTCGGCGCCCCGGCCTTCTACCGTCGCTTCGGCTTCGGGCCGGCCGCCGAGCTGGGTCTCAGCAGCCCGTGGGCCGGTCTCGGTGAGCCGTGGCAGGCGCTGGTGCTGCCGCCGTCCACCAGCGAGGAGGGCGCTCCGCCGCGCGGCGAGGTCGTCTTCCCCGCGCCCTGGTCAAGAGTCTGACCGCGCCGGCCTGACCGCGCCGGTCAGGCGGGCTGGGTGCGCAGGTAGCGGCCGAAGTGCGGGACGGTGAAGGCCACCGTGCCACGTTCGCCCGAGTAGATGAGCCCCTTCTTGATCAGCGCGTCGCGGGCCGGGGAGAGGCTGGCCGGCTTGCGGCTGAGGGCGCGGGCGATCTCGGCGGTGGGTACGGCGGCGTCCATGTCGTCGCGGACCACGCCGCCGGCTTCGCCCTCCACCAGGGACAGCGTGGCCATCGCCCGCATGTACTCGCGTTCGGCCGGGGTGGCCCGCTCGAACCGGGAGCCGAAGAAACCGACCGCGAGTTCGGCCTCGGCCTCGGGCGCGGCGACCCGGACGTCCGCCGCGGTGATCGGCGACCGCGGCGCGTGATCCCAGGTCGCCTTGCCGTACGCCTGGACGAAGTACGGATAGCCGCCCGACTTCTCGTAGAGCAGGTCGAGCGCCTTCTGCTCGTACTCCACCTCCTCGCGCTCGGCCGGCGCGCAGAGCGCCTGGTCGGCGGCGATCCGGTCGAGCCGGTCGATGCGCTGGTAGCGGAAGAGCCGTTCCGAGTACGACTTGGCGGCGCTGAGCACGGCGGGCAGGTGCGGCAGCCCCGCGCCGACGACGATCAGTGGGGCACCGATCTGGGACAGTTCGTGGCAGGCGGCGCAGAGCGCTGAGACGTCCTCCGGCCCGAGGTCCTGCATCTCGTCGATGAAGACGGCGATGCCGGTGCCCACGTCACTGGCCACGGCGGCGGCGTCGCTGAACAGCTCGACCAGGTCGATCTCGATGTCCCCGGAGTCGGCGCGACCGCTCGCGGCGGGAACGTCGATGCCGGGTTGCCACCGGTCGCGCAGCTTGGGCGCGGACCCGGCGCGAACGGTCGGCACGGACCGCTGGGCGAACGCCTTGAGTACCCCGAGGAAGGCGTCGATCCGGTCGGGGGCGCGGTGGCGTGGAGCGAGTTCGCGGACCGCCATGTGCAGGGCGGCGGCGACCGGGCGGCGCAGTGACTGGTCCGGACGGGCCTCGATCTTGCCGCTGCCCCAGAGGCGGTTGATCGCCTGTGACCGCAGCGTGTTGAGCAGGACGGTCTTGCCGACGCCGCGCAGCCCGGTGAGCATCAGGCTGCGCTCTGGCCGCCCACGGGCGATGCGTTCCAGCACGATGTCGAAGACGTCCAGCTCGCGCCCTCGCCCGGCGAGTTCGGGAGGGCGCTGGCCGGCGCCCGGGGCGTACGGGTTGCGGACCGGATCCACGCATCGCAGAATATCGGGCCCTCTAGCTGCGAAGCTAGATATGGATAGATGAGGCTACCGGCGTGTTGAAGCCGTCGACACAAAACTAGGGCTGTCTAGCGTCCATGCTAGACAGCCCTAGTTTTGGGAATCGTCTACCGCTTCTTCAGGCAGAGCACGTAGTCGAACAGGTCGATCGAGTTGTCGTGCACGTAGTTCGCGGTCGCCTGCGGCGCGAGCGTCTGGCACCGGTCCCCGTCGGTGGTCGCCGGAATCCGCAGGAGCACCTGGTAGGTGTTCGGGCCGCAGGGCACCTTGCGCAACTCCGCGTCGTCCTCGCTGCCGTCGTTGACCACGCAGTCGCCCTTGGCGAACTCCTCCTCCTCGTCCGGCGACGGCACGACCGGGCTCGGGGCATCACTGGGCAGACCGGGAGGGGCGACCGGCGCGCTCGCCGACGGCAGGGGCGTGACATCGCTGTCGGAGTCGGCGATCCGCCAGGCCGCCCAGCCGGCAAGGCCGAGACAGGGGCAGAGCAGGAGCAGCACGACCAGCCCGACGATCAGGGCGACCTTCCGGCCGTTCCGGTTGGCGGGGGCGGGGGGTGGCATCGGGTATCCACCGGGTGCCGGCGGACCCCACGGTGCCGCCGGCAGGCCCGGGGCGGGCGGGAACGGCCCCGGCGGGGCATCCCACTGCGGCGGTTGCTCCGGTGGCGGCCCCCACTGCGGCGGTTGCTCCGGTGGCGGCCCCCACTGCGGCGGTTGCTCTGGAGGCGGCCCCCACTGCGCGGGCTGTGGCGGCGGCCCCCACTGCGGAAGCGTCGGATCGACCGGTGGCGGGCCGCCGGGACCGGTCGGCGGACGCTGGTACGGGTCGTCCGGCTGCCCGGAACCCGCTGGTCCGTAGGTCGTCATGTCATCCCCAGGGTGGGTGGTCAGCGCTGCTTCAGGCAGAGGACGAAGTCGAGGGTGTCCAGCTCGCTGTCGAAGAAGTACCAGTTCGTGTAACCCTCGACCTTGGCGCACTTGGCCTCGGCGTCGCGTTCACCGCTTGTCGCGCCGTCGACCCGGCGCAGCACCTCGTACGACTTCGGGGCGCAGCCGCTGATCAGCAGCTTGGGCTTGCCGCCCGACACCCCGTCGTTGCGCACACACTGCCCGACCTTCACGAACCGCGGGTCGGCCGACGACTCAGGTGCCGCGACGCTGGGCACCGGCTCGGCCGGATCGGTCACACCGCCGGTGGGCTGGGCCGCAGCGGCCGAGCCGGTCGGCGCGGCCGTCGTCGGCCCCGGGTCGTCCGAACCCCGAAGGAACCAGTACGCACCGCCGCCGGCCAGCACCAGCAGCACGACAGCCAGCACCGCGATCATCGGCCCCCGCCCACGCCTCGGTGGCGGTGTGGGCGAAGGGTCGTCGCCGTACGAGTTACCGTCGGGCCGGTAGGTCCCCACGCCGTAGTCCGGCTCCCTGTCGGCTGGGGGGTACCCGCCACCGTAGGGCCCGGAGGGCTCCGCGCCATACGGCGTGCCCGTCCCGCCCCCGTACTGGCCACCCCCGGACTGCCCGCCGCCGTACTGGCCACCCCCGTACTGGCCGCCGCCGTACTGTCCACCCCCGTACTGCCCGCCGCCGTAGGGCGTCGCCGGTGCGCCGCCGTACTGGCTGTCGCCGTGAGGGCCCGGCCTCTGCGACGCGGCCGGGTAGGGCTGAACCGTCGGCGGATAGGGCTGTGCGGCCGGCGGGTAGGGCTGCTGAGGCGGCCGGTTGGGCGTCTCGTCGGGCCGCTGCCCACGCCACGGGCCTGCGTAGCCCTCACCCGGTGGTCCGTAATTCGTCATGCCGCCCTCCTGCACAAGTGGTGAGAGGCCGGCCAACAAAGCGCGACGCCGACTCCGAGGTCACCGTAGCGTGGTCCACCGATGAGCTCATCTCCACCGAGCGCCGCCGCCGCATCCGGCCGCCGCGCCGTCACCGCGCCAACCCTGGTGTGGACCGCGCTGATCGTGGTCTACGTGCTGTGGGGCTCCACCTATCTGGCCATCCGGATCACGGTGGAGACGCTGCCGTCGCTGCTGTCCGCCGCCCTGCGCTTCGCCGTGGCGGGCCTGGTGCTGGCGGTGGTGCTGCGCCTGCGCCGCGGGCCGGGTGCCCTTCGGGTGCGGCGTCGGCAGCTCGGCTCCGCCGCCCTGGTGGGTGTGCTCCTGCTCGCCGGTGGCAACGGCCTGGTGGTGCTCGCCGAGTCCGGGCCGCCCGGGGAGGCGCTGCCGTCCGGCGTCGCCGCCCTGCTGGTGGCGACCGTGCCGCTGCTCGTGGTGCTGCTGCGGTCGGCCACCGGCGACCGGCCCCCGCTCTGGACGTTCGCCGGGGTCACCGTGGGCTTCGTCGGACTCGTGTTGCTGGTGCTGCCCGCCGGTACGGCGGACGCGGTGCCGCTGGTCGGAGCGTTGACAGTGGTGGTGGGAGCCGCCGCCTGGTCGGTGGGGTCGTTCCTGTCGGGACGGATCGAGATGCCCGCCGACCCGTTCGTCGCGACCGTGTACGAGATGGTGGCCGGCGCGCTGGCGCTGGCCGTGGTCGCCGCCGCCCGGGGTGAACTGAGTGACTTCCACCCGACCGCGGTGAGCACCCGATCCTGGTTGGCGTTGGGATACCTCATGGTGGCCGGATCGCTGGTTGCCTTCACCGCGTACGTCTGGCTGTTGCAGAACGCGCGGATCTCGCTGGTGTCGACGTACGCGTACGTGAACCCGGCGGTCGCGGTGGCGCTCGGCGCGCTGCTCGTGGCCGAGCCGATCACGCCGCAGGTGCTGCTCGGCGGGGCGGTCATCGTCGCCGGCGTCGCGCTGGTGGTGACCACCGAACGCCCGCGCCGCAAGGCAGCGGGGCCACGATCGGGGGCGGCGCGGACGTAAGCCCGGCGGTAACGTCCGGCCCATGTCGGCTGCCGCGCTGCTCGGGGTGGCGTTGCTCGGCGGGTTGGTCGGTCTCGTCGTACCCCCGCTGGCTCGGCATTTCGTCACCCCGCCGGTGCGGCGGGGTGGGCCGGTCTGGCTCTGTCCGCCGCTGGCGGCCGTGGTGTTCGTGGGGCTCGCTGTCGTGCTGCGTGATGACCCGGCGCTGCCGGTCCTCCTCGCGGTGGCGGTGGTGGGTCTGGTGCTGGCCGTCGTCGACCTGGCCTGCCTGCGGCTGCCCGACCCGCTGGTCGCCGCCGCCGGCACGCTGGCCCTCGGCGGGCTGACCGGGGCGGCGCTGCTGGCCGGCACTCCCGCGCGTCTGGTCGGCGCGCTGGTCGGCGGGGTGCTCGCCGGAGCGGCGCACGTGCTGCTCGCCCTGTTGCCGAGGTCCCGACTGGGTTTCGGGGACGTCAAGCTTGCCGCCGTCCTCGGGCTTCCGCTCGGCTGGCTGGGCCGCGACGCCCTGCTCACCGGGCTTCTCCTGGCACACCTGCTGCACGGGGTCCTGGTCCTCGGCCTGCTCGCCACGCGACGGGTCCGCCCCAACACCCTGCTCCCGCTAGGCCCGGCCCTCTTGGCAGGCACCTGGCTGGCTGCCCTCCTGACGTGACCCCCTCCCCCTGGGTGCCCGGGGCGCGTCGATCATGAAGTTGTTGCCAGCCATATCGGCGTGTCGAGGCAACAACTTCATGATCGACGGAAGGTCCACCGCAGAGGGGGTCAGATCAGGCGGAGCTGGCGGTCCCTGGGGCGGCGGGGTTCGGTCTCACCGAACCGCTCGAACAGGCCCGGGTCGACAGCGGTGAGAAACGGCGAGGGTGTGCAGTCGCGCTCCTTGCCGTGGCGGGTCCGGCGGGCGGCGTGACTGACGTACAGGCGGTCCTGGGCCCGGGTCAGGCCGACGAAGAAGAGTCGACGCTCCTCGGCGACGGCGTCCTCGTCGGGCGTCGAACCGGGCCAGCGCAGCGGCAGCAGCCCGTCCTCGACGCCGACCAGGAACACCACCGGGAATTCGAGGCCCTTCGCGGCGTGCAGCGTCAGCAGGGTGACCGCCTCCGCACGCGGGTCGAGCGCGTCCACCTCGGCACCGGTGCCCAACTGCGACAGGAACGACTCCACGTCGTCGCCGCAGCGCTGCGCCAGCGGGGTCAGCAGGTCCACCGCGGAGCGGACGTCCTCGGGGCGGACGGCGCCACCCGTGCCGTCCAGGGTGGGCACCGCGAACCGCTCGGCGACCACCTGGCCGACCAGCCGTACGCGGGCCGCCAGCGACCCGGCCAACCCGTCGGCGTGCCGCAGCTCGCGAGCGATCGCCGCCACCCCCGGCCGGTCCCGCAGCCGGTCGTGCGAGCGTTTCTGCACGGGAATGTTGGCCCGTGTCAGGGCGTCCACGATCGGGGCGGCCTGCGCGTCGGTGCGGTACAGCACGGCGATGTCGGAGAACGACAGCGTCGTGGACCGGCCGTCGATCCGACCCGAGTCGAGGGATCGGTGGGACAGTCCGCCGACCAGTTCGTCGACCGTCCGGACCACGAAGTCGGCTTCGTCGGTCACGGACGACGCCGGGTACCGGCCGACCAGCGGTGCCTCCGGGTCGAGCCGTGCCGGATCCAGTCGCCGACCCTGGACCAGCGACGACGGCGCGATGGCCTGCACGGCGGCCGCCAGGATCGGCGCCGACGAGCGGTAGTTGCGGTTGAGTCGGACGAGCCGGGCGTCCGTGAAGTCCTGTGAGAAGCGCAGGAAGTAGCCGACGTCGGCACCCCGGAAGGAGTAGATCGCCTGGTCCGGGTCACCGATGGCGCAGAGGTTGCCGTCGGCGGGGCTGAGCAGCCGCAGCAGCTCGTACTGCACCGCGTCGACGTCCTGGTACTCGTCGACGAAGATCCACCGCCAGCGGTCCCGGTACCGCTCGACCAGCTTCCGGTCGGTTCGCAACAGCTCCACCGGGACGCTCACCAGCTCGTCCAGGTCGACCAGGTCCTGCTTGCGCAGCAGCGCCGTGTAGCCGGCTACATCGTCGCCGGCCTCCGACCTCGCCGCCGCCCGCTCGGCGTCGTCGGCGATCCGGAAGCCGGCCGGAAGGCCCGCCGCGTCGGCGTTCTCCCGCAGGATGGTCAGCCCCAACGCGTGGAACGTGCCCACGGTGACGTCCTCGGCGACCGGGCCGAGCAACCCGTCGAGGCGATGTCGCAGTTCCTCGGCCGCGCGGCGGGTGAACGTGATCGCGAGGCAGTGCTCGGGAAAGACGTTCAGCTCCGCGCAGAGGTACGCGATCCGGTGGGTCAACGTCCGGGTCTTGCCGGTGCCCGGGCCGGCCACGATGAGCAGCGGTCCGCCGGGAGCGGACGCCGCCACCCGCTGCATGGCGTCCAGCCGGTCCAGCAGGCCGGTGCCGACCTCCTCCATGCCGGAGAGCATCGGCTCGAACGGTTCGTGCGGTGACGGCGGCGGCGCGATCGGTGGCGCGGGAGGCGGGGCCGGCTTGCGCTTCGGTTCCGCCTTGGCCGCCGCCGGGCGCTTGGCCGTCGCTCGGGCCGCCGGCTCCGTCGGCCGTCGCTGCGCCGGCACGGGTACGTCGAACAGCGTCTCCTGTGCCGTGTCCGCACCCAACTCCGCAGGATCGAACAGCGTGATCACCCCGTATTCGCCGTCGTACCCCGGAACCCGGCGTACGTCGCCCTGCCGGAGCCGCCCGATGCCCTCGGCGAGCAGTTCACCGCCGGTCTGCGCGATGTCGGACAACGGCGTCGTCGTCAGGATCTCCAACTCGGGGCCGAGCGCGGCGAGCAGCTCGTTGAGTCGCCCCTCGACCTTCTTCGACCGGGCGCCCACCTTGTTGATCTCGCCAAGGATCTCGGCGAGCGGCACCAGGTGGGTGACGTCCCGGGCGTGTGCCGGCCGGTGCCCCTCCGGGCGGTCGGCCAGCTCCTCGATCCGGCTGAGGACGCCCACGGTGAGGGGTTTGCCGCACTCCGGGCAGAGCCCTCCCGCGGCCATGGTCTGTTCCGGCGACCAGTTGACGCCGCACAGCCGGTGCCCGTCCGCGTGGTACTTGCCCTCCTCCGGGAAGAATTCGATGGTGCCGGCCAGGCCGTCACCGGTCCGCAGCGCATCCCGGACGGCGAAGTAGTTGCGTTCGGCGGTCAGCACGGTCGCTTCCCGGCCGAGGGCCGGCGGCGAGTGCGCGTCCGAGTTGGACACCAACTGGTAGCCGTCCAGACTGCCGACCCGCCAGTTCATCGCCGGGTCGGACGAGAGGCCGGTCTCCACGGCGAAGATGTGGTCGGCCAGGTCGGCGTAGCAGTCGGCGATCGCGTCGAAGCCGGACTTCGAGCCCAGTGCGGAGAACCACGGTGTCCAGATGTGCGCCGGCACGAGGTACCCGTCCGGACTGGCCTCCAGGGTGATCTCCAACAGGTCCCGCGAGTCCAGACCGAGGATCGGCCGGCCGTCGGAGCCCAGGTTGCCGATCCGGCCGAGAGCGGTGTTGAAACGGGCCACCGCCTCCAGGTCGGGCAGGTAGATCAGGTGGTGCACCTTGCGGGTGCGGTCGTCCCGTTTGTAGATCGTGGAGATCTCCACGCTCAGCATGAACCGGATCGCGTCCGCGTCGGTCGTGCCGGCGAGTCGTGGCGGCAGCCGGCGGGCGATGTCGCGCTCCGCCTCCGGGTCGAGCCGGTAGAGCCCCGGCTCGGCCGGCCGCAGGGTTTCCCGCAGATGGTCGTACCAGGCGGGGTGGGTGAAGTCGCCGGTGCCGAGCAGCGCGATGCCCTTGCGCCGCGCCCACCAACCCAGGGTCGGCAGGGTCAGGTCGCGGCTGCACGCGCGCGAGTACTTCGAGTGGATGTGCAGGTCCGCGACGAAGGGAGGGAGGCCACCGGGAGGTACGGCGCTGAACGGAGGCACGCCGCATCCTGTCACGCCCGCCACGCGGCCCGCCTTCCGCCACGCGCGGACGTGACGTCCGCTATGCCGAGCGCAACTCCACGAGGCTGATCTGCGGCTCGGCCCCCACCCGCACGGGCGGACCCCAGAAACCGGCGCCGTTGGTCACGTAGACCTTGGTGCCGTCGACCTCACCGAGGCCGCTGACCACCGGCTGCTCAAGCTTGACGACCAGGTTGAACGGCACCACCTGGCCGCCGTGCGTGTGCCCGGAGAGTTGCAGGTCGACGCCGTAGCGGGCCGCCTGCTTCGCGGCGAGGGGTTGGTGCGCGAGCAGGACGACGGGACGGTTCGGGTCGCGGTCACCGAGGGCCGCCTCGAAGTCCGGTCCGGCGGCCAGTCCGGTGCCCTTGGGGTCCGCGTTCAGGTCGTTCACGCCGGCCAGGTCGAGCACGCCGCCCCGGGCCTGGATCTCCTGCCGGCGGTTCTGTAGCACCCGCAGGCCCAGCCGGTCCACCTCCTGGACCCACTCCTCGACCCCGGAGTAGTACTCGTGGTTACCGGTGACGAAGAAGCTGCCGTACCGGGAGCGCAGGTTCCGCAGCGGGGCGGCGGCCGGGCCCAACTCGGCGACCGAGCCGTCGACCAGGTCGCCGACGACCGCGACCAGGTCCGCGTCGAGGCGGTTGATCGCGGCGACGATCCGTTCGGTGTGCGCCCGGCCCCGCAGGGGGCCCAGGTGGATGTCGGAGACGGTGGCGATGCGCAGGCCGTCCATGTTGCGGGGAAGCTTCGCCAGGGGGATCTGCACCCGGTCGAGGTGGGGCGGACCGAGCGCCGTGCGGACGCCGTACCCCGTGATGCCGGTGGCGGTGAGACCGGCGAAGATGGCCGCCCCGCGGGCCAGCAGCAGGCGGCGGCCCGGGTCGTGGTCCGGCGCCGCTACCGCGCCGCTGGCCGGCGGATCGGCGGGCCCGGCGGCTCCGACCAGCACCGGCTCGGGCGCGGCGGCGGTCGGCTCGGCGGCGGTCACCCGGCGGCGCAGCACCAGCCGCGCGACGAGCATCGGCGCTTCCAGCACGACCAGCATTACCAGCAGGTAGAACATGACGGCGAGCCACAGGTAGCCCGGCCAGGCGAGCCAGTAGAAGCCGGCCTGCGTCCCGACGAGGGTGGCCGGTACGAGAACCGCCAGCACGAGGGCGGCGATCCCGCCGACCCGCCGCCAGCGACCCGGCGTGGTGGTGTCCCGGATCAGACGCTTCCACAGGTAGAGGTGGATCAGGCCGGTGACCAGCGCCAGGACGCCCATGAACCCCAGAACCGCCAACATGTGCGCCCCCCTCAGCCGCCCGCGAACGGCGGCAGGACATCGATCGTGGCCCCGCTCGGCAGGGGTGCCCGACGATCATGGCAGGTGACGCCGTTCACGAGGAAACTGGCCACGCGCAGTACGGCGGCGAGACGGTCGCCGTGCCGCTGGGCCAGCTCGGCGGTCAGGTCGTCGAGTGACCGGCCGGCGGGGGTGACCTCCTCGGACCGGCCGGCGGCGGCGCGCGCCCCCGCGAAGTAGCGGACGGTCAACGGCCTTGGCTCCACGGATCAGCCCCCGATCGCGGACATCGGCCGGGTCGGCTGGAGGAAGGTGGGATCGTCGATGCCGTGGCCGGCGCGTTTGCCCCACATCGCGGTGCGCCACCGCCGCGCCAACTCGTCGTCGGTGGTGCCGTTGCGCAGCGCCGCCCGCAGGTCGGACTCCTCGATGGCGAACAGGCAGGCGCGGACCTGACCGTCGGCGGTCAGCCGGGTCCGGTCGCAGTCGCCGCAGAAGGGCCTGGTGACGCTGGCGATCACGCCGACCCGGGCCGGGCCGCCGTCGACCAACCAGGTCTCGGCCGGCGCCGCGCCGCGCGCGGCCGGGTCGGGGCTGAGATCGAACTCGGTACGGAGACTCGCCAGGATCTCCTCGGCGGTGACCATCGTGCTCCGGTCCCAGCCGTGCTGCGCGTCCAGCGGCATCTGCTCGATGATCCGCAGGTGGTAACCGTGCTCGAGTGCGAAGCGGAGCAGAGCCGGCGCCTCGTCCTCGTTGACCCCGCGCATCAACACCGAGTTGATCTTCACGGGCTCAAGGCCTGCGGCCGCCGCCCCGGCGAGCCCGGCCAGCACCGCGTCGAGGCGGGGGCGGCGGGTGAGCTGGGTGAAGCGGGCCGCGTCCAGTGTGTCCAGCGAGACGTTCACCCGGTCCAGGCCGGCCGTCCGCAGCGCGGGCGCCAGCCGGTCCAGGCCGATGCCGTTCGTGGTCAGCGAGATCCGGGGACGGGGGTCGAGGGCGGCCACCGCGGCCACGATGCCGAGCAGGCCGGGCCGGATCAACGGCTCCCCGCCGGTGAAGCGCACCTCGGTCACGCCGAGCTGCTCGACGGCCACCCGGACCAGCCGGACGATCTCCTCGTCGGTGAGCAGGTCGGGGCCGGCCAACCAGGGCAGCCCCTCGGCCGGCATGCAGTACGTGCACCGCAGGTTGCACTTGTCGGTGAGCGACACGCGCAGGTCCCGCGCGACGCGGCCGTACCGGTCGACGAGGACGCCGTCGGCGCCTGGGGCGACACTCACCGGTCGACCGTAGCGCGCTCGACGCCGCTGAGGGCGGCTCGGGCGACCTGGACAACCGCATCGCGGTAGCCGGAACCGAACAGTGCGGTGTGCACGAGCAGCAGATGCAGCTGATGAAGAGGCACCCGATCGCGCCAGCCATCGGTCAACGGCCAGTCCTCCCGGTACGCGGCCAGCACCCGGTCAAGGTGCGCGACACCGCCGAAGAGCGCGAGTTGGGCGAGGTCGGTCTCGCGGTGCCCGCCGTGCGCCGCCGGGTCGATGAGCCAGGCCCGATCGTCGAGGCCCCACAGCACGTTGCCCGGCCACAGGTCGCCGTGGATGCGAGCCGCCGGCTCGTTCCCGCCGAACTCACCGATCCGCCCGATCACCCGCTCGACCAGCGCGGCATCGCCGCCGCTCAACGCGCCGCCGTCAAGCGACAGGCGCAGATAGGGGTTGAGTCGGCGCAGCGCGAACCACGTCGACCAGGGACCGTCGTCGGGGGTGTTGTCCTGCCCGAGGCCGCCGATGAAGCCGGCCCACGGCGCCCCGAAGGTCGGCGCGCCCGCCCGGTGCAGGGCGGCCAGCTCCCGACCGAAGCGTTCGGCGGCCTCCGGCGTCGGCTCGCCGGGCTCCACCCAGTCGAGGGCCAACAGGTCGGGCAACGCCACGATCACCTCGGGTACGCCGATCGCCTCGGCCTCCCGCAGCCACCGCAGCCCGGCGGCCTCGGCGGCGAAGAAGCCCTCGGGCGCCGGCCGGTCGGCCCTCTCCGGCCAGGACTTGGCGAAGACGGAGTGGCCATCGTCCAGAGTGAGCCGGGCGGCGGCGCAGATGTTGCCACCGGCGACCGGCGTCTCCCGGAGCCGCTGATGGGTCCGGAACGTCGGCAGGTGTGCCGGGTGCGCGCGCAGGTACGCCAGGTCCATCAGCGCACGGTAGCCGCTGTCCATGACACTGCGGTGTCTTGTCGGCACACCGAATCACGCCCACCTGCATGAATACGTTCCGTAGCTGTGGACAGACCGCGTGTCATCCACAGGGTCTGGAAGGCTTCGCGGCTCGGACGCAGCCTTCCTGCATGACCTCGACCGACCGTGCGAAGCTCTCCGTCCGCTCGCCCGCCGACCTGATCGCCGCCGTGCCGTACCTGCTCGGCTTCCACCCCGCCGACAGCGTGGTCGCGGTGGCGCTGCGCGGCCGGCAGATCATCTTCGCCGCCCGCGCCGACCTGCCCGACCCCTCGACGGATCTGGTCGACCGCGCCCGACACCTGGCCGGGGTCATCCACCGGCAGGGAGCGGAGGCCGCCACCGTGGTCGGCTACGGGCCACCCGAGAAGGTGACCCCGAGCGTGGACGCGGTGCGCGCCGCCCTGACGGCGGCCGGCCTGGAGGTGCTCGACGCGCTGCGGGTGACCGACGGCCGGTGGTGGTCCTACCTGTGTACCGAGGCGGACTGCTGCCCGCCCGAGGGTCGGCGCTACGACCCGCAGGCCAATCCGGTGACCGCGTCGGCCGTGTTCGCCGGCCAGGTCGCGCTCCCCGACCGGGCGGCCCTCGTGGCGCAGGTGTCGCCGGTCGACGGCCCGGCCCGCGAGGCCCTGCACGCGGCCACCGTCCGGGCCGAACGACGACTGGTCGAGCTGATCGGGCAGGCCCCCACCAGCGACCTCCTCGGCGGGCGGGCACTGCGTTCCGCCGGGGTGGCGGCCGTCCGCGAGGCGCAACGTCGACAGCGGCGTGGCGAACGGCTCGACGACGACGAACTCGCCTGGCTCAGCCTGCTGCTCGGTCACCTGCCGGTCCGGGACCACGCCTGGGAACGCACCGACGGCCGCGACCGGGACATCGACCTCTGGACCGACGTGCTGCGCCGGGCCGAGCCGGAGTTGACCGCCGCACCGGGCGCGCTGCTGGCGTTCGCGGCGTGGCGGGCGGGGCAGGGGGCGTTGGCGGCGGTCGCGCTGGAACGGACGTTGAGCCTGCACCCCGACTACTCGCTGGCCCTGCTCCTGGACGACCTGCTCCGGCGCGGGGTGCCACCCTCCGAGCTGGACGGCTGGCCCGCGGTCGGGATGCCGGGCGTGGTCCGCCCTCGCAAGCGGAGGCGACGTGGTCACCGCTGACCGTTCCCTTAGAGCGCGTTTGTTTTGTGGGTGGGTCGGGCGTGTCGCACAGTGGGTCCGATCGATGAGCCTGGCTCATTCGATGGACAGGCATGGATCGAGTGCGGCGGTACCCGTCTGACCTGACCAACGCCGAGTGGGAGATCATCGAGCCGATGCTGCCGTCTCC